>NZ_JBMAWR010000013.1:0-158236 GCF_048586865.1 Pseudomonas bharatica | reverse complement strand
GGGTCCGTGTCGCGCTTTCGAGGTCAAAAAGGAAGCTTTCAGCATCGAAAGCTGGCTGAAAGCTTAGGCCCTTAGCATCGCCTCACCACCGGCAAAACGACCGGCGCGCCAGGGCACCCGAAATCAGGATGCCCGGCCTATTCAACAAGAACAATGGTGATTCCGATGTCCTTCCGTACCGTCCTGCGCCCGCAATTCCCGCCGTTACTCCAGCCCCAGCACCCAACCCGCTGATCCGTCCGTTTCGTCCCGTCCCGACGCACCTACGCCTGGAGTACCCCCATGCTGACCTTCCTCGGCTTCGCCATGGTCATCACCTTCATGTACCTGATCATGACCAAGCGCCTGTCGGCCTTGATCGCGCTGATCCTGGTACCGATCCTGTTCGCCCTGTTCGGCGGCTTTTCCAGCAAGATCGGCCCGATGATGCTGGAGGGCATCAGCAAGCTGGCGCCTACTGGCGTGATGCTGATGTTCGCCATCCTGTATTTCGCCCTGATGATCGACTCCGGCCTGTTCGATCCGGCCGTGCGCAAGATCCTCAAGCTGGTCAAGGGCGATCCGCTGAAAGTCTCGGTCGGCACTGCCGTGCTGGCCCTGGTCGTGTCCCTCGATGGTGACGGCGCGACCACCTACATGATCTGCTGCGCCGCCATGCTGCCTCTCTACAGCCGCCTGGGCATGAGCCCGCGGATCATGGCCGGCCTGATCATCCTGGCCGGCGGGGTGATGAACATGACCCCCTGGGGCGGCCCGACCGCCCGTGCCGCCAGCGCCCTGCATGTAGACCCTTCGGACATCTTCGTGCCGATGATCCCGGCCATGCTCGCCGGTGTCGCCGCCATCCTGGTGATCGCCTACTGGTACGGCAAGCGCGAGCGTGCCCGCCTCGGTGAGCTGCACTTGCCGGGCGACGAGATCGACCACAGCGAAATCTCCGTGTCCCAGTACCCGGATGCCCGCCGTCCGAAGCTGCTGTGGTTCAACGGCGCCCTGACCGCAGCGCTGATGGCCGCGTTGATCGCCGGCCTGCTGCCGCTGCCGGTGCTGTTCATGATCGCCTTCAGTATCGCCATGATCGTCAACTATCCCTGCCTGCAGCAGCAGAAGGACCGTATCGCCGCCCACGCCGGCAGCGTCCTGGCGGTGACCGGCCTGATCTTCGCCGCAGGTATCTTCACCGGCATCCTGTCGGGCACCGGCATGGTCGACGCCATGTCCAAGAGCCTGCTGGCAGTGATCCCGGATGCACTGGGCCCGTACCTGGCGGTGATCACGGCGATCGTGAGCATGCCGTTCACCTTCTTCATGTCCAACGATGCCTTCTACTACGGGGTACTGCCGGTGCTTTCGGAAGCCGCCAGCCACTACGGCATCTCGCCAGTGGAAATGGCCCGCGCTTCGATCGTCGGACAGCCAGTACACCTGCTCAGCCCGCTGGTTCCATCGACCTACCTGCTGGTGGCCCTGGCCGGTATCGAGTTCGGCGATCACCAGCGCTTCACGCTCAAGTGGGCGGTACTGGTCTGCCTGTGCATAATGTTCGCCGCGCTGCTCATGGGAATTTTTCCGCTGTTCAGCAGCCTCTAAGTAAACGGGATTCAACCAACCTGTCGCGCGCCGCTGCGGTGCGCGACGCTTTACGCTCGAAGGAACACACATGGAATGGCTGACCAACCCGGAAATCTGGGTTGCCCTCTTTACCCTGACTGCACTCGAGATCGTGCTGGGCATCGATAACATCATCATGATCTCGATCCTGGTCAGCCGCATGCCCAAGCACATGCAGCAACGCACGCGGATCTTCGGCCTGGCCCTGGCCATGGTCACGCGGATCCTGTTGTTGCTGTCGATTACCTGGGTCATGCGCCTGACCGACGATCTGTTCGTGGTCTTCGACCAGGGCATCTCGGGGCGCGACCTGATCCTGTTCTGTGGCGGCCTGTTCCTGTTGTGGAAAAGCTCGCAGGAAATCTTCCACGGCCTGGAAGGCGAGGAAGAGAGCAACGAGGAGCCGGCCGGCGGAGCAGGGGGCAAGTTCCTGTTCACCATCGTGCAGATCGCGATCATCGATATCGTGTTCTCCCTGGACTCGGTGATCACCGCCGTGGGCATGGTGTCCCATGTTCCGGTAATGATCGCCGCGATCGTCATCGCCGTACTGGTGATGATGCTCTGCGCCAAGGCCATCAGCGAATTCATCGACAAGCATCCGTCGCTGAAGATGCTCGCCCTGTCGTTCCTGATGGTGGTGGGTACCGTGCTGATCGCCGAAGCTTTCGACGTACATGTGCCGAAGGGTTACGTCTACTTCGCCATGGCCTTCTCCCTGGCGGTGGAAACAATCAACATCCGCATGCGCACGGCCATTGCGAAAAAGCGGGGCGAGCAATAAGCCGACGCGGTGAAACTTCGCGCAGGCATCCCGGGTCAGTAATACTGGCCCGTCACTGAATCAAGGCCCCCGTCGGGGCCTTTTTTCATTCCAGGTCGTGGCAAAACCGCTGGCGCCATGGCTTTCAGCGGGCTAAAGCTTAAAGGGAGCACTGGAAAAAACCGCCGTATTCACGGCCAGGCTCCGAGCGTCGTTCATTTTGTCCCCATGGGGCACCGCAAACAGGGGGCCCAGCATGCTGACCCTGCTCAATCTATTGTCAGCCGTCGCCCTGCTGATCTGGGGCACGCACATCGTCCGGACCGGGATCCTGAGGGTCTACGGCTCCAACCTGCGCCGGGTCATTGGCCAGAACATGGCACGCAGGCCGCTGGCCTTCATTGCCGGCATCCTGGTCACGGCCATGGTGCAAAGCAGCAACGCCACGGCCATGCTGGTGACCTCGTTCGTCGGCCAGGGCCTGATGGCGCTGACCCCGGCCCTGGCGATCATGCTTGGCGCCGACGTCGGTACCGCGCTGATGGCCCGGGTGCTGACCCTCGACCTGTCGTGGCTGTCGCCGCTGCTGATTTTCCTCGGGGTGATCTTCTTCCTCTCGCGCAAGCAGACCCGCGCCGGCCAGCTTGGTCGCGTCGGAATCGGCCTGGGCCTGATCATCCTTGCCCTGCAACTGATCGTCGAAGCCGCCACCCCGATCACCACGGCCCAGGGCGTGAAGGTGCTGTTCGCCTCGTTGACCGGCGATATCCTCCTCGATGCCCTGATTGGCGCATTGTTCGCCATGGTGTCCTACTCCAGCCTGGCCGCCGTGCTGCTCACCGCGACCCTGGCCGGTGCCGGGGTGATCGGGCTGCCGGTGGCGATCGGCCTGGTGATCGGCGCCAATATCGGCAGCGGCCTGCTGGCTTTCATCAGCACCAGCATGCAGAACACCGCCGGGCGCCAGGTGGCCCTGGGCAGCCTGCTGTACAAGCTGTTGGGGCTGCTGATCACCATTCCGCTGCTGCACCCCCTGGTCGACTGGATGGACAGCCTGAGTTTTCGTCCGCAGGAGCTGGTGATCGGTTTCCACCTGCTCTACAACACCCTGCGTTGCCTGACCCTGCTGCCCACCGTCAACCTCATGGCCAAGGCCTGCACCTGGCTGATGCCGGACCGCCCGGACACCAATGGCCGCACCGCCCCGCGCCACCTCGACCCGGCCGCCCTGGCGACCCCGAGCCTGGCCCTGGCCAACGCCGTGCGCGAAACCCTGCGTCTCGGTGATCTGGTCGACAGCATGCTGGAAGCCATGAACGGCGTACTGCGGGGCACCAAGACCACGGTATCGCAGGAGATGCGCAGCCTTAGCGAAGATATCGAGGCGCTGTACAACGCGATCAAGCTGTACCTGGCGCAGATGCCCCGGGAAGACCTCAGCGAACAGGACAGCCAGCGCTGGGCCGAGATCATCGAGCTGGCCCTTAACCTGAAGATGGCCAGCAACCTGATCGAACGCATGCTGCGCAAGATCCAGCAGCAGAAGACCTCGCAGCGCCGCGAGTTCTCCGAGGTCGGCCTGGAGGAACTGACCGGCCTGCATGCCCAGTTGCTGGCCAACCTGCGCCTCGGCCTTTCGGTATTCCTCAGCGCCGACCCGGAGAGCGCGCGCCAGTTGCTACGGGAAAAACGCCGCTTCCGCGCCCAGGAGCGACGCCTGGCCCATGCCCACGTCAGCCGCCTGCAGCGCAAGGTGGTGCAAAGCATCGAGACCAGCGCCCTGCACCTGGAATTGATCGCGGACATGAAAAGATTGAATTCATTGTTCTGTAGCAGTGCCTATGTGGTACTCGGGGGTAACGACACTGGCGGTCTGCTGATCGACAGCGTACCGGATGAAATCCACTCACCGTGACCCCGTACCGCATCGACCTGGTTCAAGGAAGTTCTGCATGCGTTGCCTGATATTCGTCTGCCTGCTGCTGGGTTGTACCCCCGGCTTTGCCCTCGATCGCAACCAGGTCGAGGGGTATCTGCTGCCCAACGGTCTGCAGGTGCTGCTCAAGCCCGGTTATGAACGGGATCATGTGTCGATCCGCCTGGTGGTCGGGGTCGGCCTCGACGATTTCCCGTGCGAGCAGAAAGAGCTGCCCCATCTGCTCGAACACCTGCTGTTCAGCGGGATCGACGACAGCGGCGAAGGTGGCCTGGAAAAGCGCATGCAGGCCCTTGGCGGGGAGTGGAACGCCTACACCAGCAACACCGATACCACCTTCGTCATCGAGGCCCCGGCGCGCAACCAGCGCAAGGTTCTCGACCTGCTACTGGCAATCCTCCAGCGCACCCGGATCGACGAGCAGGCCGTGGCGCAGTCCAAGCGCATCATCGAGCGAGAGGACGGCGGGCATTACTCTCATCTGCAACGCTGGCTCGATCGCCAGGACATCGGCCAGCGCGCCAGCAGCCAACTGGCGATAGAACTGGGGCTCAAGTGCGCCGAACGCTCCGATATCCACGCCATGACCCTGGACCAGGTCGAAGAAATCCGCAAAGGCTGGTACGTGCCGAACAACATGACCCTGATCGTCGTGGGTGGTCTCGACCGGGTCCTGCCGGCCTATCTGGAGCGTGCCTGGGGCGAGCTGGAGCCCGGCGAGCCTGCCGAGCGCCGGACGCTCGATGGCGTCACGCGCCAGGCCGAGAGCAATCGCACCCTGGTCCGCGGCGTGCTGGGCAACAGTGCGCGGCTGAGCTGGCTGTTCCTCGAACCTGTCCTGGACAACGAACACGACGAAACCCTGGAGCTGCTGCAGCGCTACCTGGACTGGGCGTTGTACAGCGAACTGCGGCTTGAGCACGGGCTGTCGTACGGGCCATGGAGCCAGCGCGAAAGCTTCGGCGACAGCGGCATGCTCAGCCTGAATGCCGATTTGGAACGAGACCAGGTGGAAGACGCGGAAAAGGTCATGAAGGCAATGATCGAGCGCCTGCGCAAGGAAGGGCTGGATCCGGCGACCTTCGAGCGGGTCAAGGCGGCGGCGATTGCCCGGGAAGCCTGGACGACCCAGGGCAACAGCGCACTGGCGGATTACTACTGGGGCGCCTTGAACAGCTATGCCGATGGCAGGTTCGTCGATCCGGCGCAGCGGCTGCGCGGGGTGAGCCTGGACGAGGCCAACCAGGCGATGCGCGAAGTGTTCAAGGAAGCCGGATGGGTGAGGGTGGAAAAGCCGTTGCTCGGGTATGACGAACTGTTCTGGATCGGCGTGTTGGGGGTTGTGCTGGTGGTGGTCGGGGCAGGTGTCTGGTATCGGCGGCGGGCTTGAGGGCCTCATCGCTGGCAAGCCAGCTCCCACACGGACCCTGTGGGAGCTGGCTTGCCAGCGATGAGGCCCGAACAGGCAAAAACCAAGGTATCCTGTAACCGTATTTTTCAGCCTCAGCGAACACCCCAACATGCCAATCTACATCCAGCGCATCATCGAGCTGATCAAGCGCTACCCCGGGGTCATCGCACTTGGCGGTTTCGTTTCCGGTATCGGCAGTTTCATCCTGGTCGATCGCCAGGAGAGCCTGGCCAGCTGGGTGGCGATCCTGATGCTGGTGAGCTGGGTCTGGCTGATGCTGGAAAACACCTTCACCGAATTCTTCGCCCGCATCTTCAAGCGCGAGATCCCGCAGCCGCTGTTGCGCTACGCGACGCAGATGATCCACCAGGAAAGCCTGTTCTTCGTCCTGCCGTTCTTCTTCGTTACCACCACCTGGAACAGCGGCCAGGCGATCTTCACCGGGTTGCTCGGCGCTGCCGGGCTGGTGTCGATCATCGACCCGCTCTACTACAAATGGGTCGCACCACGGCGCTGGCTGTTCCTCGCCCTGCATACCCTGACCCTGTTCGCCGCGATGCTCACGGCGCTGCCGATCATCCTCCACCTGACCACCGCCGAGAGCTTCAAGCTCGCCCTCGGCGTCGCCATGCTGCTGTCCTTCCCCAGCCTGATCAGCAGCTTCCCGGTCAATACCGCGCGACGCGCCATCGCCCTGGTGCTGGTGACCCTGGCCATCGGCGGCGCCGGCTGGCTGCTGCGCTCCTGGGTACCGCCAGCGACCTTGTGGATGACCGAGGTCGCGATCACCACCGATGTCCGCGACCGCACCCCGAGCGAGAGCCTCAGGGAGGTCAACGCCAGCCAGATCCGCAGCGCCGGGCTGTACGCCTACACCGCGATCAAGGCGCCGCGCGGGCTGAACGAGCGGATCTACCACGTCTGGCAACTCAACGGCAAAGAAGTGGACCGCATCGCCCTGAACATCAACGGTGGGCGTAAGGAAGGTTATCGCGCCTGGACCCACAAGCAGGTGTTCCCGGCCAACCCGGTCGGGCGCTGGCAAGTGCGGGTGCTGACCGAGGACGGCCAGGTGATCGGTGTGCTGCGCTTCCGGGTTGTGGACGACGGTCAAGCAGCGGCGGCACAGTGACGCTATGCTGTGCGGCGCATCCAGGGATAGACGCAGCCCATGACCAGCACTTCCAGCCCCGCCAATGTCACGCTCGATACCAGCCAGAACCCGGCCTGCCTGCGCCTGGACGGTGACTGGACGCTGCCCCACTATGCCGGCCTCAAGCACGCCATCGCCGCCTTGAGTGGCCAATACGACCAGACCACCCGCATCGACCTGGACCGGCTCGGCAAGCTCGACACAGCCGGCGCCTCGCTGCTCGTCGAGCTGCTGGGCCCGGCCCGGGTGGCGCAACTGGACCAGTGCAATGCACTGCCCGAGGCCAGCCGCCATCTGGTGCGCAGCGTGCAGGCCTCGCTGACCGAGTTCTGCATCCCGCCCCGCGTCCCGCAAGTGCCGGTGCTGACCCAGTTGATGGCGCGCATCGGCTGCGCCGTGGATACCCTTTGGCAGGACTCGCGCCAGCTTCTCGGCTTCATCGGCCTGATCGTCACCACCCTGGCGCGCCGGGCCCTGCAGCCCAGGCGCTGGCGCATGACCTCGGTGGTCGCCCATATCGAGCAGACCGGCCTCGACGCCGCGCCCATCGTCGCCCTGCTGACCTTCCTGGTCGGCGCGGTGGTGGCCTTTCTCGGCGCCACGGTACTGGCCAGCTTCGGCGCGAGCATCTTTACCGTGGACCTGGTGGCGTTCTCCTTCCTTCGCGAATTCGGCGTGCTGCTGACCGCCATCCTCATGGCCGGGCGCACCGCCAGCGCCTTTACCGCACAGATCGGTTCGATGAAGGCCAACGAGGAAGTGGACGCGATCCGCACCCTCGGCCTCGACCCGGTGGAGCTGCTGGTGATCCCGCGGGTGCTGGCCCTGCTGATTTCCCTGCCGTTGCTGACCTTCCTCGCCATGATCTGCGGCATCGTTGGCGGTGGTGTGGTCTGTGCGCTGTCGCTGGATATCTCGCCGGCCATGTTCCTGTCGCTGCTGGAGGACGATATCGGTGTGCAGCATTTCCTGGTCGGCCTGGCAAAGGCGCCGTTCTTCGCCTTCCTGATCGCCTCCATAGGCTGCCTGGAAGGCTTCAAGGTCAGTGGCAGCGCCGAGTCGGTCGGTGCCCACACCACCTCGGCGGTGGTGCAGTCGATCTTCGTGGTGATCATGCTCGACGCCGTGGCTGCGCTGTTCTTCATGGAGATGGGCTGGTGAGCCCGGCAGGCGGCCGCGAGGCGGTCATCCAGGTGCGCGGCCTGTGCAACCGCTTCGGCGCACAAAGCGTGCACGAACAGCTCGACCTCGACCTGTACCGCGGCGAGATCCTTTCCGTGGTCGGTGGATCGGGCAGCGGCAAGTCGGTGCTGCTGCGCAGCATCATCGGCCTGCGCCGGCCCAACGAGGGCACGGTGAAGGTGTTCGGCCAGGACCTGCTGGAGGCCAATCCGACCGAGCGCTCGCTGATCGAACGACGCTTCGGCGTGCTGTTCCAGAAGGGCGCGCTGTTTTCCTCGCTGACTGTGACCGAGAACGTCGCCCTGCCACTGATCGAGCATGCCGGCCTGAGCCGCGACGATGCCGAGCACCTTGCCGGGGTCAAGCTGGCCCTGGCCGGCCTGCCGCAGTCGGCGGCGGACAAATACCCGGCCTCGCTGTCCGGCGGCATGATCAAGCGCGCCGCCCTGGCCCGCGCCCTGGCGCTGGACCCGGACATCCTGTTCCTCGACGAGCCCACCGCCGGCCTCGACCCCATCGGTGCAGCGGCCTTCGACCAGTTGATCCTGACCCTGCGCGATGCCCTGGGCCTGAGCGTGTTCCTCATTACCCACGACCTCGACACCCTCTACACCATCAGCGACCGGGTCGCGGTACTGGCGCAGAAGAAAGTCTTGGTGGCCGCCCCCATCGACGAAGTGGCCGGCTACGACGAGCCGTGGATCCACGAATATTTCCATGGCCCGCGTGGCCGTGCGGCGCTCGATGCCGCCTCAGCGCTGAAGGAGAAGTGAGATGGAGCCCCGTGCGCACCATGTAATGATCGGAATGGTCACCGTGCTGGTGGTCGCCGCCGCCATGCTGTTCGGCCTGTGGCTGGCCAAGGCCAGCGTCGATGCCACCTTCAAGGACTACGAGGTGGTCTTCAACGAGGCGGTGACCGGCCTGTCCAAGGGCAGCGCCGTGCAATACAGCGGGATCAAGGTCGGCGATGTGATCAGCCTGCGCCTCGACCCCGAGGACCCGCGCCGGGTCCTGGCGCATATCCGCCTCAACGCCGAGACCCCGATCAAGCAGGACACCCAGGCCAAGCTGACCCTGACCGGCGTCACCGGCACCTCGCTGATCCAGCTCAGCGGCGGCACCCCGGAAAGTCCGCCGCTGGTGGGCAAGGGCGGCAAGCTGCCGGTTATCGTCGCCTCGCCGTCGCCCATCGCCCGCCTGCTGACCAACAGCAGCGACCTGGTGACCAACATCAACCTGCTGCTGCACAACGCCAACCGGCTGTTCTCCGAGGACAACGTCAACCGCCTGAGCGCCACCCTGGAGAACCTGGAGCAGACCACCGGCGCGGTTTCCGCCCAACGCGAGGACATCAGCCTGGCGATCAAGCAGATGGCGACCCTCGGCCAGCAGGCGGGCGCCGCCCTGCAACAGACCGGCGACCTGATGCGTAACGCCAATCAACTCCTGGCCAAGCGCGGGCCGGATATCTTCGACAGCGCCGACCAGACCATGCAATCCCTGGCCCGAAGCACCGCGACCCTCAACGCCATGCTGGAAAGCAACCGCGACGCCATCGACAGCGGCGCCCAGGGCTTCCGCGACCTGTCCCCGGCGATCCGTGAACTGCGCGACACCCTCAATTCCCTCAAGGCCATTTCCCGCCGCCTTGAAGCCAACCCCAGCGGCTACCTGCTCGGCCGTGACCAAAGCAAGGAGTTCGAGCCATGAGACTCGCCAGCCGTCTGTCCCTGGCCCTGCTGATCAGCCTGAGCGGTGCCTGCTCGATCCTGCCCAAGGCGGAGAACGCCGAGGTCTATCGCCTGCCGGCGCATACCGCGCAATCCAGTGCGGCGCCAGTCAGCTGGTCGCTGCGGGTGAACAAGCCGATCACCAGCGACGCGCTGGACATGCCGCGCATCGCCGTGGTGCCGCAGGGCAACGTGATCAGCACCTACAAGGGCGCACGCTGGACCGACCCGGCCCCGGCGCTGTTGCGTAATCGCATCCTCGACGCCTTCCAGCGCGACGGCCGGGTACCGCGCCTGAGCGCCGATGACAGCAACCTGCAATCGGATTTCGAGCTGGCTGGCGAGCTGCAGGCGTTCCAGAGCGAATACACGGCGCAGGGCGTCGAGGCGGTGATTCGCCTGGATGCGCGGCTGGTGGACGGGCGCACCCAGCGCATCCTGGTCAGCCGGCGCTTCGAGGTGCGCCAGGTGCTGGGCGACAAGAACGTGCCGACGGTGGTCGCCGGCCTTGGCCAGGCGACCGACAAGGCCATGGCGCAACTGCTGGACTGGACCGTAGCCCAGGCCAGCCGGTATCAGCCGAAAAACCAGTAGCACACGCCGATGGCGCCCAGCACGCCGGCCAGCTCGGCAAGCAGGGCGCAGCCCACGGCGTGCCGGGTGCGCTGGATGCCGACGGCGCCGAAATACACCGCCAGCACATAGAAGGTGGTTTCCGTGCTGCCCTGCACGGTGGCTGCGACCAGCGCCGGGAAGCTGTCGACGCCGTGGGTCTGCATGGTTTCGATCAACATCGCCCGCGCAGCGCTGCCGGAGAACGGCTTGACCATCGCGGTAGGCAGGGCATCGACGAACCGGGTGTCCCAGCCGAGCCATTCCACCGTGTGGCGAATGCCCTCCAGGCCGAACTCCAGGGCCCCGGACGCGCGCAGCACGCCAACGGCGCACAGCATGGCGACCAGGTACGGCAGCAGGTTCTTCGCCACATCGAAGCCTTCCTTCGCCCCCTCGACGAAGGTTTCGTACACCTTCACTTTCTTAAGCGCACCGATCAGCAGGAACAGGATGATCAGGCCGAACAGGGTCAGGTTGCCGAGGATCGACGACAGGCTGGCCAAGGCGCTGGCCGACAGCCCGGCGAGGACGGCCATGAAGCCACCAAGCAGCAGCGCACCGGGAATCAGGTAAGCGAGCACGACCGGGTCCCACAGGCGCAGGCGCTGGACGATGGCCACCGAGAGCAGGCCGACCAGGGTCGAGCAACTGGTGGCGAGCAGGATCGGCAGGAACACCAGGGTCGGGTCCATCGCGCCTTGCTGGGCGCGGTACATGAAGATGGTCACCGGCAACAGGGTCAGGGACGAGGCATTGAGCACCAGGAACAGGATCTGCGCGTTGCTCGCCGTGGTCGGGCTCGGGTTCAGTTCCTGCAGGGCGCGCATGGCCTTGAGGCCGATTGGGGTGGCAGCGTTGTCCAGGCCCAGGCCATTGGCGGCGAAGTTCAGGGTGATCAGGCCCAAGGCGGGATGCCCTGGCGGCACTTCCGGCATCAGGCGGCGGAACAGCGGGCCGAGGACCTTGGCCAGCCATTCGACGATACCGGCCTGCTCGGCGATCTTGAGAAAGCCCAGCCACAGCGTCAGGGTGCCGAACAGCAGGACCATCACTTCCACCGAGAGTTTGGCCATGGCGAAGATGCTTTCCACCATCGCCGCGAAGATCCCGGCATTACCGCCTACCAGCCATTGCCCTAGCGCCGAAATGGCCGCCACCACGAAGAAACCAAGCCAAAGGCCGTTGAGCATCCGAACGAACTCCCCTCAAAGATGGGCTGAATGATAGGCGGAGTCGTCACTCGAAGCCATGACGCGAACCCTGTGGGAGCGGGTTCACCCGCGATTGCGGTAGTGGATTCACCATCGCAATCGCGGGTAAACCCGCTCCCACAGGGTCCGTGTTGCGGCGGCTGGATGTGAAAAAGCCCCGACAATGCGGGGCTTTTTCATTCGGCGCGGTACAGGACTCAGGAGTTGACGGTCTTGCCCGCCACCGCCGCTTCCTTGCTGCGCCAGTGTGGCAGGGAGTTCCAGTACTTCTGGCCTTTTTCGGCGTCGTACATGCCTTCCCAACGAGCGATCACCAGCACCGCCAGGGCATTGCCGATCACGTTCAGGGCGGTACGCGCCATGTCCATGATGCGGTCGACACCGGCGATGAAGGCCAGGCCTTCCAGCGGAATGCCGACACTGCCCAGGGTCGCCAGCAGTACCACGAAGGACACGCCCGGCACGCCGGCGATACCTTTCGACGTGACCATCAGGGTCAGCACCAGCAGCAGTTGCTGGCTGATCGATAGGTCGATGCCGTACAGCTGGGCAATGAAGATCGCCGCGATGCTCTGGTACAGGGTGGAACCGTCGAGGTTGAAGGAGTAGCCGGTCGGCACCACGAAGCTGCAGATGGCCTTTGGCGCACCGTAGGCTTCCATCTTCTCGATGACCCGCGGCAGCA
Source organism: Pseudomonas bharatica (assembly GCF_048586865.1). Taxonomy (NCBI): domain Bacteria; kingdom Pseudomonadati; phylum Pseudomonadota; class Gammaproteobacteria; order Pseudomonadales; family Pseudomonadaceae; genus Pseudomonas; species Pseudomonas bharatica. The sequence goes on along the minus strand of NZ_JBMAWR010000013.1, from coordinate 145,936 downwards.
CGGTTTCAGAGCTTGCGGTGGAGTAGGCCAGGACCAGTTCGTCCTTGAAGATGCGCATCAGCTTGATGATCGAGAAGCCGAACAGCCGCGCCACCAGGCCCAGCACCATGAAGGCGAAGAAGGCGATGGCGAAGTACACCAGCAACACCAGCTTGGCCAGCGGCAGCAGCGAGGCGAAGCCGAAGTTGGCGACCGTCACGGCGATCAGCGCGAATACGCCGATAGGGGCGTAGTTCATGATCATGTGGGTGACCTTGAACATGGCTTCGGAAACGCCCTGGAAGGTCTTGACCAGCGGGTCGCGGATGTCCGCGTTGAGGCTCGACAGGCCCAGGCCGAACAGTACCGAGAAGAAGATGATCGGCAGCATTTCACCGCGCATCAGCGCCGCGAAGATGTTCGACGGGATCAGGTTGAGGATGGTTTCGATGAACGCATGCTCGTGCTGCACCTCGGCCGCTGTGGCCTGGTACTTGGAGATATCCACGGTGCCCAGGGTGCTCATGTCGATGCCGGCGCCCGGGTGGAACAGGTTGGCCAGGACCAGGCCGACGACGATGGCGATGGTGGTCACCACCTCGAAATAGATGATGGTCTTGAGGCCGATACTGCCAAGTTTTTTCGCATCGCCAACCCCGGCGATACCCACGATCAGCGACGAAATCACGATCGGGATGACGATCATCTTGATCAGGCGAATGAAGATGTCACCGGCGGGCTGCAGCACGTTGCTGATCCACCATGCCTTTTCTGCACTGAAATGATTCAGCAAGGCGCCGATGGCGATACCCAGTACCAGACCGATAAGGATCTGCCAGGCGAGGCTCAGTTTTGCCTTCTTCATGTCTTTACCTTTTTGTTCAAGTGGACACGGGCATTGCGCTGTAACCGGCGTTCCAGAGCGGCTTCTAGCCAATCCGGAGACTTCTTCGGCAACAGTCAAAGGCACCGCAGAAGGTTGCTGCCAACGAACCGGGACGGTCGCTTGCTGGCGAAAAAAGGCGCAACTATTCAGGCGGGAGGGGGAGCAGTCTAATGCCGGAAACGAGTATCCCATGCCGAATCGGCATGAGATTTTGAGCAGAAATCAAGCGTCGGAAGGGGTTTTTCGCAAGATGTTCGGAATCCCGAATAGGACCGATCCGCCATATTTCGGCAGATTCACAGGATGTTTAATGGATGGACGCTATCAGCGTTCGACAATCCGAATGGGTGAAAAAGCCGTTCGATGATGTAGGAAAATTGACAAAAAAATTTACGTCGACAGACGAACGGATGGCAGATTTGCCATTTGTCGGGACAAGGTGCTGCCGGGACAGCCCGGTCAGGATCTTCCATTCACGGAACACCCCCGACTGACTGATCCCGGCATTTGCTTTCCTGACCCGGCCCTCGACGGAGGCACTCCTTGTACCCCTAGGCTGCTCCGAACTGCATCGATCAGAGCTGCCCGGCCCCCTGGTCATGCACCCACCGTCCTCGGGAGGGCGCAACATAGAAGCTTGAACACAGGAAAGGTTCAGCTTCTGTCACGGCACCGACGCGCGCGGTCGCGCCTCAGTACCAGTTCGGATCACGTTTGAGCTGTTCCCTGAGCATGGCCTGCATGCCTTCGTCGGGATCACCGAGCCAACGGTAATCGGCATGGCGGGTCGGCGACTTGTCACCCGGTAGCCCTTCCGGCACCTCCACCAGCATTCCGTAGGCTTTTTCCTTATCCCAACGGAAAGCGACGATCAGACGCTTGTTCAAGCACTTGCCGGCGCTTTCGCACAGAGGGCCGACCAGGTACTTGTCGCCATCTTCCTCGACGGCGGACATCTGCAGTTCGGACACTCCGCTCAGGTTGAGCACCCAATCGGGCAGTCGTTCCTCTTTCTTGACCACGTCCTGCCAGGTTTCCCGATACTCGGGGTCCGTGCCGAGCAATTCACTGGCCCGGACCTGGCCGTCATTGGCCGCCATTGCCGCCGACCCGCCGGCCATCAACAGGCCGGCGACCAGGGCGCTGCGTATCACGCCTTTCATTGGCTTCAGCCTCGACCGCGACGACCAAAGAAGAACGAAGCCACGAACAGCACCAGGAAGACAATGAACAGGATCTTCGCGATACCGGTAGCGGCGCCGGCGATACCACCGAAGCCCAGCACAGCGGCGACAATGGCGATGATCAGGAAGGTAATGGCCCAACTCAACATGGTGATACTCCTTCTGTTTTGGAAACGTTCCCGGTCCGCATGCGGTCAAAAGACCCAGCGCTGTACCGGAGCCGGCGTCGAGTCATCGACACTGGCGGCCGGCAGCACTTGCGAGCGCATGATCGGAGTGGTTTGCAACGGGGCGGCGCGGCTTTCATGGATGCGCACCACCTGCACGGCGAGCTGGCTTTCGACCTTGCTGGCCTGCCAGGCGTGATAAAGCTGCCCGGCGACCAGGGTCAGCAACAGCGCCAGCACAAGAAACAGCGCCTGACGCAAATGATGTGGCGATATAAGCACCAGGGCGGCGGAAGTGCGTTTCATGTGCCGGGCTCCTCTTGCTGCATGTTCGTTATGACCTGGAAGGGTCATTGCAGCCTGCATGCCAGCCTTCAGCAGCTTAAATTATTCTTATAAATCAATAACTTATGATTTGACCGAAATGGCCTGGGAACGCATCCTGCACGATGCCCCCTGCGGCGGTCGTGCTTTTTGCATGGTGAAACGCCGGTTTTTCAACGTCAGAAATCCCGACAGTGGACGAAAAACGGCGAGCTAGCATGGAAGGGAAAGAATGAATCAGAATCTGCCATGCAACTTGCACGATTTTTCCGACACTAACCAAGATAATTCCCAAGGAGCGTAGGAAATGGAGTCAGCCCCGGAGCCTCAAGGCCGCATTCTGCTGGTGGACGATGAGTCCGCCATCTTGCGTACCTTCCGCTATTGCCTGGAGGACGAGGGCTATACCGTGGCCACCGCCAACAGTGCGGCCCAGGCCGAGACCCTCTTGCAGCGTCAGGTCTTCGACCTGTGCTTCCTCGACCTGCGCCTTGGCGAAGACAACGGCCTCGATGTGTTGGCGCAGATGCGCATCCTCGCGCCCTGGATGCGCGTGGTCATCGTCACTGCCCACTCGGCGGTGGACACTGCGGTGGATGCCATCCAGGCCGGCGCCGCCGATTACCTGGTCAAGCCATGCAGCCCTGATCAGCTGCGCCTGGCTACCGCCAAGCAACTGGAGGTGCGGCAACTCTCGGCGCGCCTGGAGGCCCTCGAAGGCGAGGTGCGCAAACCCAAGGATGGCCTCGATTCGCACAGCCCGGCCATGATGGTGGTGCTGGAAACCGCACGGCAGGTAGCAACCACCGATGCCAACATTCTTATCCTCGGCGAGTCCGGCACCGGCAAGGGCGAACTGGCCCGCGCCATCCATGGCTGGAGCAAGCGCGCACGCAAGGCTTGCGTGACCATCAACTGCCCATCGCTGACCGCCGAACTCATGGAGAGCGAACTGTTCGGCCACAGCCGCGGCGCCTTCACCGGCGCCAGTGAAAGCACTCTGGGCCGGGTCAACCAGGCTGACGGTGGCACCTTGTTCCTCGACGAGATCGGCGATTTCCCGCTGACGCTCCAGCCCAAGCTGTTGCGCTTTATCCAGGACAAGGAATACGAGCGGGTCGGCGACCCGGTGACACGCCGCGCCGACGTGCGCATTCTCGCCGCGACCAACCTCAACCTCGAGGACATGGTCCGCGAAGGCCGCTTCCGCGAAGACCTGCTCTATCGCCTCAACGTCATTACCCTCCACCTGCCGCCGTTGCGCGAGCGCAGCGAAGACATCCTGACCCTGGCCGAGCGCTTCCTCGCCCGTTTCGTCAAGGAGTACTCGCGCCCGGCCCGTGCCTTCAGCGACGAAGCCCGCACCGCGCTGCTCAATTACCGCTGGCCGGGGAACATTCGCGAGCTGCGCAACGTCATCGAACGGGCCAGTATCATCTGCGCCCAGGAGAAGGTCGAAGTCAGCCACCTCGGCATGGCCGAACAGCCGGCCAGCAACGCCCCGCGCATCGGCGCGGCATTGAGCCTGGATGAACTGGAGCGGGCACACATCGGCGCGGTGCTGGCCACCAGCGATACCCTCGACCAGGCGGCCAAGACCCTCGGCATCGACGCCTCGACCCTGTATCGCAAGCGCAAGCAGTACAACCTATGAGATGGGCGATGAAGCTGCGGACACGGCTGTTTCTCAGCATTTCCGCGCTGATCACCGTGGCACTGCTCGGCCTGTTGCTGAGCCTGGTGAGCGTCCAGCAGATGGCCAGCTCGCAGCAGACGATGATTCGCAACAATACCTTCGTCCTCGACATGGGCCTGAAGCTGCGGCAGAACCTCAGCGAACAGTTGACCCAGCTCCTCGACGACGGCAGCGACCCACGGGTCCTGGCGGACCTGCAGGCGCAGTTCCAGCAGTTGCTCGATGAAGGCATGCAGCATGAAAGCCAGTTCAGTGACAACGAACAGGAGTTTTCCAGGGCCAATGCCAAGTACCAGGATTTTCTCCAGCAACTGAAGGCCGCCGCATCGCCGGCACGCAGCCTCAGCGTCGACGAACCGTTGGGCCAGGCTTTCAGCGAGCTGCGCGCCACGCTGATTGCGTATCACAAGCAGGCGGTGGAACAGATCCGCGATGCCGAGAAGATCTCCCGGGATCGCGCGGTGTTGATGTCGGGCGTGCTCGGGCTGGTCGCACTGGCCGTGCTGGCGCTGGGCTTTTTCACCGCCCACGGTATCGCCCGGCGCTTCGGCCAGCCCATCGAAGCGCTGGCCAGCGCCGCCGACCAGGTCGGCCTGGGAAATTTCGATGTGACCCTGCCAGTAACTTCGGCCTTGGAAATCAACCAGCTGACCAAGCGCTTCGGCCTTATGGCCGAGGCCCTGCGCGAGCATCAGGCAACCAATGTCGATGAATTGCTGGCCGGCCAGCAACGCTTGCAGGCGGTGCTGGACAGCATCGACGACGGTCTGCTGATCATCGACCGCCAAGGCCGCCTTGAACACCTCAATCCGGTAGCCCAGCGCCAACTGGGCTGGGACGACTCTCGCACCGGCAGCCCCCTGGGCGAGGCACTGCAGCGCCCCGAACTGGACCAGCAACTGCACCTGATCCTGCGCGGCGGCAGCCTGGAGCGGGTCCCGGAAGACCTGCACCTGGAGATCGACAAGGAAAACCGCGTCCTGACCTACAGCCTGACCCCGGTGTGTCGCCCGGACGGGCAGATCCTCGGTGCCGTGATGGTGCTGCACGATGTCACCGAACAGCGCGCTTTCGAGCGGGTGCGCAGCGAGTTCGTCCTGCGTGCTTCCCACGAATTGCGCACACCGGTCACCGGCATGCACATGGCCTTCGGTCTGTTGAAGGAGCGAATCAAATTCCCCGAAGAAAGCCGCGAAAATGACCTGCTGGATACCATCGGCGAGGAAATGCAGCGCCTGACCCAACTGATCAACGACCTGCTGAACTTTTCGCGCTACCAGAGTGGCCAGCAGAAGCTCGAGCGCAGCGTCTGTGCCCTCGACGATCTGCTCGAACGCGCCCGCGTGCGCCACGCCCAGGCCGCAGCGGCCAAGCAGATCGAGCTGCAACTGGAATTGGGCTCGCCCTTGCCACGGATCCAGGCGGACATCGCGCAACTGGATCGGGTCATGGACAACCTGCTGGACAATGCCATCCGGCATACCCCGAAGAACGGCACTATCCGACTGCAGGCCCGTCGGCACGGCGAGCGGGTGATTGTCAGCGTCGAGGACAGCGGCGAGGGCATCGCCTACAGCCAGCAAGGACGTATTTTCGAGCCTTTCGTCCAGGTCGGACGCAAGAAGGGCGGCGCCGGCCTCGGCCTGGCCTTGTGCAAGGAAATCGTGCAGTTGCACGGTGGGCGCATGGGCGTGTATTCGCGGCCGGAACACGGGACCCAGTTCTACATGGCCCTGCCGGTCTGATCAGGCTTCGTCGTCGATCCGCCGAGGCCCGAGGCGACGACCGCGGGTGATGAGTTCGGTGAATTGCCGCGCGTTCAGCGGGTGGGCGAACAGCCAGCCCTGGCCATAATTGACCCCCTCGCTGTTAAGCAGCACGGCCTGTTCCTCGTACTCGATCCCCTCGGCGATCACCCGCAATTGCAGGGCGTGGGCCATACGAATGATATGCGGGGCGACACCGCTGCTGGCCGCGTCATGGCCGAGAGCGTCGATAAAGGCCTTGTCGATCTTCAGGCAATCCACCGGCAAGGTTTGCAAATAGGCGAGGCTGCAATAGCCGGTGCCGAAATCGTCGATCAACACCTGATGGCCCAGCGCCCGGAGCGCCTGAAGGTTGTCCCGCGCTATCGCCACATCAATCAGGCCACGCTCGGTTACCTCGAAGGCAATTTGGCTGGCCGCCACATGGTGGCTCGCCAGCAGGCGCGCGGCGACCCGATCGATACGCGGCACCATTACGTCGCATGCCGCGAGGTTGACCGATACGTACAGTTGCGGATTGGCGCGTAGCAGTTGCCCCAACTGGTCGAACACCCGTTGCAGGACGAAATCGGTGATCTGGCGGATCTGCCCGGTATTTTCCGCCAGCGGGATGAACAGCTCAGGGCTGGTCAGGGTACCGTCCGGGCGGCGCCAGCGCACCAGGGCCTCGGCGCCGACACAGCGACGGCTGGCCAGTTCGAATATCGGCTGGTAGAGCACCTGCAATTCGCCCCGGCGCAGCGCGCCCTGCAATTGCGAACTCATGGAGCGGCTTTGCTGCACCAGTTGCAACACCGCCCAGCCGATGCACCAGGCCAGCAGCAGGCTGCCGGGAAACAGCAGCCACAGGGCACCGCTCATCTTCAGCGGCTGACTGACGCGCGGGGCAATCAACACCAGTTGGTAATCCGGTGATCGGGTCGGCATTCGATAAAGCAAGCGGTCAGGCAACTCGATCAGGGCGGTTTTCGAGCTCGGCGGCCAATTGCCGCTGGGCGGTGGCCAAGGTTGTACGGGCCCAAGAACCGGCACGGCACGGGTACCTTGGTCGAGAACGACCAGCAGGCTGCCGCCGGCGGGCAGATCGACCACATCGGTGAGATGTCCGCGAGAGGTGGAGACGCGAAACGGCCCGCGACCGAGGATCAATGCCGCACGGTTATCGTCCGGTTCGGTGCTGGTATTGAGCCAATAGCTATAGGTCGGGCCGCGAATATCCGGGGGCGGCAAGGACTGGAAGGTGCGATCGCCGAGGCGGCTGGAACAGATCTGTCGATCATCGATATAGGCCGCCTCGAACACGAAGCGATTGTTGAAGGCGACCTGTTGCAAAGCGGAATACATTTCGAAGCTGCAGCCGCGCACGGGCTGTTTGTACAACTGGTCGACGCCCTGTCGGAGCTGGCCGAAGATCTGCTCGAGGCGCTCCAGGAACCGCTCACCGCGGGCGTTCATGCGCTCGCTTTCATTGACCTGCACCTGGTGCATGGCCAGGCCCAGGCTGCCCAGCAGAAGCAAAAAGGCGCTTGCCGAGGCGGCCAGCGATGCCAGGAGCCAGGGTCGATATAACAGGCCGCGTAACAGCTGGAGGGCAGGCGACATCGGAAATATCCCGTTTCATACCAAAGGTATAGCAACTTGGTTGGATATCGTCCTGGCCGTTTGGCGGGGTTTTGACGGTGAAGCTTCTTGCAGGCGACACCTGTCCCCTGTGGGAGCTGGCAAGCCAGCCACAGGGTTTGAAGTGATCCTGCTAGCGCTGGTTGTTGAGGACCTGCAGCATTGCGGCCGTCTGCGCATCCGGCTGGCCGTCGAAATTTTGCGGGCGGAAACGCATCTGGAACGCGGCGATCACGTGACGGGTGGCAACATCGAATACCCCGGTCTGCTCGATCGCATAACCAAACCGTGCCAGCTGTTGCTGGTACCAGGTAATGCTCGGTGGATTCACCGCAAAGCGCGCCTGCTGCTGCACCACCGCCTGGGCATTCGGCCAGATAGCCAGGCCTTCGTCGGCCAGACGCTTCCACGGAAACAGTGGCCCCGGATCCAGCTTGCGCAACGGCGCGATGTCGCTATGACCGATGATGTGCCGCGGCAGGATGTTGTTGCGCTTGGCGATGTCCTTGAGCAACAGGATCAGCGATTGCACCTGCGCCTCGCTGTACGGATGCCAGACCCGTCCGGTCGGGGTGTCGGTGAAGCCGGGATTGACGATTTCGATGCCGATCGACGTGGAGTTGAGCCAGGTCCGGCCCTCCCACTGGCTTTCACCGGCATGCCAGGCGCGGCGACTTTCGTCCACCAGTTGGTAGACGGTGCCATCACGGTCATCGCCGATCAGGTAATGGCTGCTGACCTCGCCATGGGTCAGCAAGGCCAGCGAGCGCTCCAGCGAGGCATTGGTGTAATGCAGGACGACGAACTGGATGCGGCTGTCCTGGTTGGCCGAAACATGGCTACGGTCGATACGCAACTGCGGGCCACTGGTGCAACCGGCCAGCAGGGCCAGCAGCAGGATGGAGAAAAACGCTTTCATGGGAGAAGGGACTGCCTGGGAAGTGTGCAATGCAATAGCATAACGTGCCTCCTGTAGGGTCGTTCATCCGAGTTGCAAGCGATTGCGTCCAAGGTGCTTGGCCCGGTAAAGCGCTTCGTCGGCGCGCTTGAGCACCGTGTCGCTGCGTTCGCCATCGCGAAACTCGGTCATACCCACCGACAGGGTAATGGTGACCCGCTCACCCTTGAAGTGGAACGGGCAGGCCTCCACCGCTGCACGCAGGCTCTCCGCCAACTGTAGACCACCCGTCACCGTTGTCTGTGGCACCAGCAGAACGAATTCCTCGCCACCGAAGCGGGCGATGAAATCCCGAGGACGCAGACGCTTGCGCAGTTCGTTGGCGACGATCTTCAGGACCTTGTCGCCAGCCAGGTGGCCATAACTGTCGTTGATGCGCTTGAAGTGATCCAGGTCCAGGATCGCCATCAGCAACTGGCCGCCTTTTTCCTCCCATTCAGCAACTTCCAGCTCGAGACGCTCGGACCAGGCGGCGCGGTTGGGCAGGCCGGTGAGCGGATCGACCAAGGCTTTTTGACGCTGCTCCTCCAGGTGCTCGCGGTAGCCCTGGGCCTCCTGCTCCATGTGGGCGACCCGCTCGGACAGCCCCTTGAGGCGGTTGGCCATTTCCTCTTCGCGCTTGTCGCGCTGCTGCTGGTGCTCGTCCATGACGCCAAGCAGCCCTTCGAGACGCCCCTCCAGCACGTGCTTGAGGCTTTCCAGATCAGCCGCGCCCTGCACGCTGCTGTGCAGGCCGTCGACCTGTTCGCGCAACTGGCTGTTCAGGTCACGTTCGGCGGACTGATTGTCGGCGTGGCCTTCGCTGGCCTCCTGCAGGTGGCTCTGGAACGACTCCAGACGCTCATTGAGCTGTTTCAGATAGGCTTCGAACTCATGCTGCCCGCTGTCGGTGATGGCCAGCATCAGTACCGCCAGATCATCCAGCACCGGAAGCAACTCATACCAGTTCAGGCCATGCTCCAGGCGCTGGCGCATGGACTCCGCCTGGGGACGGTGGCGCTCCGGCAGGGCCAGGTCGTTGAGCAGCCCGAGCAGGGTGTGCTCGATATGGGTCGCCACCGAGCTGTAGGTTGGCTCGGTACCGTCGGGCAGGGCGTAGAGCATCTGTTCCGCGGTCAGCTCCACGACCGGCTCCGGCTGCACAGGCTCCTCTTCGCGTGAAACGGCTTCGACAGGCTCTGGATTGGCGGGCTCCGCCACCACCTCCAGTTCCATTGGAGCCGGATCGGCAACCTCAGGCTCGGCAACCGCGGTCGCTGTCACAGCGGCAGTGACAGGGACAGGCACCTCAGACGCAGTATCGATATCCGCCGCAGGCGCACTGGTTGCGCAGGCATCAGCTGTCCGGGAAGAAGGTCGCAGTTCGTCTATATCGGCAACCGGGGCAACTTCGGCCTTCGGCGCGGCCGGCACGACAGGCGCCTCGCCCACCGGCGCCGCCGACGGCACTTCTTCCGCGGCATCGCGGCCGCCGAACAACCGTTGCAGAAAGCCCGGTCTGTTCTGTTCCTCGGGATGGGTCAGCACGCCGATCGCTTCGCCCTGCAGCTTGCTCAGCTCACTCAACAGCAAGGGGATTTCCCGCGACTGGCCAGCACGGGCCTCGACCTGCTTGCCGAGCTTCTTCAAGGGACGCCGCACCTCGCTGGGCAAGGACAGCGTTTGCAGCTGGTTGACCAGCGACGTCAACGCGGTGATTACCTGGGTTACCCGCGTGGCACGGCGCTGCTCGGAGTCGAGCACGGCTTTTTCGAGACGGGGAATGAGTCCGGCAAGACCAGCGTCCATGTTGTCGGAGCGGATGACATCGCGCATTTCCTTCATGCACTCGTCTACCACACGGTCGCTGCCCTCAGCGGCCAGGGTACTGCGCACGAGACCGCGACGCAGCAGGTCGAGGCGGGCCTCCCAACGGCGCTCCAGCTTTTCCTGCTGTTCGATACTCTTGAGGTACTTCTCTTTCCAGCGCTCTGCTTCGTCGCTCATGCCCGGGCCCGCAATCAGGGGGGATTAACGCAAAACCGGAAGCGTATCCACAGTCAGGGCGTCAGGCAAACGAATCTCAACGGCGACCGGTAAATGATCGGAAATCGGCTGCGAAAGCACTTCGACCTTTTCCAGGGTCAGGCTCGGGCTGAGCAGAATGTGGTCCAGGCAGCGTTGCGGGCGCCAGCTGGGGAACGTGGCTTCGACCTGTGGCGCGATCAAGCCGAGGTCACGCAGGGGGGAATGTTGCAGAAGGTCGGTGGCGTGGGTGTTCATGTCGCCCATCAGCACCTGGTGACGATAACCACCGATCAACTCACGGATATAGGCAAGCTGGCGGGCGCGGGTCTTGGAGCCCAGGGCCAGGTGCATCATTACCACGACCAGGGCGTCCTCGCCTTCGCCAAAACGCACCAGGATCGCCCCGCGACCGGCAGGGCCGGGCAGCGGGTGGTCTTCGAGCAGCTGCGGCTTGAGCCGGCTCAGCACGCCATTGCTGTGCTGGGCGAAGCGCCCGAGATTACGGTTGAGCTGCTGGTACCAGTAGGGGAAAGCACCGAGATGGGCGAGATGCTCGACCTGGTTGACATAACCCGAGCGCAGGCTGCCGCCGTCGGCTTCCTGCAGGGCCACCAGGTCGAAGTCGTTGAGCAACGCGCCGATCTTCTGCAGGTTGCCGGCGCGTCCCACATGCGGCAGCAGATGCTGCCAGCTGCGCGTCACGTAGTGTCGATAGCGCTCGGTGCTGATCCCGACCTGGATATTGAAGCTGAGCAGGCGCAGGCGACCGTCCCTTGGCAGGTTGTCCTCGCCGACATGCAGCTCGTTGATCCGTGGATCACACAGGCCCACTACCCGCTCGCTTCTCCAGCGCGCCATGATCATCGCCGCTTACTTCGCGGCGCGCTCCTTGGCGATCAGCTGGTCGGCAACGTTCAGCACGCCTTCCGGGCCACCGGCGCTGCCCAGGTCGAAGCGATACTTGCCGTTGACCACCATGCTCGGCACGCCAGTGATCTCGTATTTCTTCGCCAGTTCCTTGGCCTGGTTGACCTGGCCCTTGATCGCGAAGGAATTGAAGGTGGCGAGGAACTTGTCCTTGTCGACACCCTGGGTGGCGAGGAAGTCAGCCATGTCCTGCGGGTCGGTCAGGCGCTTGCGCTGGTTCTGGATGGCGTCGAAGACGGCGGCATGCACCTTGTGCTCGACGCCCATGGCTTCGAGGGTCAGGAACATCTGGCCGTGGGCATCCCATGGGCCGCCGAACATGGCCGGCACGCGCTTGAAGTTGACGTCGGCGGGCAGCTTGTCGATCCAGGGATTGATGGTCGGTTCGAAGTGGTAGCAGTGCGGGCAGCCGTACCAGAACAGTTCGACGACCTCGATCTTGCCCGGTTGGGATACCGGCACCGGGTTGCTCAGCTCGATGTATTCCTTGCCGGCGACCGGTTCCGCGGCCTGGGCAGTCATACCGAAAACGCTGGCAGCTACCAGCGCGGCGCTGAGAATCAGATTACGCATGCTTTGCTCCTGTGCAGTCTTTGAGTCGCCCTGAAACGACTTGTCTTTCTGACAGGCCAAGGCGGGTCCGAGTTCGTAAGTGTAACGGCTGAAGAATGAAAAAAGGGTGGCCGAGGCCACCCTTTTCATGTTCGGCACGCGCCATTAACGCAGCGTTAACGTTGCCGCCGGACGGATCAGTGCAGGCCCTGGATGTAGCTGGCCAGCGCCTGGATGTCCTTGTTGCTGAGCTTGGAAGCGATGGTGCGCATGGTGGTGGCGTCGCCGTCGTTGGTTCGCTCACCCTCACGGAAGTCGGTCAGCTGCTTGGTGACGTACTGGGCGTGCTGGCCACCCAGGTGCGGGAAGCCGGCGGATGCGATACCCGCGCCATTGGGCGAGTGGCAACCGGTACAGGCCGGCAGGCCCTTGGACAGATCACCGCCGTTGAACAGGGCGCGCCCGCGTTCGACGAGGGCCGGGTCGGCAGCACCGACGCTGCCTTTCTGGCTGGCGAAGTAGGCGGCGATGTCGGCCAGGTCCTGGTCGCCGAGGTTGGTCAGAAGGCCGGTCATTTCCAGGACCGTGCGCTTGCCGTCCTTGATGTCGTGGAGCTGCTTGGTCAGGTAACGCTCACCCTGGCCTGCAAGTTTCGGGAAGTTCGGCGCGACGCTATTGCCGTCCGGGCTGTGACACGCCCCACAAACGGCCGCTTTTGCCTGACCGGCAGCGGCATCGCCAACGATAGTGCCAGCGGCATTGGCGCCGCCTGTAACGCCCAGGGTCAACAGCAGACTCACGATCAGTTTGTTCATCAGCTAATCCAACTACGGCTAAGGGTGAAAGAGTTATGTATCGGGCCTACCGCTCATCCACTGGATGATTGCCTGGTAGTCCTCGGCACTGCAGTCCATGCACAATCCACGCGGTGGCATAGCCTTGAAACCCTGGGTTACATGCCCGACCAATATCTCCATACCCTGCGCCAGCCTTGGCTCCCAGGCTGCACGATCACCGGCTTTCGGGGCCTGTGGCAGCTGCCCGGCGTGACAGGCCGCACAGGTGCGGTTGTACAACGCCTCGGGATCCTGTGTAGCCTGAGCGCTGGAAAACGGTATCAAGACACCGATTGCAAGCAGCCATTTCGTCATCGAACGACCCTTCAGGGTTGGAAGCTCATTGCGTTCTAGTGCGCAACCTTTAAAGTCTGAGCCCCCGTGCACATCCTCCTACGCTGGGATAATGCGCACACAAAATCTAGGGCATTATATACTCCCGTTGCCGAAACGGAAACGACACACCCTGCCGCACCCACCCCGGGCAACGCTCACTTCGGACATCCCATGCAAGTCAAAAACCCCATCCTCGGACTTTGCCAGACGGCAAGATTCGCCCTCAGTGCCGCCAAGGTCGACCAGTGTCCACCTGACGAAGGCTATGAAGTCGCCTTCGCCGGCCGCTCCAACGCCGGCAAGTCCAGCGCGCTCAACACCCTGACCCACGCCAGCCTGGCGCGTACCTCGAAAACCCCGGGCCGGACCCAGCTGTTGAACTTCTTCAGTCTGGATGACGATCGGCGTTTGGTCGACCTGCCGGGCTACGGATATGCCAAGGTGCCGATTCCGCTCAAGCAGCACTGGCAGCGCCACCTCGAGGCCTACCTGGGCAGCCGCGAAGCGTTGAAGGGCCTGATCCTGATGATGGACGTGCGCCATCCGATGACCGACTTCGACAAGATGATGCTCGACTGGTCCAAGGCCAGCGGCATGCCGATGCATATCCTGCTGACCAAGGCCGACAAGCTGACCTTCGGCGCGGCCAAGAACACCCTGCTCAAGGTGCAGTCGGAAATCCGCAAGGGCTGGGGTGACAGCATCACCATCCAGCTGTTCTCGGCACCGAAACGGCAGGGGCTGGAAGAAGCCTACGCCGTCCTCGCGCGCTGGCTGGAACTGGCTGACAAGCCCGAGGCATAAGGGCTGCCCGGCGAAAAATCCGGGCAAAAAAAACCCCGGACTTCGTATGGGGAGGGGGAAGTTCGGGGTTCAAGTTCCGAACCGCTAGGGCGGGGTCCGGATATCTGCCAACACTTAACACAACATAGGAGCATTGAAGGGCTTCACCAGCCATTCAGTACCTCTGAGTGTCGGTTCACCGGATTAGTTCCGGGCGTGTAGAAACTATTTGCGATAAGTAGGAATTCTCTTAATGCCCGACTGCCGGAGTCGGGCATTTCGCGCGACCTTATGTCGCAGACATTCCCCGATGTTCAGTGCGCTTCGTCCCAGTTCGCCCCCACTCCAACGTCCACCACCAGCGGAACATCCAGTTGCGCAGCGTTGCTCATGTACGGACGAATGTCCTCACGCACCTGCTCCACCAGGTCTTCGCGCACTTCCAGCACCAGTTCGTCGTGTACCTGGAGAATTACCCGGGCATCGAGCCCGGAGCTTTCCAGCCAGTTGTCCACCGCGACCATGGCGCGCTTGATGATGTCCGCCGCGGTACCCTGCATCGGCGCGTTGATCGCCGTACGTTCGGCTCCGGCACGCTCCATCGGGCGGCTCGAGTTGATCGCCGGCAGGTACAGGCGACGACCGAACAGGGTTTCCACGAAGCCTTGCTCGGCGGCCAGCTTGCGGGTGCTTTCCATGTACTGGCGTACACCCGGGTAGCGGGCGAAGTAGGCATCGATATAGGCCTTGGCCTGCTTGGTCTCGACGCCGATGTCCTTGCCGAGCTTTTTCGCGCCCATGCCATAGATCAGGCCGAAGTTGATCGCCTTGGCGCTGCGGCGCTGGTCGGAAGTCACTTGGTCCAGGGCCACGTTGAACACTTCGGCGGCAGTCGCGGTGTGCACGTCGAGGCCGTTGCGGAAGGCGTTCATCAGGCCTTCGTCGCCGGACAGGTGGGCCATGATGCGCAACTCGATCTGCGAGTAGTCGGCCGCCAGCAGCTTGTAGCCCGGTGGCGCGATGAACGCCTGGCGGATGCGCCGCCCCTCGGCAGTGCGGGCCGGGATGTTCTGCAGGTTCGGATCGCTGGACGACAGGCGACCGGTGGCCGCGACCGCCTGGCCATAGGACGTATGGATGCGCTGGGTGCGCGGGTTGATCTGCTCGGGCAGACGGTCGGTGTAGGTGCTCTTGAGCTTGCTCAGCGAGCGGTACTGCATCAGCACCCGTGGCAGCGGATAGCCTTCCTCGGCCAGTTCGTCCAGCACCTCTTCGGCAGTGGAGGGCTGGCCCTTGGCGGTCTTCTTCAAGACCGGCAGGCCGAATTTGTCGTAAAGGATCGCGCCTAGCTGGCGTGGCGAACCGAGGTTGAACGGCTCACCGGCGAGTTCGATGGCCTCGCGCTCCAGCTCGACCATCTTGTCGCCCAGCTCCTGGCTCTGCAGCCTCAGCAATTCGGGATCGACCAGCGCGCCCTGGCGCTCGATCCGCGCCAGCACCGGCACCAGCGGCATCTCGATGTCGGTCAGCACGCTGGCCAGGGACGGGATCGCCTGGAGCTGCGCGAACAGCGTCTGGTGCAGGCGCAGGGTCACGTCGGCGTCTTCGGCGGCGTAGGGGCCGGCCTTGTCCAGGTGGATCTTGTCGAAGGTCACCTGCTTGGCGCCCTTGCCAGCGATGTCTTCGAACTTGACGGTGCTGTAGTCGAGGTACTTCTTCGCCAGGCTGTCCATATCGTGGCGGATCGCCGTGGAGTTGAGCACGTAGGATTCGAGCATGGTGTCGAAGGCGATGCCGCGCACGGTGATGCCGTTGGCCGGGTCGCCGCCGATCGCGCAGTTGGCGAGGATGTTCATGTCGAACTTGGCGTGCTGGCCGACCTTGAGCTTTTGCGGGTCTTCCAGCAGCGGCTTCAGGGCCAGCAACACGCTGTCGCGGTCCAGTTGCGCGGGGGCATCAGGGTAACTGTGGGTCAGCGGAACATACGCCGCCTCATGGGCTTTCACCGCAAAGGACACACCCACCAGTTGCGCCTGCTGCGCGTCGATGCCGGTGGTTTCGGTGTCGAAGGCGAACAGCGGGGCGTCCTTGAGTTTCTGCAACCAGGCATCGAAACGCGCCTGGTCGAGGATGGTCTCGTAATCCGGCTCGACCGGCACCTCGACCTCGGCCACCACCAGCGCCTCGTCGCTGACCGCCGCCACGGTGACATCCAGCACCGCCACCGGGGCCGGCTGCGCGGCACGGCGCGCTTCGCGCTCGAGTTCGTCGATCCAGCCCTTGAACTCCAGCTCGGTGTAGAGCTCCATGAGCTTGTCGCGATCCGGCTCGCCCAGGTGCAGGTCATCCAGGCCGACGTCCAGTTCGACGTCGCACTTGATGGTCGCCAGGCGATAGGAGAGGAAGGCCATTTCCTTGCTTTCCAGCAGCTTGGCCGGCAGGGTCTTGGCACCACGGATGGGCAGGGACGGCACCAGGTCGAGGTTGTCGTAGAGCTCCTTGAGGCCGCCATTGACCCCGACCAGCAAGCCGACGGCAGTCTTCTCGCCGACACCCTTGACCCCCGGGATGTTGTCGGCGGTATCGCCCATCAGGGCCAGCAGGTCGATGATCTGTTCCGGAGCGACACCGAATTTCCCTTTTACGCCCTCGATATCCAGCACGGTTCCGGTCATGGTGTTGACCAGCGTAACGTGCTCGTCCACCAGCTGCGCCATGTCCTTGTCGCCGGTGGACACCACCACCGGGCGCGCTGCCGCGGCGCTGCTGCGGGCCAGGGTGCCGATCACGTCATCGGCCTCGACACCCTCGACGCACAAGAGCGGGAAGCCCAGGGCCCGTACGGCGGCGTGCAGCGGTTCGATCTGCACGCGCATGTCGTCGGGCATGCTCGGGCGGTTGGCCTTGTAGTCGGCGAACATCTCGTCGCGGAACGTTCCGCCCTTGGCATCGAAGACCACCGCGAACGGGCTGTCCGGATATTGCTTGCGCAGGCTCCTGAGCATGTTCAGCACACCCTTTACCGCCCCGGACGGCATGCCCTTGGACGTGGTCAGCGGCGGCAGCGCGTGGAAGGCACGGTAGAGGTACGAAGAACCGTCCACCAGGACGAGGGGGGTTTGGCTCATGAGCGGAATCAACCTTTTCGACGGGCCCGGCGCTAGAATGTCCGGAACATTGACGACAAAGGGACAAGGTTATCATGGGTACATTCAATCGCCTGTTGTTGCTCGGCCTTCTCGTCGGCACGCCGGTCGCAGCCCTGGCAGCGGACGAAGCGCCCTCGGCCGAGCCGGAAGTAACCATTCGCACGGAAGGTGACAAAACCATTCAGGAATACCGTCAGAACGGCTTCCTGTACGCGATCAAGGTCACACCGAAGAACGGCAAGCCGTACTTCCTGGTGCGTGCCGACGGTAGCGACGCCAACTTCATCCGGTCCGACCAACCCGACATGCTGATTCCCTCCTGGAAAATCTTCGAGTGGTAACGCGGACCCTTAACATCCACCCGGCACGTCGCGACGACGTGCCTGACTGAGCAGTTTTTGACCATGTCTGTCTTCACCCCCCTGACCCGGCCACAGCTGGAAACCTTCCTGGCCCCCTATGGACTGGGCCGCCTGCTGGATTTCCAGGGCATCGCCGCCGGTACCGAGAACAGCAATTTCTTCATCAGCCTCGAACAGGGGGAGTTCGTGCTGACGCTTGTGGAGCGCGGACCGATCCAGGACCTGCCGTTCTTCGTCGAACTGCTTGAGGTGCTGCACCAGGCCGACCTGCCGGTGCCTTATGCCTTGCCCGCCACCGACGGCGTGGCCCTGCGCGAGCTGGCCGGCAAGCCGGCGCTGCTGCAACCGCGCCTGGCCGGCAAGCACATCAAGGCGCCCAACGCCCAGCACTGCGTGCAGGTCGCCGATTTCATGGGCCACCTGCACCTGGCGACCCGCGAACACACACTGGAACGCAAGACCGACCGGGGGCTGGACTGGATGCTGCAGGCCGGCAACGAATTGATGCCGCGACTGAATGCCGGGCAGCAAGCCCTGCTGAAAGCCAGCCTGGACGAGATCAGCGCCAATCATGCACGGATCATGGCCCTACCGCGGGCCAACGTGCATGCCGACCTGTTCCGTGACAATGCGATGTTCGAAGGCACGCACCTGACCGGTGTGATCGACTTCTACAACGCTTGCTCGGGGCCGATGCTGTATGACCTGGCGATCAGCCTGAACGACTGGTGCTGTGACGAGGCGGGAGCGATCGATCTGCCGCGAGCGCGGGCGTTCCTCGGCGCCTATGCGGCACTGCGGCCGTTCACGGCGGCGGAAGCCGAGCTCTGGCCGGTGATGCTGCGGGTCGCGTGCGTGCGCTTCTGGCTGTCGCGCCTGATCGCGGCGGAATCGTTCGCGGGGATGGATGTGATGATTCACGATCCGGTGGAGTTCGAGGTGCGCTTGAAGGCGCGGCAGGATGTAAGCCTGGCGCTGCCTTTCGCCCTATAAGGATCACGCGGACCCTGTGGGAGCGGGTTTACCCGCGATTGCGATAGTGATTCCACCATAGCAATCGCGGTTAAACCCGCTCCCACAGGGTACAGCGTCGTTGCCAGGGACTTTATAGGCTTTCCAGACACCCCGCCAACCCGTTCCCCAGGTTCGCCAGCAAGGTCTCGTAGCCCTTGGCATCCACTGGCAGCGTCCCGCCCAGCGCATCCAGTTCCGCCAGTTTCACCGGCAAACCGGCGGTCAGGGTTTCAGCCAGGCGCGGCCGCAGTGGCGGCTCACTGAACACACAGGTCTTGCCTGCCTCCTGCAAGCGCTTGCGCATGGCGGCCACATGCTGGGCGCCCGGCTGCACTTCCTGGACCACGCTGAACACGCCTGCATGCTTCAGCCCATAAGCCGATTCAAAGTAATCGAACGCCTCGTGGAAGACGAAGAACGGCTTGTCCGCCACGCCGGCCAGTCGCTGTTTCAAGCGCTGGTCCAGCACATCCAGGCGCTGCTCGAAGCCCTTCAGGTTGCTCTGGTAGCGCGCGGCATTGGCCGGGTCCGCCGCACTCAGGTCCGCCGCCATGCGCGCCGCAATCACCCGGGCGTTGACCGTGGACAGCCATAGGTGGGCATCGAGGCTGCCAGGGCGGTGGTCGTGATCATGTTCATCCGGGTCATCCCCGTGCGCGTCATGCTCTTCATGGGATTGGCTGTCCTCGCCAAAGTGGCGCAGGCTCATGCCGGGCAGCCCCTGCACCGCAACGGTAGGCTTGCTGCGCCCAGTGATGACACGCGGCAGGAAGCTTTCCATGTCCGGCCCTACCCAATACAGCAGGTCCACCTCCGCCACCCGCCGTACATCCGACGGACGCAGCGCATAGTGGTGCGGCGAAGCGCCCGGCGGCAGCAGCACTTCCGGCTTGCCGACGCCGTCCTGGACCGCTGCGGCAATCAGTTGCAGCGGCTGGATGCTGGTCAGAACGCGAACGTCGGCGCGGGCCGGGGCCAGCACGACCAGGGTTGAGGCAAAAGCGACAAAAAGGGCAAAAAATCGGGACACGATAAGCGCTCATTGATGCAAAGAGAGGTAACATAATAACGTCTCTCACCAGAACCGTCGCCGCCCATGCCCATTACCCCGCTGGCCAACCGCCCACACGACCATTCCCATTGCGTCCACACTGCCCTGGCCGAAGCCGATGCCCTGTGTGCCCGCCAGGGGCTGCGCCTGACCGCGTTGCGCCGGCGTGTGCTGGAACTGGTCTGGCAGAGCCATAAACCGCTGGGTGCCTATGACATCCTCGGCGTACTGAGCGAACAGGATGGCCGTCGCGCTGCGCCGCCAACCGTTTATCGGGCCCTCGATTTCCTTCTGGAAAACAGCCTGGTGCACCGCATCGCCTCGCTCAACGCCTTTATCGGCTGCAATCACCCGGAACATGCGCACCAGGGTCAATTCCTGATCTGCCGCGAGTGCCATGTCGCGATCGAGCTCGAGCAGGCGGCAATCAGCGACGCCATCGTCACCAGTGCCAAGGAGGTCGGTTTCAGCGTCGAGGCGCAGACCGTGGAAGTCGTCGGCATCTGCGCCAGTTGCCGGAGCGCCTGATGAGCAATGCCTTGATCCGCCTGCAGCAGGTGGGAGTGACCATCGCCGGGCAGAGCATCCTCGACAGCATCGACCTGACCGTCGACCCCGGGCAGATCGTCACCCTGATCGGCCCCAACGGCGCCGGCAAGACCACCCTCGTGCGCGCCGTCCTCGGCCTGCTCAAGCCAGATCGCGGCAGCGTCTGGCGCAAGCCGAAGCTGCGTATCGGCTACATGCCGCAGAAGCTTCAGGTGGACGCGACCCTGCCGCTCTCGGTTCTGCGCTTCCTGCGCCTAGTTCCGGGCGTAGACCGCACCGCCGCCTTGGCGGCCCTGGAGGAAGTCGGTGCCGAACAGGTGATCGACAGCCCGATCCAGAACATTTCCGGCGGCGAGATGCAGCGCGTGCTGCTGGCCCGCGCCTTGCTGCGCGAGCCCGAGCTGCTGGTGCTGGACGAACCGGTCCAGGGCGTCGACGTCGCCGGCCAGGCCGAGCTGTACAGCCTCATCACCCGCCTGCGCGACCGCCACCGTTGCGGCGTGCTGATGGTCTCCCACGACCTGCACCTGGTCATGAGCACCACCGACCAGGTGGTCTGCCTCAATCGTCACGTCTGCTGTTCCGGGCATCCGGAGCAGGTCAGCGGCGACCCGGCCTTCGTCGAGCTGTTCGGCAACAACGCGCCAAGCCTGGCGGTCTATCACCATCATCACGACCACAGCCACGACCTGCATGGTTCGGTGGTCACCCCGCATGTGCATGGAGAAAACTGCAAGCATGGCTGATTTCCTGCTCTACGCCCTGCTCGCAGGCCTGGCCCTGGCCGTGGTGGCCGGCCCCCTGGGTTCCTTCGTGGTCTGGCGGCGCATGGCCTATTTCGGTGACACCCTGTCCCATGCCGCACTGCTCGGCGTGGCCATGGGCTTCATGCTCGACATCAGCCCGGCGCTGGCGGTAACGGTCGGCTGCCTGCTGCTGGCGTTGCTCCTGGTTACCTTGCAGCAGCGCCAGCCGCTGGCCTCGGACACCCTGCTCGGTATCCTTGCCCCCAGCACCCTGTCCCTCGGCCTGGTGGCGTTGAGTTTCATGCGCGATGTGCGCATCGACCTGATGGGCTACCTGTTCGGCGACCTGCTGGCGATCAGCCCGGCCGATCTGGCCTGGATCCTCGGTGGCAGCGCAGCGGTGCTGTTGTTGATTGTGGCGCTGTGGCGGCCGCTGCTGGCGGTGACCGTGCATGAAGAGCTGGCCCGGGTCGAAGGCCTGCCGGTGGCCGGCCTGCGCCTGGCACTGATGCTGCTGATCGCGATCGTCATCGCCGTAGCCATGAAGATCGTCGGCGTGCTGCTGATCACGTCGTTGCTGATCATCCCCGCCGCCGCCGCGCAAAGACATGCACGCTCTCCGGAACAAATGGCCCTTGGCGCCAGTCTTATCGGGGTCGTCGCGGTCTGTGGCGGCCTGGCCATGTCCTGGTTCAAGGACACCCCCGCAGGGCCCTCGATCGTGGTCTGTGCCGCGGTGCTATTCTTGCTGAGCCTGGCCCTGCCCAAGCGCTGAATGCAACAGCGAACGCCGCCTGCGCGGTGGCGTCCGCCCCCATGCACCCCGCGAGCGCCAGCGAAGGAATGATGTTCCCGCCCACGGACTGGGTGTAGACTTGCTCGTTTTTCGCGCAAATAGAGAGTCGTAGGAATGAAGCCGTTCGCCTCCCGTTATCTGCTCCTTGCCGCGTTTTCCCTGATTCTGACCGCTTGCGCAGGCAAGCCGGTCGAAAGCGCCGCCGTGCCTGCCGCGCCGGATGCCTGGCAGCAATTGCAGCAGAGTATCGCCAGCAGTGAACTGGCCACCGCCGAGGACCAGCTGGCTGCGTTACAGGCCCAAGCGCCGGACGACAGCCGCCTCGAACAGTACCAGCGGCAATTGGCCGAGGCGTATCTGCAACGCAGCCAGATCGTCCTGCAGAAGGGTGATGTGAATGCTGCCGCCACCGCCCTGGCCCGCGCCCGTGCCTTGATGCCCAAGGCTCCGGCCCTGACCGGCGGCGTCAACGGTGCCATCGCCCAGGCGCGCAAGGCCGAGCTGGACCGTGCCGAAGCAGCGCTGAAAGCGGCCGAAGCCAAGCCGAAGGCCAAGGTGATCGACCCGACGGCGCCAAGCACCGTGATCGCCCTGGATATCCGGGATATCGGCAAGCTGCGTCGGCAGCTCGACGATATCGCCGACGATGTCGTCAACTACCAGTGCGAAGTGGTCTTCCAGGTGCCGCGCAAGGCCGATTATCCATGGCTGTCGACCCTGCTGGGCAAGCGGGTCAGCAAGCGTGATCCGTCCTTCGAGCTGCAGCAGCGCAGTGAGATTCACCGCAGCCAGCCGGCCCAGGTGGTCCTGACGCCGAAGCGCACCTACGAATAATCTGCGGACCTTGTGGGAGCGGGTTCACCCGCGATTGCGATGGTGGATCCACTACCGCAATCGCGGGTGAACCCGCTCCCACAAGGGGACGATGATCAGGCCGGAATGGCTTTAGCCGCAGCCTCCCGCTCCCACACCCGATGCTTGCCGATGGCCTGGGTGAACGCCTTGATCACCTTGGCATCATTCCCCGCCAGCAACCCGCTGTCTTCCTTGAGATTCAGGCTGTCGAACCAGGCTTTCGCCTCGGCATGCCCGGCCACCGGCTTGAGATGCTTGTAGGCCTCGAGGATGTAATGGACCGCCACACCATCCCCTTGCAGCGCGTCGATCACCGCCTTGCCACCCGCGACCCAGACCGCGTCGAATGCGATCGATGGCATGCCTTCCATCGACGCATCCACGGGCAAGGTCTTGCCATCGGCGGTTTTCACCGGCGCTGAAGTCGGCCCCAGCACCTTGATCTGCACGCTCTCGGCTTCCAGGGCCTTGGTCAGCTTGTCGGCCAGCCCGGCATCGACGCCATCCGCCACCAGCAGCGCCACCTTGCGCCCCTTGATGCTTTCGCCAAGGTGATTCATCTGGCTCAGCGCCGGCGAAGCCTTCAACGACGGTTCCGGCACATCCACCGTCCCGGCCTTCGGTGCCGGGAGGCCAAGCTTGGCCGCCACCTTTGCAGCCAGGTCCAGGTCGATATTGGCCAGGATCTCGTTCACTTCCCGGGCCCGGATGTGCTCACGCTCGACCTTGCCCAGCTCGAAGCTGTAGGCATTGACGATGTGCTCCTGCTCGTTCGGGCTCATGCTGCGATAGAACAACCGCGCCTGGGAGAAGTGGTCGCCGAAGGATTCGCTGCGCTGGCGGATCTTGTGCGCGTCGATGCGCTCCTGGTAAGACTCGAACCCGCCGTCCTGCGCCGCTGGCGGTGTTTCCTTGGGCCAGCCACCGTCGATGGAGTTGGGCTCGTAGGCCGCGCGCCCCTTGTCGATGCGCACACGGTGCATGGCGTCGCGCTGGCCATTGTGGTTCGGTGCGATGGGCCGGTTGATCGGGATTTCATGGAAGTTCGGCCCGCCCAGGCGGCTGATCTGGGTGTCGGTGTAGGAGAACAGGCGACCCTGTAGCAACGGGTCGTTGGTGAAGTCGATACCCGGCACGATATGCCCGGGGCAGAAGGCGATCTGCTCGACTTCGGCGAAGAAATTGTCCGGGTTGCGGTTGAGCACCATCTTGCCCAGCGGCGTCACCGGCACCAGTTCCTCGGGAATGATCTTGGTCGGGTCGAGCAGGTCGAAGTCGAACTTGTGCTCGTCGGCCTCGGGGACGATCTGCACGCCCAGTTCCCATTCCGGATAGTTGCCGGTCTCGATCGCTTCCCACAGATCGCGACGGTGATAGTCGGTGTCCTTGCCGGCGAGCTTCTGCGCTTCGTCCCAGAGCAACGAGAGCACGCCCTGCTTGGGTTTCCAGTGGAACTTGACGAAGCTGGCCACGCCTTCGGCGTTGATCAGGCGGAAGGTGTGCACGCCGAAACCTTCCATGGTCCGCAGGCTTTTCGGGATCGCGCGGTCGGACATGGCCCAGATCACCATGTGCGCCGATTCGGGTACCAGCGAGACGAAGTCCCAGAAGGTGTCGTGGGCGCTGCCGCCGGTGGGGATCTCGTTATGGGGCTCGGGTTTTACCGCATGCACGAAATCGGGAAACTTGATCGCATCCTGGATGAAGAACACCGGCATGTTGTTGCCGACCAGGTCGAAGTTGCCTTCGTCGGTGAAGAACTTCACGGCGAAGCCGCGCACGTCACGCACCGTATCGCCCGAGCCACGCGGCCCCTGCACGGTGGAGAAACGCACGAAGACCGGGGTGATTTTCTCCGGATCCTGGAGGAAGCCGGCCTTGGTCAGTTCCGCGTGGTTGCCGTAGGACTGGAAGTAGCCGTGCGCCCCGGTACCGCGGGCATGAACGATGCGCTCCGGAATCCGCTCATGGTCAAAATGCGTGATTTTCTCGCGCATGATGAAGTCTTCCAGCAACGACGGGCCGCGCGGGCCGGCCTTGAGCGTGTTCTGGTTGTCGGCGATCTTCACGCCCTGGTTGGTACGCAGGGCCTGGCCGGTGGCGTCGCTGCGCACGGTTTCCAGGCTTTGCAACTTGGCATTGGTATTGGCGCGGTCCGGGGTGTCGGTTCCGGCAAGCTGGCTTTCCCGTGGCGCATCGTTCTTGCTAGGCATGGCTGGCGGTCCTCATCAGTTCCATCGCGGGGATGCCCGTTGGCGGGCTGTTTTGCTAGTGACCGGGGCCGCTTGGCTGGCGTTCCATCGGATTGACCACTGATCGCGTTATGCCTGCAGCAATGGACGATGACGAAATAAATGCTAAGAACCTCTAAACGAACAGGCTAAAATGCGCGACCGGCTAACCGCTGACCCCATTCCCATGCGCCCCACAAGGTTCGCTACGTGATCGAGTTCCAACAAGTCCACAAGACCTACCGCGTCGCCGGTAGGGACATTCCCGCGCTGCACCCCACGAGCCTGAGCATCGACAACGGCCAGGTGTTCGGCCTGATCGGCCACTCCGGTGCCGGCAAAAGCACCCTGCTGCGCCTGATCAACCGCCTGGAAGCGCCAAGCGGTGGCAAGATCATCGTCGATGGCGAGGACGTCACCGCCTTCGATGCCAACCAGCTGCGCGGCTTCCGCCAGCAGGTCGGGATGATCTTCCAGCACTTCAACCTGCTGGCCTCCAAGACCGTCGCCGATAACGTCGGCCTGCCGCTGACCCTGGCCGGCGAACTGTCGCGCAAGGAGATCGACGCCCGCGTCGCCGAACTGCTGCAACGCGTCGGTCTGTCCGAGCAT
The DNA here is from genome assembly GCF_048586865.1 of Pseudomonas bharatica. Taxonomy (NCBI): domain Bacteria; kingdom Pseudomonadati; phylum Pseudomonadota; class Gammaproteobacteria; order Pseudomonadales; family Pseudomonadaceae; genus Pseudomonas; species Pseudomonas bharatica. Next base: position 120,550 of record NZ_JBMAWR010000013.1, on the reverse strand, counting down.
GCGAAGAAGTACCCGGCGCAACTGTCCGGCGGGCAGAAGCAGCGCGTCGGCATCGCCCGTGCCCTTTCGACCCGGCCGAAGATCCTGCTGTGCGACGAGGCCACCAGCGCCCTCGACCCGCAGACCACCGCCTCCGTCCTGCAACTGCTGGCCGAGATCAACCGCGAGCTGAAGCTGACCATCGTCCTGATCACCCATGAAATGGACGTGATCCGCCGGGTCTGCGACCAGGTCGCGGTGATGGACGCCGGGCAGATCGTCGAGCAGGGCCCGGTTGCCGATGTCTTCCTGCATCCCAAGCACCCGACCACCCGGCGCTTCGTCCAGGAAGACGAGCAGGTGGATGAAGCCGAACAGCGCGACGACTTCGCCCACGTCCCGGGGCGCATCGTGCGCCTGACCTTCCAGGGCGACGCCACCTACGCGCCGCTGCTGGGCACCGTGGCCCGCGAGACGGGCGTCGACTACAGCATCCTGGCCGGCCGCATCGACCGCATCAAGGACACTCCATACGGGCAACTGACCCTGGCCGTCACCGGCGGCGACATGGAAGCGGCCTTCGCCCGCTTCACCGCGGCTGACGTTCATATGGAGGTATTGCGCTGATGGACGCCCTGAATTTCTTCGCCAACGTGGACTGGTCCGAGATCTGGCTGGCCACCGGCGACACCTTCATCATGCTGTTCGGTTCGCTGTTCTTCACCGTGCTGCTGGGCCTGCCCCTGGGCGTTTTGCTGTTCATGTTCGGCCCGCGGCAGATGTTCGAGCAGAAGGGCATCTACGCCGTGCTGTCGCTGGTGGTGAACATCCTCCGCTCGCTGCCGTTCATCATCCTGCTGATCGTGATGATCCCGGTCACGGTGCTGATCACCGGCACCTCGCTGGGCGTCGCCGGGGCCATTCCGCCGCTGGTGGTGGGGGCCACGCCATTCTTCGCGCGCCTGGTGGAAACCGCGCTGCGCGAGGTGGATCGCGGCATCATCGAGGCCACCCAGTCCATGGGCGCGACCACCCGGCAGATCATCATGAATGCGCTGCTGCCGGAGGCGCGGCCGGGCATCTTCGCCGCGATCACCGTCACCGCCATCACCCTGGTGTCCTACACCGCCATGGCCGGCGTGGTGGGCGCAGGCGGTTTGGGTGACCTGGCGATCCGCTTCGGCTACCAGCGCTTCCAGACCGACGTGATGATCGTCACCGTGGTCCTGCTGCTGATCCTGGTTCAAGTTCTGCAGAGCATTGGCGACAAACTGGTCGTCCATTTTTCCCGTAAGTAAAGGGTCGGCGTGACCGACACATCGGGGGCCGAGCGGCTCCCTCAAGGAGTGATGCAATGAAAAAGCTGTTCGCTGCCGTCGCCGCGTTCGCGGCCCTTTCCACCACTGCCGCCAACGCCGCGGAAACCCTGAGCGTCGCCGCCACCGCGGTGCCGCACGCGGAGATCCTCGAATTCGTCAAGCCGACCCTGGCCAAGGAAGGCGTGGACCTGAAAGTGAAGGTCTTCACCGACTACATCCAGCCCAACGTACAGGTCGCCGAAGGCCGCCTGGACGCCAACTTCTTCCAGCACCAGCCGTACCTGGATGAGTTCAACAAGGGCAAGGGCACCAACCTGGTGAGCGTTGCCGGCGTGCACATCGAGCCGCTGGGCGCCTACTCCACCAAGTTCAAGAAGCTGGACGAGCTGCCGTCGGGCGCCAACGTGGTGATCCCGAACGACGCCACCAACGGCGGCCGTGCCCTGTTGCTGCTGCAGAAGGCTGGCCTGATCAAGCTCAAGGACGCCTCGAACATCCTGTCGACGCCGAAGGACATCGCCGAAAACCCGAAAAACCTGAAGATCCGCGAACTGGAAGCCGCCACCCTGCCGCGCGTGCTGACCCAGGTCGACCTGGCGCTGATCAACACCAACTACGCGCTGGAAGCCAAGCTGAATCCTGAGAAGGATGCCCTGGTCATCGAAGGTGCCGACTCGCCTTACGTGAACATCCTGGTGGCTCGTCCGAACGACAAGGACTCCGATGCCATCAAGAAGCTGGTCGGTGCCCTGCACTCGCCTGAGGTGAAGCAGTTCATCCAGGAGAAATACAAGGGCGCGGTGATTCCGGCGTTCTGATAGTTCTCTATCGCTCTTGAGGGCCTCATCGCTGGCAAGCCAGCTCCCACAACCTGTGGGAGCTGGCTTGCCAGCGATGAGGCCCCCAAATCCCCCACCTCAATCCCGCTTCACCAACCCCGGCAATTGCGCCACCAGCTTCTGGTTGTTGAACGGCGCCCGAATGAACCCCCGCTGCGCCCCATCCGGTCCGATCAGGGCCAGGTTGCCGCTGTGATCCACGGTATACCCCGGCTTGCTGGTATCGGCCGGAATGAACGGGATACTCAGGGCATTGGCCAGCTTCTGCGTCGCCTCCAGCGAGCCGGTCAGGCCGCGGAAATCCTTGTCGAAATAGCCCAGGTATTGCTTGAGCTGGGCCGGTGTATCACGGTTCGGATCGACGCTGACCAGCACCACCTGCAACCGCTCCAGCGCCTCCTTCGGCAGCTCGCTCTTCACCTGGCGCAACTGCGCCAGCGTAGTCGGGCAGATATCCGGGCAGAAGGTATAGCCGAAGAACACCAGCGACCACTTGCCCTTCAACTGATCGACCCGCACCGGCTGGCCGTTCTCGTCGCTCATTTCCAGCTCCGGCACTGCACGGCTTTGCGGCAGCAGGATGATGCCGGCATCGATCAGTTCGGTCGGGTTGCCCTGGCCACGGCCGTTGAGCACCTTGTTGATGGTCAGCCCGAGAATCAACGCGACGAGGGCGACGAGGATAAAGACGGTTTTCTGGGTTCGAGTCATAGATTCAACAACAGGTAATGGTCTACGAGCAGCGCGATGAAGAGCAGGAACAGGTACCAGACAGAGTACTTGAAGGTCTTGATCGCAGCGTGCGGCCGAACGCCACGGTACAACACCCAGGCCCACTGCAGGAAGCGCAGCCCCAGCAGCACGGCGCAGGCAAGGTAGAGCGGCCCGCTCATATGGATGGCGAACGGCAGCAGGCTCACCGCAAGCAATACGCAGGTGTAGAGCAGGATGTGCACCTTGGTGTAGTGCTCGCCGTGGGTGACCGGCAGCATCGGGATATCCGCCTTGGCGTACTCGGCCTTGCGGTGGATGGCCAGGGCCCAGAAATGCGGCGGGGTCCAGGCAAAGATGATCAGCACCAGCAGCAGCGGTTCGGCGCTCAGATGACCGCTGACCGCCACCCAGCCAAGCAGCGGCGGGGCCGCACCAGCCAGGCCGCCGATCACGATATTCTGCGGCGTGGCGCGCTTGAGAAAGCCGGTGTAGATCACCGCATAGCCGAGCAGCGAGGCCAGGGTCAGCCACGCGGTGAGCGAGTTGGTGAAGGTCAGCAGCAGCACCATGCCGAGCACCGCCAGCAACAGCGCGAACAGCAGCGCCGGCACCGGAGCGACCCGGCCCTCGGCCAGCGGCCGCTTGTGGGTACGGGCCATCAGCGCATCGATGCGCCGATCCACCACATGGTTGACCGCCGCCGCCGCCCCGGCACACAGGCCGATGCCGAGGTTGCCGAACAGCAGCACCGTCCAGGGTACGCCCGCCCGGGTAGCGAGGAACATGCCGACCAGCGAGGTTATCAGCATCAACACCACCACCTTGGGCTTGGTCAACTCAAGGTAGTCGCGCCAGCCGGTGTCGAGCTGACGTTCACTCAGGTGCGTTGCCATGGATTGCCTCCCAGGTAGTGAAAGTCACCGGCCAGGCGCAACGGCGTGAGCCGCCAGCCGGGACTGACCCTGCGTGCCCGTGGCTGCAGGGCCGGACGGGTGCGGTAGTTGACCAGCACCATGGTCAACAGGAGACCGGCGCCACCGGCGTTGTGTGCTACGGCCACGACCAGTGGCAGGTGGAACAGCACGTTGCTGATACCCAGGCCGACCTGCAGGAACAACGCCGCCACTACCAGTTTCGCCAGCCGCCGCAACCCGACCCGGTGCAGTTGCCAGGCCAGGGCCAGCAGTACGCAGGTCACCAGCAGCGCGCCGAGGCGGTGGGTGATATGGATGGCGGTGCGCGCCTCGCTGTCGAGCTGGCCGCCGAGGTAGTTGGGGCCGATATGCTGGGTCAGGTGGAAGCCGTTGGCGAAGTCCGCCTGCGGCCACCATTCACCGTGGCAGGTAGGCAGGTCGATGCAGGCCACCGCCGCGTAGTTGGCGCTGACCCAGCCGCCCAGGGCGATCTGCCCGATCACCAGCATCAGCGCCACGGCCGCCAGCCGGCGCACCCTGCGCGGCAGCCCGGGCAGCGGCATATAGGCCCGGGACAGGCGCAGGCTGAGCAGGAACAGCAGGCTCAAGGTCGCGAACCCGCCCAACAGGTGCGCCGTGACCACCTGCGGCCACAGTTGCAAGGTCACCGTCCACATGCCGAAGGCGGCTTGCAGGAACACCACACCGAGCACCAGCAACGGCAGGCGGTAGGGTTGCCCGTCGCGCCCGTGCCGGCGCAGCGCCTGCACCGCCAGCATGGCGATCACCAGGGCCAGGGTGCCGGCGAAGTAGCGGTGGACCATCTCGTTGCGGCCCTTGTGGGCTTCGACCGGCGAATCGGGGAAATGCAGTTCGGCATGGGCCAGTTGCGCCTCGGTCTTGGGCACGCTGATAAAGCCGTAGCAACCGGGCCAGTCGGGGCAACCAAGGCCGGCGTGGGTCAGGCGGGTATAGGCACCGAGCAGCACCACCAGCAGCGCCAGTCCGGTGGCGAATACGGCAAGGCGATATCCGGGACGGGTCATGGCGGGCTCCTAGCCGATATTGGACAGTTTGAGCAGGTGGCGCAGGTCGTTGAGCACATCCTTGCCCTTGACCTTCGCGTCGTAACGCAGCACCAGGTTGCCGTGGGGATCGACGATCCACAGTTGCGCCTCGCTACGGTTCGGCGCGACCGCGCCATAGCGAGCGGCATCCAGCGGATAGCGCTGGAGCTGCGGGTATTCGCTCTCCAGCCGGGACAGGTAGGCGCCGCTCACCGGCTCTCCGCTGGCCAGGGCATGACCGGCGCGGCTGGCATCGCGGCCCAGGCCGATATTGATCTGCCGGGCCAGGTAGACCAGTTGCTGGCAATCGACATTGCAGTCCTTCGGCGCACTCACCAGCAGTTGCCAGCGCTCGGCCGGAGCCTGCACGCCTAGGTCGGCCAGCCCCAGGCCGTTGCCGATCATCTCGCCGTGATAGCTGCGCCCCTCCGGCACCCAGAACTGCAATTTGTACATGCCGGTGGCGAGTATCATCGGCCCGATCACCACCAGCAGGATCAGGATCAGTTGCAGGCGGCCCTTGGCACGATTCCTTGGTGGCCTGCCCTCAGACATGTCGAGTGGACCCGTGGCGACGCCCATGAGGTTTCTCCTTTTTATTGTGTCGATGCCAACCGAAGTAGAGGTAAAGCGCGATCAGGGCCGTGGCCAGGGCAAACCATTGCACGGCGTAGCCCAGGTGTTTTTCCGGGCCCAGGGGCACCAGGGGCCAGTCCACCCGGTAACTGGCCGGCCCCGGCTCCAGGCGCAGTTCGTGGGGGTAGCCGGCGCGGGCCAGTTGTTGCCACAGGTGCGCCGGCTCGGCGCTGTTGAGCAGGCGCGGGAAGTCGCCGTCAGGCGCATCGGCGCGCAGCAGGAAGCTGGCGCCCGGCGCGATATAGACCCAGGCCGTCAGGTCGAGTGTGTGTGCCGGGGTGTCGAAGCTCGCCGGTACCCGCCGGTCCGGCCATGGCAACCAGCCGCGATTGACCAGCCACCAATGCCCGCTGGACTCATCGAGGAAAGGTTGCAACAGCTCCACGCCGGCCTTGCCGTCGCGCATGCGGCTATCGAGGAGAATGCTGTGCTGGCCGTCGAAATGGCCATGCAGATGGACGCGGCGGTAGGCCGGATCAGCCTGGTCCTCCAGCAATTGCCCGGCTGGTACGGGCGCCTCGACCTCGCGCTCTGCATACACATTCAGCAGCGCACGCTTCTGCTCGGCGCGACCGAGCTGCCAGAACCCCAGGCCGACCAGCACCGGCAGCAACGCCAGCACCACCAGGGTCGGCACCAGGCCGGGACGAAAGGCGCTCATCGAGCCCCCATGAAGGCTGCCGCTATACTCGAATGCATCACGTCCCCCGGAGATGTCGCCATGCTCAAAGCCGCGATCGTTGTGATGTTGCTGGCTACCATCGCCAGCCTCTTCAGCGGCCTGGTGTTCCTGGTCAAGGACGACGAGAACTCCACCCGCCTGCTCAAGGCCCTGACCGTCCGTGTCTGCCTGGCCGCCGTGACCCTGGGCCTGATCACCTGGGGCTTCGTCAGCGGCCAACTGGTGTCGCACGCCCCTTGGTGATTCCTCCCTTCACAGCACGTAGACGAAGATGAACAGCCCCACCCAGACCACATCGACGAAGTGCCAGTACCAACTGGCCGCCTCGAAGCCGAAGTGCTTGTCCGGGTTGAAATGGCCCCTCAACACTCTCATCAACATCACGAACAGGATCAGGGTGCCCATGGTCACGTGGGCACCGTGGAAGCCCGTGAGCATGAAGAAGGTCGCACCGTAGATCCCGGAGCCGAGGGTCAGGCCAAGCTTGGTGTAGGCCTCGTGGTACTCGTAGGCCTGCAGGACGAGGAAGGCGATGCCCAGGACCACGGTCAGCGCCAGCCAGAATTTCAGCGGGCCACGATGGTCCTTGCGCAGGGCATGGTGGGCGATGGTGATGGTCACGCTGGAGCTGACCAGCAGGATGGTGTTGATCAGCGGCAGGTGCCATGGATCGATCACTTCCCTGGGCGGCGGGAACAGCTTCGGATCCGGCGTATGCAGCAGCGGCCAGGTGAACTCGAAGTTCGGCCAGAGCATGTGCGCCACGCCCTTGGCCCCTTCGCCGCCAAGCCACGGCCCCGACATGTGCCGCACATAGAACAGCGCGCCGAAGAAGGCGATGAAGAACATCACCTCGGAAAAGATGAACCACGACATCCCCCAGCGGAACGAGCGGTCCATCTGCGGGCTGTACAGGCCGGCACGGCTTTCCTTGATCACCGCGCCGAACCAGCCGAACAGCATGTACGCGAGGAACAGCGCACCGACGAAGAAGATCAGCGGCCCGTGGCTATCGCGCCCGGCCTTCATGTCGTTGAACCAGGTGGCGAGGCCGAACACCGTGATGAACATGCCGATGGTGGCAATGATCGGCCACTTGCTTTGCGCCGGGACGTAGTAGTGATCGTGAGAGGCCATGGATTGTTCTCCTTATCGGGCGCTCTGCGGGTTCGCGTGGGTCACCTGGGCGACCGGCGGCTGGCGAGCGGTGATATCGAACAGCGTGTAGGCAAGGGTCAGGTGTTTCACATCCTTGGGCAGGTCGCGGTCAACGATGAACCGCACCGGCATCTGGATGCGCTCACCCGGCTGCAGCACCTGCTGGCTAAAGCAGAAGCACTCGGTCTTGTGGAAATACGCCGCCGCTTCGGCCGGGGAAATGCTCGGGATGGCCTGGGCAGTCATGGGTTTGTCGGTGGGGTTGTGGGCGACGAAGATCATCTGGTTCACCGCCCCCGGGTTGACGTCGATCTGGTCGGCGGTGGAGTAGAAGTCCCAGACCATGTCGATGGCGTTGGTCGAGAGGAACTGCACCTTCACCGAACGCGCCGGGTCCACCTGTTGCGTACCCTGGTATTGCCCGCCGGTCTTGCCGTTGATGCCGAAGGCCCGGCACATCACGTCGTAGATTGGCACCAGGGCGAAGCCGAAGGCGAACATCACCACCGCCAGCAGCAGCAGGCGGCTGACCAGGCGCTTGATCGAGATGCCCTCGCTCATGACCGCAGCCCTCCTTCATTTCACTTCCGGCGGCGTCTGGAAGGTGTGGTAGGGCGCCGGCGACGGAATCGTCCACTCCAGGCCATCGGCGCCATCCCACGGCTTGGCCGGCGCCGGCTCGCCGCCGCGGATGCACTTGATGACGATGAACAGGAACAGCAACTGGGTGGTGCCGAACATGAAGGCGCCGATCGAGCTGATCATGTTGAAGTCGGCGAACTGCAGGTTGTAGTCCGGGATCCGCCGCGGCATGCCGGCGAGGCCGACGAAGTGCATCGGGAAGAACGCCAGGTTCATGCCGACGAACGACAGCCAGAAATGCAGCTTGCCGAGGGTTTCGTCGTACATGTGCCCGGTCCACTTGGGCAGCCAGTAATAGGCCGAGGCGAAGATGCCGAAGATTGCCCCGGGCACCAGCACGTAGTGGAAGTGGGCGACCACGAAGTAGGTGTCGTGGTACTGGAAGTCCGCCGGGGCGATGGCCAGCATCAACCCGGAGAACCCGCCGATGGTGAACAGAATGACGAAGGCGATGGCGAACAGCATCGGCGTCTCGAAGGTCAGCGAGCCTTCCCACATGGTGCTCACCCAGTTGAACACCTTCACCCCGGTGGGCACGGCGATCAGCATGGTGGCGTACATGAAGAACAGCTCGCCCACCACCGGGATACCGACCACGAACATGTGGTGCGCCCAGACAATGAACGACAGGAAGGCGATCGCCCCGGTGGCGTAGACCATCGAGGTGTAGCCGAACAGCGGCTTGCGCGAGAACGCCGGGATGATCGAGCTGACCGCGCCGAAGGCCGGCAGGATCATGATGTACACCTCGGGATGCCCGAAGAACCAGAACACATGCTGGAACAGCACCGGGTCACCGCCACCGGCGGCACTGAAGAAGCTGGTACCGAAGTGGATATCCATCAGCATCATGGTCACCACCCCGGCCAGCACCGGCATCACCGCGATCAGCAGGAACGCGGTGATCAGCCAGGTCCAGACGAACAGCGGCATCTTCATCAGGGTCATGCCGGGGGCGCGCAGGTTGAGGATGGTGGCGATCACGTTGATCGCGCCCATGATCGAACTGATGCCCATCAGGTGAATCGCGAAGATGAAGAAGGTCACGCTTTCCGGCGCGTAGGTGGTCGACAGCGGTGCGTAGAAGGTCCAGCCGAAGTTCGGTCCGCCGCCGGGCATGAACAGGGTCGAGACCAGCAGGCCGAAGGCCGCCGGCAGCAACCAGAAGCTGAAGTTGTTCATCCGCGGCAGGGCCATGTCCGGGGCGCCGATCATCAGCGGGATCATCCAGTTGGCCAGGCCCACGAAGGCCGGCATCACCGCGCCGAAGACCATCACCAGGCCATGCATGGTAGTCATCTGGTTGAAGAATTCCGGCTGGACGATCTGCAGCCCGGGCTGGAACAGCTCGGCGCGGATCACCATGGCGAAGGAGCCGCCCAGCAGGAAGGCGCAGAAGGCGAACCACAGGTACATCGAGCCGATGTCCTTGTGGTTGGTCGTCAGCACCCAGCGCATCAGGCCCTTGGCCGGGCCGTGGGCATGGTCATGCCCGGCATGACCGTGGTCGTCGATCACTGTGCTCATGTCCTGTCTCCTCGGCTCATTTGCTTTCCGCCTGCTTGATCGCCAGCACGTCTTTCGGCGTGACCATGTCGCCCTTGTTGTTGCCCCAGGCGTTGCGTTCGTAGGTGACGACGGCGGCCAGATCGACTTCCGAGAGTTGCTTGCCGAACGCCGCCATGGCGGTGCCGGGCTTGCCGTGGAGCACCAGGTTCAAGTGATCTTCTTTCGGGCCGGTGGCGATCTTCGAGCCCTTGAGCGCCGGGAACATCGGCGGCAGGCCCTGGCCTTCGGCCTGGTGACAGGCGACGCAGGTGGTGTGGTAGACCTTGTCGCCGCGCTCGACCAGCTCTTCGAGTGTCCATTCCTTGCTGGTCAACTCCTTCAGCTTGGCCGCCTCGGCCTTGCGCTCGCCAAGCCAGGCGTCGTAGTCCTCCTTGGACTTGACCTCGACCACCACCGGCATGAAACCGTGGTCCTTGCCGCACAGCTCGGTGCATTGGCCACGGTAGATGCCGGGTTTCTCGACCCGGGTCCAGGCCTCGTTGACGAAGCCGGGAATGGCGTCGCGCTTGACCGCGAAGGCCGGTACCCACCAGGAGTGGATCACGTCGGCGGCGGTGACCAGGAAGCGCACCTTGGCACCCACCGGCAACACCAGCGGCTGATCGACTTCGAGGAGGTAGTGTTCGTCCTTGGGCGCCTTGCCGTGGATCTGCTCGGCAGGCGTCGCCAGGTTGCTGAAGAACTCGACGTCCTGGCCCAGGTATTTGTAGTGCCATTTCCACTGGTAACCGGTGACCTGGATATCCACGTCCGATTCGCTGGCATCGTAGATATCGATCAGCGTTTTGGTCGCCGGAATGGCCATGGCCACCAGGATCAGGAAGGGCACCACGGTCCACATGATTTCCACCCAGGTGTGCTCGTGGAAATGCGCGGGCTGCTGGCCGGTGGAACGACGGTGGATGATCATCGACCAGAACATCGCACCAAATACCACGAGGCCGATTACCACGCAGATCCAGAAGATGGTCATGTGCAGGTCGAACACGGCATTGCTGACTTCGGTCGCCCCCGGGGCCATGTTCACGGTCCAGGCGGCCTGCGCCGGAGCGATCGCCGACCACAGCAGCAGCCCCATCCAGGCGTGTGGATGTCGCTTCATTGCGGGTTCCCCTTATCGTTCTTGTTATCCCGGAGGCAGGGCCTACGGCAGGGGGCACGGCGTCAAGACTGCGGACTTCGACGGCGGCCCCCCGCTGCACTGCAGGCGGGGCCTCATCAGCCAGACTTCATTCAAACCGGAGTATAGACAGGGGTCGAAAGCGCGCAACGACGCGGCGGAAAAGGACTGGCGAGCCTTAAGCGATCAGCGCGAAATGCTGTAAGACATTGACTTATAAGGATGATGGCACAGTGATATAACGCAAGTAGACAAAAGTGCATAAGCGTTATGAGAAATACGTCTTAGGCGATAACAAAATAGGACTAATTTAGTGGTTTCCGTTTTGTCACTGGCTGTCCCTGGAGTTGTCATGAACATTGCCGCATTGCGCGAGCAGATCACTCAAGCACAAGAACACGAGGCCAAGACCGGCCAACTAAAATCCCAACTTGCAGTGCAATTGCCCCACCTTCACCCGCTGATCCAATTGCCCGAGCAGGATGCCCAGGGTGCGTTGAACCGTTTCGTCAACGCCTACATCGATCAGGTACCCGAGCTGCTGGAAGCCGCCAATACCGTTGCCCGCGAAGCCGGAATCGAATCGCAGATCAAACCGGTGCTGAAAATCGCCGAAGCGTATTTCATCACCCCACCGCAGATCATGACCGGGCATGTCGGCCTGGACAGCCTGCTGGACGAAGCCTACCTGGCGCACCGCCTGGTGGAAGAAGTCAACGACCTGTACATCAAGCATTTCCAGCAGCCGCTGATCCCCCTGGACACCACGGTTGCCAACCTGATTGCCCATCAACTCATCGGCGAGGAATTCGCCAACCAGCTGGATGAAGTGGTCCATCACTCCCTGGACAACATGCTCGACGACGAGAGCTTCGCCCTGGAATCGGTGGAAGCCTATCGCGAGAAGCTGAGCAGCCCTGAAACCGGCGCGGCGTGGAAACGCTGGCCTTGCCTGTCGCGGCAGCTGGGGGTGGGGTTGGAGCTGGGTCAGCAGCAACCCGCCTAGGAGCAGGCACGACGAACCCTGGGAGCGGGTCCACCCGCGATTGCGGTGGCGAATCCACTGGCGCAATCGCGGGTAAACCCGCTCCCACACAGTCTCCGCTAGCTCAATTACCAGTTGTAACTGAGCGTCCCCAGCACCGTCCGCTCTTCACCCCAGTAGCAACGCCCGGCATTGTTGCAACCGGCCACATACTCCTGGTCGAACAGGTTGCGTGCGTTCACTTCCGCCGACCAATGCGCATTCAGCTGATAGCCGACGGTCGCATCCACCAGGGTCACGTCACCGGTATCCAGCTTCCCGTACAGCGACGGGCTGGTGTAGGCGAAGGTGCTGTCGAAGTGGCGCACGCCCGCGCCCAGCTTCAACCCTTTCAACTGTCCGTCGAGGAAGCGGTAGGTTCCCCATACCGACGCCTGGTTGCGTGGTACGCCAGTCACCTGATGATCCTCCAGCAACGACCCCGGCACGTCCTTGGTCACCCTCGAGTCGGTGTAGGTGTAGGCCGCCGTCACGTTGATGTTGGCGGTAATGTCGCTGTTCAGTTCCAGTTCCACACCCTTGGCCCGGCTGCGTCCGACATTGCGGTAGTCGCCGGTGACACTGTCGTAGAGCGAGTCATCCTTTTTGCGCAGGTCGTAGACCGAGGCACTGACCAGGGTGTTCCAGCCCTTGGGCTCGTACTTCAATCCCACTTCGTACTGCTCGCTGAGGGTCGGGTCCAGCGGGCCGGACGCGCTCGACACCTGCTGGGTCGGGTTGTAGGCGGTGGAGTAGCTGACATAGGGCGAGACGCCGTTGTCGAACTGGTACATCAACCCGGTCTGCCAGGTGAACTGGCCGTCCCAGTAGTCGAGATCGGCCGGCGCATTGAGGGTGCCGCGACGGTTGCGGTACTCGCTGTTGACCCGGTCATAGCGCCCGCCGAGCAGCATGACCCAGTTGTCCAGGCGGGTCTGGATCTGGCTGTAGACGCCATACATGGTCTGTTCCAGCAGCGCGTCCTGCACCCGCGTCGACGTCACCGGATCGCCGGTATAGACCGGATCGAACACGTTCACCCGGCCACCGAAGCCGGCGTTCCAGTCCTGGTTGAACGAGGTACGGTCGAGGCTGGCACCGACCAGCAGGGTGTTCTCCAGCGCACCGAGGTCGAAGTGGCCCTCGACCTGGTTGTCCAGCGAGTAGGCGATGGACTTGTTGTAGCGGTCATAGGCGGTGTTGGTCACGGTGGTGCCGAAACCGCCATTGTCCAGGCTGCCCGGCCAGATCTCCTGGCGGTCGATGCGCGATTGCATGTAGCGCGAGTTCTGCCGGTACTGCCAGTCATCGTTGAACTGATGATGGAATTCGTAGCCGAGGGTCCAGACCTCCCGTTCGAAGTTATCCCAGTCCGGATTGCCCAGCAGGGCGTGCTTGCTGATCTTGCCATTGGGGTTGTGCAGCAGGGTGCCGGCAGCCGGATAGCCCAACTCCATCAGGGTGCGGTCGCGCTGGTAGGTGGCCAGCAGGGTCAGGTCGTTCTGTTCATCGAAGTTCAGGGTCAGGGACGGCGCGATGTAGATCCGGTCATCCGGCTGATGGTCGACCTGGGTCCCCGACTTGCGCCCGAGCAGCACCAGGCGGCCCAGCACATTGCCGTTGTCCGTCAGCGGTCCGGACACGTCGATGCCCAACTGGCGGCGCTCGTTGGAGCCGTAGCTCAGTTGCACCTCGCCGCGCGACTCGGCCGTGGGCCGCTTGCTGACCATATTGACGACACCACCCGGCGCGTTTTCGCCGTAGAGGATCGAAGTCGGGCCGCGGAACACTTCGATGCGCTCAAGGCCGTAAGGCTCGCTGGTGGTGTCGTAGCGGTTGCCCTGCACCCGCAGGCCGTCGCGCAGCAAGCCGTAGCCATAGTCGGTGGCGTTGAAGCCACGGATGAAGAACAGGTCGCCGGCGCCGCCGTCACCGGCCGCGAACGGCGGGGCGAAGATGCCCGGCACATAGCCGAGCACTTCGGTCAGGCTCTGGGACTGCTGGTCTTCCATGCGCTGGCGGGTAACCACCGACACCGAACGCGGGGTGTCGGCCAGGGCGGTGCTGGTCTTGCTCGCCGTGGCCGAATGGGTCGCGCGGTAGCCCTTGTCGTCCTGGCCGTAGCTGTCGGCCAGGCCCTGGGCGTTGATCGAGGTGGCGTCGAGCTGCACCGAGTCACCTTGCGGCGCCGGCTGCAGCACGTAGCCACTAGCACCCTGCGGTACGGCCACCAGCCCCGAGCCACCGAGCAACAGCAGCAGCGCCTGTTCGACGCTGTAGTCACCGTCCAGCCCGGCGCTGCGCTTGCCGGCCGCAAGGTTGTCGCTGCCCGCCAGGTAGATCCCGGCCTGGCTGCTGAAGTCATTGAGCACGGCGCTCAGGCTGCCGGCCGCGACATGGAAGGTCTGCACCCGGGTGCTGGCCTGGGCGGCCTGGACGGCGGCAGGCAGCAGGGCCAGCGGAGCGAAGGTGAGGAAAGTCATCGGCACGAGGGCCAATACGCAGGAGCGGGGCGACGACATGGCAGTCCCTGTTGTGTTCATGGGGTCAATGAGAGGGTTCTGCGGTTGAACCGGACGACGCGCAAAAAAGGGAACCACCCGCCGAAAAAACTCAGGCGGGCTCGACCGTTACCCACCAGTCGGTCAGGCGCTTGACCCGGATCGGCAGCGCCGCTTCCAGCAGACGCAGGGCGTGGTCGGTGTCATCGAGGGGGAAAGTGCCCATCACCGCGAGGCTGGCCAGCTCCGGATGCAGGCCGAGATGACCGCGGCGATAGCGACCCAGTGCATCGATCAGATCGGCCAGGGGCATGGCCTCGGCAGTCAGCCGGTTGCGAATCCAGGACTCGCCAGCGGCCTGGACCGGCGCAGCAGGCGAGATGGCCAACGCCGAGAAATCGACGCGCTGCCCAGCCTCGACCAGCGTGCGGCTGCCCGTACGGGTGAAGAGCTCGACCTGGCCCTGGTACACGCTGAGCCGGGCATTGCCCTCGGCGTAGCGCAGCGCGACGCGGACCGGCGTTGCCGCCATCCGCAACAGGCCGGCGCCGGTTTCCATCAGCAGCGGGCGGCGGTCCTGCACCGTCGAGTGCAGCAGGACCTCGCCGAAACGCAGGTCGAGCAGGCGCTGGCGGCCATCGAAGCGGGTATCGACCGCCGTTTGCGCACCCAGCCACAGGGTGCTGCCATCGGCCAGGGCGATCTTGCGGTTCTCGCCGGTGCCGGTATGCAGGTCGGCGGTCCAGCCATTGCGCGAGGCGGCCTGCCAGCCACCGAAGCCAGCCATCGAACCCAGCGCCAGCACCAGCATGGACTTCACCGTCTGCCGGCGACCCAGGCGTGCCGGATGTCGTTCGCGCAGTACCCGGCCAGCGCGCTCGCCTTCGCTGCGCAGCGGTGCGAAGCGCTCGCCGACGCGCTCCATATAGCGCCAGGCGGCCTGGTGTTCGGCATGCTGGTCAAGCCAGGACTGCCACTGTTCGCGAACGCCGTTCTGGTCGCCTTCTTCCAGTAGCCGCACATACCACTGGGCGGCATGTTCAAGGCTGGCGTGGCTGAGCTTTTCATGGGTTGCGCGCATCGCCTTACTCCACCAGCACGCCGTCGAGCTCGGCTTCGAGCACGGCACAATGCAGGAAGGCCTGGGCCATGTATTTCTTGACCATGCGCTCGCTGACCTCCAGCCGTTCGGCGATCACCCCGTAGGTGATGCCCTCGACCTGGGCCATCAGAAACGCCTCGCGAACCTTGGCAGGCAGGCGCATCAGCATGGCATCCACTTCCGCCAGGGTCTCGATCAGCAAGGCCGTATGCTCGGCGGAAGGCTGGACTGCCTCGGGCCGGGCCACCAGGCTCTCGCGCCAGGCCCTTTCCAGTTGGGCGCGGCGCCAGTGATCGATGCACAGGCCCTTGGCGATGGTCGCCAGGTAGGAGCGTTCGCCGGTCTGGTTGTCGAACTCGAGCGGCCGGCGCAGCACGCGCAGGAAGGTGTCATGCAGCAGATCCGCGGCATCCCAGCCATTGCCGAGGCGGCGACGCAGGAACAGCAGCAGCCAGGGGGAATGTTTAACGTAAAGGGTCTGGGCAGGGGAGGACATGGAGGATCCGCGCAGGAGGATGCAAATGGTATTGATTCTTGATAGTAGGTGAGTGATGGCACCGCCTGCAATGTGCGCGATCAGCAGGGCGGTGCCGTTGGTCGTCAGGTCGGGCTCAGGTACCGAGGCCCACCGTGGTCCTTACGCGTCCTTCGACACGCCGTTTCAGGCGACGCGACTCGATCACCAGCGACGAGCCGTTGCTGGCATTGGCCCGTCCCCAGTCTTCCAGCAGCTCGAGGCAGGCGTGGTCGATATAGCTCAGGTTGGCCAGTGGCACATGCAGGGTGGTCCCCGGCGGAATGCCATCCAGTGCCTGGGTCAGGGCCGGAACCTTGAGGAAGGTGGCGGCACCACTCAGGCGCAGCTCCATATGCCCCTCGCGTTCCAGGCTGGTGACGCTGATCTTCAGCCGCGCCGCCTTCAGCGCCAGCTTCACCAGGGTCAGGGCAAAGCCCAGCAGCACGCCGGTCAGCAGGTCGGTGAAGACGATGGCGAGCGCCGTGGCCGCATAGACGAACATCGGCATGCGTCCATAGCGGCCCAGGCCGCGAAACGCCTTCAGGTCCACCAGCTTGACCCCGGTGAATACCAGCACGCCGGCCAGGCTAGCCACTGGAATCTGCTGCAGCACGCTACCCAGCAGCACGACGAAGGCCAGCAGCCACAGGCCATGGAAGATCGCCGACAGGCGGGTCCTGGCACCGGCCTGGACGTTGGCCGAGCTGCGCACGATCACGCCGGTCATCGGCAATGCGCCGAGCACACCACAAATCATGTTGCCGACACCCTGCGCCGATAGTTCGCGGTCGAAATCCGAGCGCTGGCCACTGTGCATGCGGTCCACGGCCGCCGCGGAAAGCAGGGTCTCGGCACTGGCAATGAAGGCCAGGGCGAAGGCGGCGACCAGCAGGGCCGGATCGGCCAGGGCCATGAGGTCGGCCGGGCGCAGCCAGTCGATGGCTTCACTGAGGTTGGCCGGCACTTGCACGCGGTTCACGCCCAGATCCAGGCCGATGCTCAGCAGGGTCATCGCGCTCACACCGAGCAGGGCACCGGGAACGAAGCGCAAGGTTGTCGGCTTGAAGCGCTCCCAGCCCCACATCACCACGATGGTACCCAGCCCGATTGCCCCGGCCTGCCAGCCGTTGCCGGCAGACTCGAACGGCAGCGACGCACTCACCACGGCGGGGAAGCCGAGGAGGTTTTCCAGGCCTGACGGCAGCGGCGAGCTATCGAACATCACATGCACCTGGGACAACACGATCAACACACCGATACCCGCGAGCATGCCGTACACCACCGCCGGCGCCGTAACCCGGAACCAGCAGCCCAGGCGCAAGCGCCCGGCGAGCAATTGCAGCAATCCCGCCAGCAGCAGGATCGGCCCGAGCATCGCCATGCCGTGGGTCCGTACCAGTTCGAAGACCAGCACCGCCAACCCCGCCGCCGGACCGCTGACCTGCAGCGGCGAGCCGGCCAGCCAGCCCACCAGCAGACCGCCGACGATGCCGGTGATCAAGCCCTTGGCCGGCGGCATGCCAGAGGCGATGGCGATCCCCATGCACAGCGGCAGCGCCACCAGGAACACCACTACCGAAGCCAGCAGGTCCCGCGGCAGCGCCGCTTTGAAATGCGTCATGTTCATCCTGTTCTCCTTTTTCAGGCCATTCCTCTGGCCACTCTTTTACGCAGGCGTCGGGGCGCCGCCCGAATCGCGGGCAGCCGGAAACCGCCGACGCTGCGGCAAGGCATCAAAACGTTTTCAAAGGCAGCCGACGCCCGTCCACGGCGCCGCAGGCAGCGGGCCGTGGTGGGTTGCGTCAGCGATTTTCAGGTGTTGCGAAAAAGGCTCAGTAGCGGCCTTTCGGGGTAGCGCTTGGAATCGGCGCGCCGCGGGTCAGCGGCAGGAAGGCATCGCTTTCGGCGTCGTAGGCGGAGATTTCGCTGGTTTCGATGTTGTAGATCCAGCCGTGGATATACAACTGGCCAGCCGCCAGGCGCGAGGCCACCGACGGGTGGGTACGCAAGTGGTGAAGCTGGGCGATGACGTTCTCGCGGGTCAGGACCTGCATGCTCTCGTGCTCGGTGCCGCACTGGCAGTTGTCCTCGACCACGGTGCGGGCCACTTCGGCGTGGCGCAGCCAGGCCTTGACCGTCGGCATCTTCTCCAGCGACTGCGGGTTGAGTACCGCACGCATCGCACCGCAATCGGAGTGACCGCAGATGATGATGTGGTGCACGCCCAGGGCCATGACCGCGTACTCGATCGCCGTCGAGACGCCGCCGTTCATCTGCCCGTAGGGCGGAACCACGTTGCCCACGTTGCGGGTCACGAACAGGTCGCCGGGAGAACTCTGGGTAATCAGTTCGGGAACGATCCGCGAGTCGGCGCAGGTAATGAACATGGCACGCGGCTTCTGCGCCGTGGCCAGTTTCTTGAACAGCTCTTCCTGTTCAGGGAAGACTTCGTGATGGAAACGCAGAAAGCCATCAACGATATGTTTCAGAGCGCCATCGGCAGTCTCGGCTTCAGGGGTAGCCGGGCCGGTCGGAGAGGGTTCCTTGTTCGACATGATGCATCCTCTTTGACAGGTTCGTAGGTAAGTCCATTTTACCGGGTTAGGATTCAGACAGGCTTACGTCACTTGGATTACAGATGTAGTCAACAAATCACATTTCTGTCTGCCTGAATTCGTACGCTACGTGTCGAAACTTAACTCAACCTGAATTCGAAGGCTCTAGAACGGGCGTTCCAGAAGCATTTGCCGGGATTTCCATGGTATCAAAAAAACATTAATCGCCAATGGCCATTATTGTTTTTACAACAATGACAACTGCCCACCCGGCGGGCAGAACGCCGAGCAATCCAGCGAATAACCGCCCCGGCGGTTGAGCCCGTAGCGCCGGATAGCTTTGTCGAAGCGTTGCGCCAGCAGGTCGGCGAATACGCCCTCTCCGCGCATCCGCGCGCCGAAACGGCTGTCGTAGAGCTCTCCGCCGCGACTCTGGCGGACCAGGCTGAGAACATGGGCCGCACGCTGCGGATAATGGTCCTGCAACCACTGTTCGAACAGCGGCGCCACTTCCAAAGGCAAACGCAGCAGCATGTAGGCTGCGGTCAATGCTCCGGCCTCGCTGGCCGCCTCGAGCAGACGCTCCAGCTCGCTGTCGTTGATGGCCGGGATCATCGGCGAGCACAGCACCCCCACCGGAATTCCCGCCTCGCGCATCACCCGGATCGCCCGCAAGCGCGCCTTCGGCGCCGCGGCACGCGGCTCGAGGGTGCGCTTCAGCTCATCATCGAGGGTGGTCAGGCTGATCATCACCGACACCAGGCGCTGCTTGGCCAGCTCGCCGAGCAGATCGAGGTCACGCAGGATCAACGAACCCTTGGTGACGATGGTCACCGGATGCCGGTAGCGCAACAGCACTTCCAGCAGGCGCCGGGTCAGTTGCTGCTCGCGCTCGATGGGCTGGTAGGGATCGGTGTTGGAACCGAGGTTGATCGGCGCACAGGCATAGCCGGGTTTCGACAGTTGCTGCTCCAGCACAGCGGCGGCGTTGGTCTTGGCGATCAGCCGGGTTTCGAAATCCAGGCCGGGGGAAAGGTCCCAATAGGCGTGGCTCGGTCGCGCATAGCAATAGATGCAGCCATGCTCGCAGCCGCGATAGGGGTTGATCGAACGGTCGAAGGGCAGGTCCGGCGAGGTGTTGCGGGTGATGATGGTCTTCGCGGTTTCGATGCGGATCTCGGTGCCCTGGGTCATGGGCACTTCCTGGTACCAGCCATCGTCCTCGACCACCGAGCGGTTGGGGGCGAAGCGGTTGTGCGGGTTATGGGCCGTACCGCGACCGCGGACCGGAGTGACCATGACGAAAACCTCGATACTGTTTTTTTATACAGTATTCTATGATCCTGATAGCCGCTACCCCCTTCCAGCGTGGCTGACTCCCGCTCCGCGCTTCCCGTTAATTGGTGTAACAAACTCTGGGCGGGGTCGGGAAAGCTACAGAACTGCATTCAACCTGTTGAAAATAAATGATTTATCTGCCTTAAGAGCTACCCCCCTCTTCCACGAAAGGGGCCGTACGCCGATTGTGACCAGCAGAATTTGACTGTATAAAAATACAGGCATCGAGCAATGCCACCTCTCCAACAGATCGACGCCTTGCTCGGTGTCGAAGGGCTGGCCCTATGGCAAAATGCCTTACTTTACTCAGCATTCAGTTCGCAAGGCAGGGAAATGGAAACAGTCAAGGGAAAGACCCTCTTGAGAATCACTAAAATTCTCGCATTCGTCCTCTGTGGGTTCGCCGGAGGGACACTCTCCCCATGGATCCTCGGCTGGATCAAAGGCGTCTCGGTGGGAAGCGCGTCAGATGCTTATGCCATTGCCAACACCTATATCGTCTTTACCACAATCATTTTTGTGGGGATCACGGTATTACTGGCAATTGCTGGTTATGTGATTACCCAGCAGTTCTCAGCAGCGAAAATCGCGCATGAGATGCAGATTATCGAGGAGCTGAAAGAAAGGCTGGCCACCGAGGAGCGACTTGGTATCACATTAGTCAACGCCATCCTTGAAAACAGGGAGGTCACCCAGCATGTGCGGACATTGCTTGAACAAAAGGTCGATGCACTTATCAAAGAGCGTATCGCAGACAGCAAGAACCAGCTAAGCAGGGCACAAGATCAAAGCTCCGCGCTGGAGGACATCGCAGCACAACTCTTCAACGGAGGAGAACCTAAATGACTGAAATTTACAAGTCAGCTGCCGATCTCATTTCTGACTATGAAAACAAGGTCGGCGAAAAGGTCACTGCGCCAGTAGACCTGGACAAAATTTCCAGCTTTCTCAAGATCAGTATTCAAGATGATATCGGCCTTGAGAACGAAGACGTGATCGGGCAAATCTGCTTCGAAAATGACAAGCCGGTGGTTTCGATCAATCCCATACAGAACAGCTACCTGCCACGCAGGCGATTTACCCTCGCGCATGAAATAGGCCATTTCTGCCTTCATACCGACAAGGTTAAAACCGGTTTTAAAGACAACCAGAAAACCATGAGCCGAAGCGAATCCTACTGGGATATCAAGGAGTCAGAGGCAAACAGTTTTGCGGCGCAGTTACTGATGCCCAAAAACCTGATCATTGAAGAGGCTCGCGCCATCATTGCCACGTACAGGCAAAACAACCAATCGGCCGGGATGCCGACTGAAGACTTTATCCGGAAGATGTCTTATCGGTTTTCGGTATCCGCGCTTGCTATGGAATACCGGCTAAAAAATCTAGGCATCGTCAAATGATCTCTCTGCAAGGAGATCTGCTCAAACTATTCCCGAGCATTTAGCCTCCCTCGATGCTGCAACACCGCAGCATCGAAGGTTGCCAGCCAAGCCTTACTCCGAAGGCTTCTTCAACTTCGGATTCGGAAAGAACTGCACCGTCTGCACCGCAGGTTTCGCCGGTTTCAGCGCATCCTGGTTGACCCGCGTACCCAGCTCCTTCGGCACCGACAGCCCTTGCTCGTTGAGGGTGTCGGTGAAGCCGCAGGCCACGCACTCGCGATGAGGCGTGCCGTCCACGCTCCACATCATCAGTTTGTCCGGCTCGCTGCAGGCCGGGCAGACCGCACCGGCGATGAAGCGCTTCTTGGTCGTGGTCATGCCGCCAAGTCCTCGCTCAGGCCGCTGTGGCGCAGCAGGGCGTCGATGGAGGGCTCGCGACCACGGAAGTCGACGAACAGCAGCATCGGCTCCCGGGAACCACCGCGGGCCAGGATCGCTTCGCGGAAGGCACGGCCGGTCTCGGCGTTGAGCACGCCTTCTTCCTCGAAGCGCGAGAAGGCGTCGGCCGACAGCACTTCAGCCCATTTGTAGCTGTAGTAACCGGCGGCATAACCGCCCGCGAAGATGTGCGCGAAACTGTTGGGGAAACGGTTGTACGCCGGCGGACGCATGACCGAGACCTCGTCGCGCACGCCTTCGAGCACTTCCAGCACGCTGCGGCCATCGCCGTGGCGGGCATGCAGTTCGAAGTCGAACAGGGAGAACTCAAGCTGGCGGACCATCATCAGGCCGGACTGGAAGTTCTTCGCTGCGAGCATTTTCTCCAGCAGGTCCTGCGGCAGCGGTTCGCCGCTTTCGTAATGGCCGGAGATCAGCGCCAGGCCTTCCGGCTCCCAGCACCAGTTCTCCATGAACTGGCTCGGCAGTTCCACCGCATCCCAGGCCACGCCGTTGATGCCGGAGACGCCGGCATGCTCGATGCGGGTCAGCAGGTGGTGCAGGCCATGACCGAATTCGTGGAACAGGGTGGTCACTTCATCGTGGGTCAGCAGCGCCGGCTTGCCGGGCGCGGCCGGGGTGAAGTTGCACACCAGGTTGGCCACCGGGCTTTGCAGCGCGCCATCGGCAGTGCGACGACGGTCGCGGGCGCCGTCCATCCAGGCGCCGCCACGCTTGTTGGCGCGGGCGTAAAGGTCGAAGAAGAAGCGGCCGACATGCTGGCCGTTTTCCTTGATCTCGAACAGACGCACGTCCGGGTGCCAGGTGTCGAAGCCCTTCTGCTCGGCGATCTCGATGCCGTACAGGCGCTGGACGATGGCGAACAGGCCCGACAGCACCTTGTCGATCGGGAAATAGGCACGCAGGGCTTCCTGGGAAACGCTGTAGCGCTGTTCGCGCAGCTTTTCCCCATAGAAACCGCTGTCCCAGCTTTGCAGGTCGGCGCAGCCTTGCTCGGCGGCGTAGGCCTTGAGCTGGGCCAGGTCCTGGGCGGCGTAGGGTTTGCTGCGCTGTGCCAGGTTGCGCAGGAAGCCCAGCACCTGGTCACTGGATTCGGCCATCTTGGTCGCCAGGCTCAGTTCGGCGAAGTTGGCGAAGCCAAGCAGTTCGGCCAGTTCCTGGCGCAGGTCGAGGATCTCGCGCATCACCGGGCCGTTGTCGAACTGGCCGGCATTCGGGCCCTGGTCGGAGGCGCGGGTGCAGTAGGCGGCGTAGACCTCTTCGCGCAAGGCGCGGTCCTCGGCATAGGTCATCACCGCGTAGTAGCTGGGGAACTCCAGGCTGATCAGCCAACCGTCGAGGCCCTTGGCCTGGGCGGCAGCGGCCATCTGCGCCTTGGCCGAATCGGTCAGGCCGGCGAGAGCGGATTCGTCGGTGACGTGCTTGGTCCAGGCCTGAGTCGCGTCGAGCAGCTGGTTGGAGAAGCGACTGCCCAGCTCGGACAGTTTGCTCTGCACTTCGGCATAGCGCTTTTGCTGCTCCGGCGGCAGGTCGATACCCGACAGGCGGAAGTCGCGCAGGGCGTGCTCGATGATGGTCTTTTGCGCCACATCGAAGTTGGCGGCCTCGGGGCTGGCGGCCAGCGCCTCGTAGGCCTGGAACAGTTCGCGGTTCTGGCCCAGCTCCGTGGAGTAGGCGCTCAGGGCCGGCAGGCAGGCCTCGTAGGCTTCGCGCAATTCGGCGCTGTTGCACACGGCGTTGAGGTGGCTGACAGGGCTCCAGGCCGCGCCGAGGCGGTCATTGAGCTCGTCCATGGCCAGTACCAGCCCGGCCCAGCTCGGGTTGCGGCCCTGGGTCTTGAGAATTTCGGCAATGGCATTGCGGTTGTCGGCCAGGATCTGTTCAATCGCCGGCAGCACGTGCTCGGCGCGGATCGCCGAGAAGGGCGGCAGGTCATAGGACTGCAGAAGCGGGTTGTTCGCACTCACGGTTAGACACCTTGGCAGAAGAAACACCGGGCCATCTTAATTACAATCGCCGTCGCCCGCAGCTAATTAGCCTTAGAGAGGTTTCCTATTCATGGCCATCCGCACTTACCAGCAGCACACGCCGCGCCTTGGTGAACGTGCCTTCGTCGACCGCAGCGCGGTGGTCATCGGCGATGTCGAGATCGGCGACGACAGCTCGGTCTGGCCGCTGACGGTGATCCGTGGCGACATGCACCGCATCCGCATCGGCGCCCGTACCAGCGTGCAGGACGCCAGCGTGCTGCACATCACCCACGCCGGCCCCTTCAACCCCGACGGCTTCCCGCTGCTGATCGGCGACGACGTGACCATCGGCCACAAGGTCATGCTCCATGGCTGTAGCCTCGGCAGCCGCATCCTGGTGGGCATGGGCAGCACGATCATGGACGGTGCGGTCGTCGAGGACGAAGTGATCATCGGCGCCGGCAGCCTGGTGCCGCCGGGCAAGCGCCTGGAAAGCGGTTTTCTCTACGTCGGCAGCCCGGTGAAGCAGGCACGGCCGCTGACCGACAAGGAGCTCGCGTTCTTCCCCTACAGCGCCGCCAACTATGTGCGCCTCAAGGACCAGCACCTGGCCGAGGGCTACGACCAGCCCGAGTGACGTCCCCCATTTCCAGCGAGACCGACATGCACCAGCAGAACATCCTCTTCGACCTCGACGGCACCCTGACCGACCCGCGCGAAGGCATCACCCGCTCCATCCAGTACGCCCTGGCCAAGCTTGGCATCGACGAGCCCGACCTGACCCGCCTGGAGCACTTCA
Source organism: Pseudomonas bharatica (assembly GCF_048586865.1). NCBI lineage: Bacteria > Pseudomonadati > Pseudomonadota > Gammaproteobacteria > Pseudomonadales > Pseudomonadaceae > Pseudomonas > Pseudomonas bharatica. Next base: position 96,264 of record NZ_JBMAWR010000013.1, on the reverse strand, counting down.
TCGGCCCGCCGCTGTTGCAGGCGTTCATGCAGTTCTACCGCTTCGACGAGGCGAAGGCCTGGGAGGCAGTGAATTTCTACCGTGAGCGTTTCAAGGTCACCGGGCTGTACGAGAACCGCGTGTTCGACGGGGTTGGCGAGCTGCTGGCGGAGCTTCAAGGACAGGGCCGGACGCTGTATATCGCCACCTCCAAACCCTGGGTGTTCGCCCGGGAAATCGCCCGGCACTTCGACTTCGCCCGGCATTTCAAGGTGATCTACGGCAGCGAGCTGGATGGCACGCGGACCAACAAGGTCGACCTGATCGGCCACCTGCTGGCCGAAGAGGGGCTGGACCCGGCGCAGACCCTGATGATCGGCGACCGCAAGCATGACCTGATCGGTGCGCGCAGCAACGGGCTGGATGCGATTGCGGTGGGGTATGGGTTTGGTAGCCGGGAGGAGTTGGTGGCGGAGCAGCCGGCCTGGCACTTCGAGACCCTGGCAGAGATGCATCAGGCATTCCTGCGGTCTTGAGGGCCTCATCGCTGGCAAGCCAGCGCCCACAGTGTCCGCGGCGACTCAGATCCCTGTGGGAGCTGGCTTGCCAGCGATGCGATTCAACAGCCGCTGCCGCTCCTGGACCGGCAGCGAACCCACTTCCTCGACCCGTCGATAAAACCGCTGCCAATCCCCACCCGATTCGGCAAACAACCCGGCAAACGCCGGTACCCACTGGTCATACAGCCCGAACGGCAGCAGCTTGGCATTGTTCATCGGCCCGTTGATCCACGCATCGAAGCGCCCGACCCCGCCCCATTCACTATCCCGCAACTGCCGATACTCCGTGCGCAGGCGTTCGAACTCCGCCTGCTTGGCCGCCCGCATCGCTGTCGCATCCAGTGGCTGCGCGTACAACGCCTTGAGCCGCTCCCGACACGCCAGCACCAGCGCGACGAACTGGTCGCGCTGCTTGCCTGCATCCGCCGGCTGCACCGGCAAGCCGCGCGCCACGCGCCATTGCCGGGTGCCTTCCTGCTCCACGAACGTGGCGAAGGACTCGTTGAATGCCGTGTCGTCCTTCACATAGACGCGCTGGTGCGCCAGCTCGTGGAAAATCACCGTTGCCAGCCGTTCGTCGCCCCAGTTGACCATGGAATTGAGGATCGGGTCATCGAACCAGCCCAGGGTCGAATAGGCCTCGACCCCGCCGATATACACATCCTGCCCGTCGAGCTTCTGCAGCGCTGCCGCCCCGCGTGCCCCGGACTGGCTGTAGTAGCCGCGGTAGGCCACGCAGCCGGCGATAGGGAAGCAATGGGTCTTGGGGTCGAGGGAGAACTCGGGTGTGGCGAACACGTTCCACACGACGTAGGGCCGGCCGATATCAGCATATACCCGGTAGCTGCGGTTGTCGGGGAGCTTCAACACCTCGCTGGCAAATGCCCGCGCCTGCTGCGAGCGCTGCAGGTGCTGACGCAACCCGGGATCGGTCGCAGGGTTGGCAATCACCTCGGTCACCGGTTCCCGTGCCCGCAACAGTTGCCATTGCCCGCTGGCCAGCTGGCCGTAATAGCCAAGGCTGCTGCAACCGTTCAGCAGGCCAGCCACCAGCAGGGGAACAAACACCCGCAAAACGTGGTCGAGTGCCCCGGAGCTTGAGCGCAGCAGAAGAAGAATTCGAATCATGCGTGGGGTGGTCTCGCTCAAGTCCGTATCGCTTCAAGACTATCCTGCCCGCCCGGAGTTTTGCCATGCGAACCATGCTCGCTGCCAGCGCCCTGCTGGCGCTCGCCGGCTGTGCCGGCCTGCCCGCCCCGGACCCGTCCCAGGCCTGGGTCGACCTGGCGCCCGCCCAGGACCAGACCCTGCACGCCGTCGAAGTGGACGAGCGTGCCTGGGCCGACAAGCGCTACTTCCAGGTCACTCCCGGAAACCACCAGTTGACCGTGCGTTACCTGTTCCCGGTAGATCCGAGCAATATCGGCCCCGTCAGCGAGCCGCTGTGGCGCGACTGCCAGCTCAACCTGAAATTCGCCGATTTCAGCGCCGGCCAGCGCTACCGCCTGGAGACCGGCAGCATCGGCTTCCGGCCTTGGGCCAAGCTGTATGACGAGCAGAGCAAGGTGGTAGGGCGCGGGCTGCCGGCAGGTTGTCAGCGAACCTGATAGCGCTATGCTTGTGCTTTATATCGCTCGCCTGCGGAGACCATCATGCGACAGCCAGCGATGTTGCTCGCCTTCAGCACCCTCGGCGCCTGCGCCACGCCCATGCCACCGGTGGACCAGAACCAGGCCTGGGTCGATTTCTACACCATCACTCCCGGTAAATTGGTCATGGCCGAGCGCCTGGACGGCAAGCGCCTCACCGACGGTCGCTTCTTCCAGGTGACGCCGGGCAAGCACGAGTTGGTGGTGCGTTTTGACTACGAGATCTATGCCGGTGGTTTCAACATCGATCCGACCGAGCGCACCTGCTACCTGACCGTCGAATACGACGGCTTCCAGGCCGGCCAGCGCTATCGCCTGGAGGCGCGCGCCGTGGCCATGCAGCCCAACGCCCGGCTGTACAACGCCGAGCGCCAGGTGCTGGCCGAAGAGCGAATGATCAACTGCGTGCCGTGAATCAATTGCCGTTGCGCTGGTAGATGATCTTCTTGGTGCCATTTTCACAGCTGCCCACGACCATGTTCTGGTCGTGGACTTCGCTGTTCGGCACGATTTCCAGCGTATAGGACGTCACCCCGCGGGCCTGGATCTTGGCTTCGATTTCCGCCTTCAGTTCCTCGCACGGCTTGACCGCGGCGGAAGCGTTGGCGGCCAGCAACGACGCCAGTACAGTGATTGCAATACGGATCATGAACAGTTTCCTCGTGGCAAAGTACGTCAGCCAACTCCCGTTGGACCGACGCAGCATGCCACGGTTCTGCTATCAGGATTGCAACGTCGCATCCAGGCTGATTTTCGCGTTGAGCACCTTGGACACCGGGCACCCGGCCTTGGCCTTGTTCGCCAGCTCCTGGAACTGTTCGTCGCTGGCACCCGGCACCCTGGCCTTGAGGATCAGGTGCACGGCAGTGATGGCGAAACCGTCGGGCTGCTTGTCCAGGGTCACTTCGGCGGTGGTATCGATGCTGTCCGCCCTCAGGCCCGCCTCGCCGAGAATCATCGACAGGGCCATGGAGAAGCAGCCGGCATGGGCGGCGCCGATCAGCTCTTCGGGATTGCTCCCCGGCGTGCCTTCGAACCGCGTGTTGAAACCATAGGGGATCTGCTTGAGTGCGCCGCTTTCGGTGGAGATGGTGCCTTTGCCGTCCTTCAAGCCACCTTGCCAGTGAGCCGATGCAGTCTTCTTCATGATGCCTCCTCGGGTTATCGGCGCGAGCGGCGCCGTTCCTGAATTCAGAGGCCGGGGCGGCGGCCAAGTTCAGCCCGTTCGCCCCCCGGGGGATTGATTCCCCGCCAAGTGCCCCCACAGAAGCAACAAAGGCTGCCAGTCCAGGCGGCTTGCGTTTGCCCTGGAGAACCCATGAAGCGACTCACGGATATCAAGATTTCCACCCTCGACCTGGTGCCGGTGCGCCAGGACGGCGGCCCGGCGCAGGCCCTGCGCAACTCCCTGGACCTGGCCCGAAACGTCGAACGCTTCGGCTATCACCGTTTCTGGGTAGCCGAGCACCACAACATGGACGGCATCGCCAGCTCGGCGACCTCGGTGTTGCTGGCGTACCTGGCGGGCGGCACTTCGACCATCCGCCTCGGCTCTGGCGGTGTGATGCTGCCCAACCATGCACCGCTGGTGATCGCCGAGCAGTTCGGCACCCTGGCCAGCCTGTATCCGGGCCGGATCGAACTCGGCCTCGGCCGTGCCCCCGGATCCGACCAGATGACCGCCCGGGCCCTGCGCCGCGAGCGTTCCGGCAGCGCCGACGACTTCCCGGACGATGTCATGGAGCTGATGCGCTATCTCGGCCCGCGCACGCCTGATCAAAAAGTGATCGCCGTACCCGGGCACGACACCAATGTCCCAATCTGGCTGCTCGGGTCCAGCCTGTTCAGCGCGCAACTGGCGGGTCAACTGGGCCTGCCCTATGCCTTCGCCTCGCACTTCGCGCCGCGCTACATGCACGAGGCGATCCGTGTGTATCGCAACCACTTCAAGCCGTCGGCGGTGCTCGACGCGCCGTACGTGATGCTGGGTGTGCCGATGGTGGTGGCCGATACCGACGAGCAGGCCGACTACCTGGCGACCTCGGTGTACCAGCGCATCCTCGCCCTGATGCGCGGCCAAAGCCTGATGCAGAAACCGCCGGTGCCCAGCATGAACGGCCTGTGGCTGCCGCATGAGCGGGATGCGGTAGGGGACTTCCTCGGCCTGGCGATGATCGGCAGCCCGCAGAAGGTGAAGGGCAAGCTGGAAGTGCTACTGGAACAGACCGGGGCGGATGAGCTGATCTTCACCTCGGACCTGTACGAGCATGCGGATCGGGTGCGGTCGTACGAGTTGATGGCACAGACTGTGTTCGGCAACTAATGCCGGGCGCGTACCCTGTGGGAGCGGGTTCACCCGCGATGCGATGGTGAATTCACTACTGCAATCGCGGGTGAACCCGCTCCCACAGGGTCCGTGTTGTCCTTACCCGCGCTTGTAGACGATTTCCTTGGTCCCGCCTTCACAGGACCCAACCACGTGGCTGCCCCCGGCGCCCTTCTCCACGATCTCCAGCGAATAATGCTGAACCCCCTTGGCATCCAGCTTCGCCGCGATCTCGCTCTTCAGCTCCTCGCACGGCTTGCCCGCCGCCAGCGCCGTACCGGCCAGGCCCATCAATGCAACTGCCAGCAACACCTTCTTCATTGATCGCTCTCCTTGTGGATCAAAACGACAAAGGCCCCGGTCCCCCCGGAGCCCTGCCTATCAAACCTGCGCTTCGTTTCAACTGTTGGCGATGCGGAACCCGACCTTCAGGGTGACCTGGAAATGCGCCGCCTTGTTGTTCTGGATATGCCCGCGGGTATCCACCACCTCGAACCATTCCAGGTGCTTGATGCTCTTGCCGGCTTCGGCCAGGGCATTGTTGATGGCGTCCTCGATGCTGGTGGGGGACGAGCCGACAAGCTCGATCTTCTTGTACGTGTGATGATCGGACATTCGCTGTTCTCCTTGGGTGGGTGCGGATAGAGCCTAGCAGCGCCGGGCCGTTTTACCTCTGAGCGGCGAGCGAAGCGAAACGTTCGATCGCACTTTCCAGACCTGTCGCAGTCGGAACCTACACACCTCACTCAACCCTGAAGGAGAGTCACCATGGCCAATAGCTCGCTACGCAAAGCCTCGCTGCAAAGCATGGAAGCGGAAATCGAAAGCCTGCTCAAATCTCTGGAAAGCCTGAAGGACGACGCTTCGGACGAGTCGCGCAAAACCCTCAAGGCCTTGCGCAGCAACGCCGAAAACGCCCTGCGTCATTCCCGCAGCCTGCTGGGCGACGCTTATGAAGAGGTGAAGACCAAGACCCGGGAAACCGGTCTGGCGACCCGCGACTATGCCCAGCAACACCCCTGGACCACCGCCGGCGTGGCAATCGGTGCCCTGGGCCTGCTGGCCGCTTACCTGATGTGCAAGCGCGGCGACTGATCGTCCTGTTGCGCCAGCTCCGCGCGCAACCACCCCGCCAGTTGCTCGGCGCGCCCGTCCGCGGCGCGTCGAGGCACCCACAGTACCAATGACGCCTGCGTCTGGCTGAAGCCCCAGGGCGCGGCCAGGCGACCGGCGCGCAGATCGTCGGCCACCAGGGGTTGCGGTGCGATGGCAACACCCAGCCCGGCCATCGCGGCCTCCAGCAAGTAGTACAGATGCTCGAAGCCTTGACCGTAGCGCAATGCGCCGGGGTCCAGGTGTTGCTGGCGAGCCCAGTCGGGCCAGGCCTGGGGGCGCGAGGTGGTATGCAGCAAGGCCTGCTCCAGCAGGGCGCTGGCCGGTGCCTCGCGCAAGCGCTCGAAGCCCGGGAAACGCGGGCTGAGCACCGGCCCCACGGCCTCCCGCGCCAGCTCGTGGACCTGCACGTCCGCAGGCCATGGTGGTTCGGCAAACACCAGAAGCGCGTCCAGCCCCGGACGACGCGGGTCGAGATCACCCTCGCCAGCCGACAGGTGCAACCGCAGGTCCGGCAGGTCCGCCTTTAGACGACCGAGACGAGGAATGAACCAGCGCGCCAGCAGGCTGCCCGAGCAGCCGAGGACGAACGGCGCTTCGGCGCTGGCCTGGCTCAGCTCGGCGCACACTGCCCGCAGGCGCTCGAATGCCTCGCCGCTGACCTCGCGCAGGCGCAAGCCGGCATCTGTGAGTTTGATGCCTCGCCCATCCTTGACGAACAGGCTCACACCCAAATGGCTTTCCAGCACCTTCAATTGGCGACTGACAGCGCCGTGGGTCACATGAAGCTGTTCCGCCGCCTGGCTGACACTTCCCAGGCGAGCGGTGAATTCAAAAGCCCTAAGGGCATTGAGCGGTGGCAGTTCCCGGGACATGACGTGTGAGTTTTCCTGACAGGTTGCGGCGATCTTATCGGTTTTCAGTGGCGCCTGTCGTGGTTAGAGTAGGACCATTGTCAGCCAAATCCTTCCCTACGGAGCGACCCATGACCCAGAGCAACCTTCGCAGCGGCCCCGACGCCAATGGCCTGTTCGGCGCCTTCGGCGGCCGCTACGTAGCCGAGACCCTGATGCCGCTGGTCCTCGACCTGGCCCGTGAATACGAAGCGGCCAAGGCCGACCCGGAGTTCCTCGAGCAACTGGCCTATTTCCAGCGCGACTACATTGGCCGCCCCAACCCGCTGTACTTCGCCGAACGCCTGACCGAGCACCTCGGCGGGGCGAAGATCTTCTTCAAGCGTGAAGAGCTGAACCACACCGGCGCGCACAAGGTGAACAACTGCATCGGCCAGGTCCTGCTGGCCAAGCGCATGGGCAAGAAACGCTTGATCGCCGAAACCGGCGCCGGCATGCACGGCGTGGCCACCGCCACCGTCGCCGCACGCTTCGGCCTGCCTTGCGTGATCTACATGGGCGCCACCGACATCGAGCGCCAGCAGGCCAACGTGTTCCGCATGAAGCTGCTGGGCGCCGAGATCGTTCCGGTCACTGCCGGCACCGGCACCCTGAAGGACGCGATGAACGAAGCCCTGCGCGACTGGGTGACCAACGTCGAAGACACCTTCTACCTGATCGGCACCGTGGCCGGCCCGCACCCGTACCCGGCGATGGTCCGCGATTTCCAGTCGATCATCGGCAAGGAAACCCGCGCCCAGTTGCAAGAGAAGGAAGGTCGCCTGCCGGACAGCCTGATCGCCTGCGTTGGCGGCGGCTCCAACGCCATGGGCCTGTTCCACGACTTCCTCGATGACGCCAGCGTGCAGATCATCGGCGTCGAAGCCGGCGGCCATGGCGTCGACACCGACAAGCACGCCGCCAGCCTCAACGGTGGCGTACCGGGCGTACTGCACGGCAACCGCACCTACCTGCTGCAGGATGGCGACGGCCAGATCACCGACGCCCACTCGATTTCCGCCGGCCTCGACTATCCCGGCATCGGCCCGGAACACGCCTGGTTGCACGAGATCAAGCGCGTCGAGTACGTCAGCATCACCGATGACGAAGCCCTGGATGCGTTCCACGCCTGCTGCCGCCTGGAAGGCATCATCCCGGCGCTGGAAAGCTCCCACGCCCTGGCCGAAGCCATCAAGCGCGCACCGACATTGCCCAAGGACCACCTGATGGTGATCTGCCTGTCCGGCCGTGGCGACAAAGACATGCAAACCGTAATGAGCCATATGGCCGCGCAGGAGAAGCAGGCATGAGCCGTCTCGAACAACGTTTTTCCGAGTTGAAGCAGGAAGGCCGTGCAGCCTTGGTGACCTTCATCACTGCCGGCGACCCGGGCTACGACGCGTCGCTGAAGATCCTCAAGGGCCTGCCGGCGGCGGGCGCCGACGTGATCGAACTGGGCATGCCGTTCACCGACCCGATGGCCGATGGCGTGGCTATCCAGCTGGCGACCCTGCGCGCACTGGAAGCGGGCCAGACCCTGGCGAAAACGCTGCAGATGGTTCGGGAATTCCGCGCCGATGACCAGACCACGCCGATCGTCCTGATGGGTTACTACAACCCGATCCACCGCTTTGGCGTGGCCGAGTTCGTCGCCCAGGCCAATGAGGCCGGTGTCGATGGCCTGATCATTGTCGATCTGCCACCGGAGCACGACGCCGAGCTGGCCACCCCGGCCCAGGCCGCGGGTATCGACTTCATTCGCCTGACCACCCCGACCACGGACGACGCACGTCTGCCGCGGGTGCTGGAGCGCAGCTCCGGGTTCGTCTACTACGTGTCGGTCGCCGGTGTGACCGGTGCCGGTTCGGCGACCACCGAGCACGTGACCGAGGCAGTGGCACGGCTGCGTCGGCATACCGATCTGCCGATCAGCGTTGGTTTCGGGATTCGTACGCCGGAGCAGGCTGCGGCCATTGCGCGGCTGGCGGATGGCGTGGTGGTGGGTTCGGCGCTAGTGGACAAGATCGCCACGGCAACCAGCCCGGAGCAGGCTGTGGATAACGTGCTGTCGCTGTGTTCGGCATTGGCCGAAGGCGTGCGCGCTGCGCGCAAATCCTAAGGCCCATCCGCTGAACCTGTGGGAGCTGGCTTGCCAGCGATTGCGATGGTGAATTCACTACAGCAATCGCTGGCAAGCCAGCTCCCACAGGGTTATTCACAGGCCCGAAGAGTGAAGATCACTCGAAGATCGACAGGTCCAGCGGCCTGACATCCCCCATCCAGATCGCATGGTCCCGGTGGTCCGCCAGCTCATCCCCGGTCAGCGGATGCAAGAACACCACCAAACCCTTCCGATACAGCGCCAGCCACGGCAACACCACCCCGATCAACTCCGGCGCGAACGCCAACTGGCAGCTCCAGTCCGGATGCGGCCCTACCGGCTGCCGGTGCATGCGGCCCATGGTCACCGGAAACAGCTGCGCCGTTTCCTCGCACAGCGCCCGCGCCTGCTCGAAGGTGCTGGCGTCGTAATAAACATGGGCGTGATAGCCCTTGATCCTTTCCACTCTCACTCCTGAATCACGCAAACCGACCGGACCGGGACTATACCGGTTGCCGGGATTGTTCTTCACCCAGCCAATCGACGAATCGCTCGACCAGCGTACTACGCCTTTTACGGAAAGGACGTACTACGTAGTATCCATTTTCAGAACGAATAGACGTAGCCAGAGGTCTGCACAGCAAGCCTTGGTCGAGCAGGGCATCGACGAGATAACGCCAGCCGATCGCTACGCCCTGGCCGGCGATCGCGGCCTGGATCAGCAAGGTGTAATTGTCGAAGCGCAAGGGGCCGGGGCTGGGCGGACCGGGCAACTCCAGCTCGCGGAACACGCCATTCCAGTCGAACCAGCGGCTCGCCGACTCACCGCGCAGGTGCAGCAAGGGCAGCTTCGACAAGGCCTGTGGCGCCAGCGGAAGCTGCATTCCATCCAGCAAACGCGGGCTGCAAACCGGAAAAACCTCTTCGTCGAACAGCCATGTACTCTCGCCCTGGCGAAAACGACCGTCGCCGAACAGCACCGCCACATCGATATCCGGCCGCAACATGGCCTGGCTTCGCTCGCTGGTGACCAGGCTTACATCGACCTGCGGCCAGGCGGCGTGGAAACGCTGTAGGCGGGGCATCAGCCAGTAGGCGGCGAAGGCAAAATCCGTGGCCACCCGCAGCACTTCGTGCTGGTCACGACCGGCAACCAGGGCCACGCCAGCATCGATATCGAGCATACCCATGTGTACGTGCTCGTACAGCAGTACACCGGCTTCGGTCAGTTCTATGCCGCGGTAGATCCGGTCGAACAGGCGCGCGCCCAGCCGCGCTTCAAGGCGCTTGATCTGCTGGCTCACCGCCGGCTGGGTGGTACCCAGTTCCACCGCCGCTGCTGTGAAGCTGTGCAGGCGGGCGGCCGCCTCGAATACCCGCAATACGTCGAGAGATAACCCGTCCAAGGCCTCAAACATAAGCTCAGCTAATCCCAGTCATTGCCCGGCATGGGCTTTACCCAAGTTATGCACAGCCGCACTCTGGATTCCAGCTGCTTCCCATAACTCCTGACCATGGAATGCCGTGACCTATGAACGCCCGGAACATTCTTTTCATCATGGCCGACCAGATGGCAGCGCCGCTGCTGCCAATCTACGGGCCATCGCCGATCAAGATGCCCAACCTGGAGCGCCTGGCCGCCGAAGCGGTGGTATTCGATTCGGCCTACTGCAACAGCCCGCTATGTGCGCCGTCGCGTTTCACCCTGGTCAGCGGCCAGTTGCCGAGCAAGATCGGCGCCTACGACAACGCGGCCGATTTCCCTGCCGACATTCCCACCTACGCTCACTACCTGCGCCGCCTCGGCTACCGCACCGCGCTGTCGGGCAAGATGCACTTCTGCGGCCCGGACCAGTTGCACGGCTACGAGGAGCGCCTGACCAGCGATATCTACCCGGCGGACTACGGCTGGAGCGTGAACTGGGACGCTCCGGAGCATCGCCCAAGCTGGTACCACAACATGTCCTCGGTGCTGCAGGCCGGGCCTTGCGTGCGCACCAACCAGCTGGACTTCGACGAGGAGGTAGTGTTCAAGGCGCAGCAATACCTCTACGACCACGTGCGTGAAAGCGGCGAACGGCCGTTCTGCCTGACGGTGTCCATGACCCATCCCCACGACCCGTACACCATTCCCAAGGCGTTCTGGGACCTCTACAGCGACGACGCCATCCCGATGCCCCACGTGCCGTTCACCCAGGACCAGCTCGACCCGCATTCCCGGCGCCTGCTCAAGGTCTACGACCTGTGGGACAAGCCGCTGCCGGTGGAGAAGATCCGCGACGCCCGACGCGCCTATTTCGGCGCCTGCAGCTATATCGACGCCAATATCGGCAAGCTGCTGGCGACCCTCGAGGAAACCGGCCTGGCCAAGGACACCCTGATCGTTTTCTCCGGCGACCACGGCGACATGCTTGGCGAGCGCGGGCTCTGGTACAAGATGCACTGGTTCGAGATGTCTGCCCGGGTGCCGCTGCTGGTGCACGCCCCGGGGCAATTTGCGCCGGGCCGGGTCGGTGCCTCGGTGTCTACCTGTGACCTGCTGCCGACGTTGGTCGAGCTGGCCGGCGGCCGGGTCGAAGACAATTTGCCAATGGATGGGCGTTCGCTGCTCGGCCATTTGCAAGGTGACGGCGGTCATGACGAGGTAATCGGTGAATACATGGCCGAGGGCACCATCGGTCCGCTGATGATGATCCGCCGCGGGCCGTGGAAATTCATCTACAGCGAAGACGATCCCTGCCTGCTCTACAACCTCGACCGGGACCCGCGCGAACTCGACAACCTGGCCACCCATCCGCAGCAGGCCGAGCGGGTCGTTGCCTTCCTCAAGGAAGCGCGCCAGCGCTGGAATATCCCGCAACTGCGCGAGCAGGTCCTGGCCAGCCAGCGTCGTCGCCGCTTCGTGGCGGGTGCGCTGTCCAGCGGCAGGCTCAAGAGCTGGGACCACCAGCCCATGGTCGACGCCAGCCAGCAGTACATGCGCAACCACATCGATCTCGACGATCTCGAACGCAAGGCACGTTATCCACAACCAGGCCATTAACCATCCGAGGACTGAGCATGAAAGGGTTATCCACAAGCGTTATCGCGGTTGTATGTACCCTCGTTGCCGGTGCCGTGCAGGCCGACGACAGCAAGTGCGACACAGTGAAGATGGCCGACCCGGGCTGGAGCGATATCGCTGCCACCAACGCCGTGGCCCGGGTGCTGCTGGAAGGCGCGGGCTACCAGGTCAAGGTCGATGCACTGGCGGTGCCGATCATCTATGGCGGGCTCAAGGACGGGCTGGTGGATGCCTTCCTCGGCAACTGGATGCCGGCGCAGCAGGGCTTTCATGACAAGTTCGTCGCCAGCGGCGAGGTCGAGCGACTGGCGCGCAACCTCGAAGGTACCGAGTTCACCCTGGCCGTGCCGGAGTACGTCTGGACGTCCGGCGTGAAGGACTTTGCCGATCTGCACAAGCGCGCCGGCGAGTTCGACAGCAAACTCTACGGCATCGGCTCCGGCGCCCCGGCCAACCTCTCGTTGCAATCGATCATCGACAAGAACGAGTTCAATCTCGGCGGCTGGAAGCTGGTGGAATCCAGCGAGCAGGCGATGCTGGCGCAGGTACAGCGGGCCGTTAAGCGCGAGAAGCCGATTGTCTTCCTCGGCTGGACCCCGCACCCGATGAACGTGCAATTGAAGATGCGTTATCTCACCGGGGGTGAGAAGTGGTTCGGCAGCAGCGGCAGCGTCTACACCCTGACCCGCAAGGGTTATGCACAAGCCTGCCCGAACCCGGCGAAACTGCTGGCCAACCTGAACTTCAGCCTGGACATGGAAAACACCATCATGGCCAGCGTGGTGGAAAGCAAGGTCAGCTACGAGGACGCGGCCAAGGCCTGGATCCGCGCCAATCCGGGCGCGCTGGATGGCTGGTTGCAAGGCGTCACGACCCGCGACGGCGGTGACGCCCTGGCTGCGGTGAAAGCGAAACTCTAAGTCGCCCCGGCTTGCACCGGCAAGCCGGAACCTCCACCCTGAACGGCTTCCATCGGAGAATGAGCGCCCCATGGCCTGGCCCGACCGCCACCGACTCCTACCCTTCCTGCGCTGGCTGCCCCGGCAAAACCGCAGCAGCATCCGCCGCGACCTGCTGGTGGGCCTGAGCGGCGCGATCCTGGCACTGCCGCAATCCATCGCCTATGCGTTGATCGCCGGCCTGCCCGCCGAATACGGACTGTACGCCGCCATCGTACCGGTGCTGGTCGCCTGCCTGTGGGGCTCTTCCTGGCACCTGATCTGCGGCCCGACGGCAGCCATCTCCATCGTCCTCTACGCTGCCGTTAGCCCGATGGCCGTGCCCGGCAGCAGCGACTACATCACCCTGATCCTGCTCCTGACTTTCCTTGGCGGCGTGTTCCAGTGGTTGCTGGGCCTGCTGCGCTTCGGTGCATTGGTCAACTTCGTCTCGCATTCAGTGGTGATCGGCTTTACCTGTGGCGCCGCCGTGGTGATCGCCCTCGGCCAGCTGCCGAGCCTGCTGGGCCTCGACCTGGAAAGCCAGGCCACGGCGCTGCGCGCGCTGCAAAGCTTGCTGGCCCATGTGGGCGAGATCGATGGCCCGTCACTGGCATTGGGACTTGGCACGATGCTCACCGGATTGGGCATCAAGCTTCTGCGCCCGCGCTGGCCAGCCCTGTTGATAAGTTTGCTGGCGTCCACGCTACTGGTACTGGCCTGGCCGGCGGTGTTCGGCCACGTCGCCCTGGTACCGGCTTTCGCCGGCAAGCTGCCGCCGCTCAGCCCACTGCCGCTGTGGGATCTGGAAATGATCCTGCGCCTGCTGCCCGGCGCCGTGGCGGTGGGCATGCTGGGGCTGGTTACCAGCCTGTCCATCGCCCGTTCGCTGTCGATCCGTTCAGAGCAACTGATCGACGCCAACCAGGAGATTCGTGCCCAAGGCCTGTCGAACATGGTTGGCGCCTGGTTCTCGGGGTACTTGTCCTCGGGATCGTTCACCCGCTCCGGCCTGAGCTATGACGCTGGCGCCCGGTCTCCGCTGGCAGGGGTGTTCTCGGCACTTTGGGTGGCACTGTTCGCCGTGGCCGGTGCGCAACTGATCGCGCATATCCCGATCCCGGCCATGGCCGGCAGCATCCTGCTGATCTGCTGGGGCCTGGTCGATCACCGTGCGATTCGCGCGCTGTACCGGGTCAGCCGGCCGGAATTCGTGGTCATGACGCTCACCTTCCTTGCCACCCTGCTGCTGGAACTGCAAACGGCCATCTACGCCGGCGTGCTGGCCTCGCTGTTCTTCTACCTCAAGCGCACCTCGCAACCGCGGGTGCAGCAGCTGCGTGAAGGCGACGCAGACGTGCTGCGCGTCGGCGGCTCGATCTTCTTCGGCGCCAGCCATTACCTTCAGGTCCGCCTGCAGCGCTGCCAGGCGTCAGACGTGGTCATCGATGCACGGCAGATCAACTTCATCGACTACTCCGGAGTGGAGATGCTGCATCAGGAAGCGCGGCGCTTGCGACGACAGGGCAGGCAACTGGTCTTGCGCCGGGCACGGCCGCAGGTGGTGGAGGAACTACAGAAGCTGGAAGGGGTGGAGGGGTGTCCGATCAGGTTCGAGGAGTAACGCTTCGCTGGAAAATTGGGGTTTAGCGGCCCTTCGCGGCGGTTCGGCGGACCGACAAGCCACGCTCCTGCAAGGGCCGAGGCAGGTCTGGTCAAGCCCGCGCCAGTTGCCGCCGCAGTTCCGCCAGCACCGGCGCGGTATCCGGGCGCACCCCGCGCCAGATGAAGAATGCTTCCGCCGCCTGCTCCGCCAGCATCCCCAAGCCATCCAGCACCTGCACCGCGCCGTGTTCGCGCGCCCAGACGCAGAATGGCGTCGGCTCCTTGCCGTACATCATGTCGTAGCACACGGTGTGCCCTGGCAGGATCAGGCCCGGGTCGATCGGCGGCAGTTCGCCGGCGAGGCTGGCCGAGGTGGCGTTGATGATCAGGTCCACCGGCTCCTTCAGCCAGCTGAAACCACTGGCGGCGACCGGACCGAGGTCGGCGAATTCGCGGGCCAGTTGCTCGGCCTTTTCCACCGTGCGGTTGGCGATCACCAGCGACGCCGGATTGTGCGCCAGCAGGGGTTCGAGCACGCCACGCACAGCACCGCCGGCACCGAGCAGGAGGATGCGCTTGCCGGCCAGTTCGACCCCGGCGTTGACCGTCAGGTCACGCACCAGCCCGGCGCCGTCGGTATTGTCGCCCTGCAGGCTGCCGTCGGCCTGGCGGCTGAGGGTATTGACCGCGCCAGCGCGCCTGGCCCGTGGCGTCAGGCTGTCGACCATGCGGAAGGCTTCTTCCTTGAACGGCACGGTGACGTTGGCGCCCAGGCCTTGCTTGAAGAAACCCAGGGCGCAGGCGGTAAAGTCGTCGAGCGGGGCCAGCAGGGTGTCGTATTCGAGTTCTTCACCGGTCTGGGCGGCGAACAACCGATGAATCAGCGGCGACTTGCTGTGGCCGATGGGATTGCCGAATACAACGTACTGGTCCATTCATGCGCTTCCTGAATCAGGCCCGGCGACCGGGCAAACGGGTGTGCACAATGGGCTCAGTGCCCGCTGTTGTCCAGACCCAGCCAGTCACGATCGGTGAGGAAATACTCGGTCAGGCGCGCCTCGGCACTGCCCGGCGCCGGCTTCCAGTCGTAGCCCCAGCGCACCTGCGGCGGCAGCGACATGAGGATGGATTCGGTACGCCCGCCGGACTGCAGGCCGAACAGGGTGCCGCGGTCGTAGACCAGGTTGAACTCGACGTATCGGCCGCGACGGTACTCCTGGAATTCGCGCTGCTCGGCGGTATACGCATCGTGCTTGCGGCGCTGGACGATCGGCAGGTAGGCGTCGATATAGGCGTCGCCGATGGCGCGGATGAAGGCGAAGCAGGTGTCGAAGTCCCATTCGTTCAGGTCGTCGAAGAACAGGCCGCCGATGCCGCGCGGCTCGCCACGGTGCTTGAGGTGGAAATAGCGGTCGCACCAGGCCTTGTAGCGCGGGTAGACGTCTGCACCGAACGGCGCGCAGGCCTGCTCGGCGACGCGGTGCCAGTGCACGCAGTCTTCCTCGTTGCCGTAGTACGGGGTCAGGTCGAAGCCGCCGCCGAACCACCAGACGGCTTCTTCGCCTTCCTTCTCGGCTATGAAGAAGCGCACGTTGGCGTGGGAAGTCGGCACATGCGGGTTGTGCGGATGGATCACCAGCGACACGCCGAGGGCTTCGAAGCCACGGCCGGCCAGTTCCGGACGGTGGGCGCTGGCAGAAGGTGGCAGGCCGCTGCCGAACACATGGGAGAAGTTGACGCCGCCTTTCTCGATGACCTTGCCATCGCCGATCACCCGGGTGCGCCCGCCGCCACCGGCTTCGCGGGTCCAGGCGTCCTCGACGAAGCGGGCACCGCCGTCTTCGTTTTCCAGGGCAGCGCAAATCCGGTCTTGCAGGTCGAGCAGGTAGGCTTTCACGGCCTCGGTGCGGCTAGTCATCAGGTCACCTTGAAGCGGGCTTGGGCCGGCCCGGGCGGGATCCGGCGGAAAATTCGCCGCGTAGCATACCACCGTGCATGTGCCCGCCGTAGTTGACGGCGGTCAAGCAAAAGGCGTCCGATAGGCCCTTTCCCGACGTCTCAGGAGAGAGCAGATGGCCAAGCGTATCCAGTTCAACCAGCATGGCGGCCCCGAGGTACTGACCCTGGTCGAATTCGAGCCCAAGGCGCCCGCAGCGGGCAATGTCCTCGTGCGTAACCACGCCATCGGTCTGAATTTCATCGATACCTATTTCCGCAGCGGCCTGTACGCTCCGCCGAGCCTGCCGTCGGGCCTGGGTACCGAAGGTGCCGGGGTGGTCGAGGCGGTGGGCGAGGGCGTGAGCCGCTTCAAGGTGGGTGATCGCGTGGCTTATGCCGGTGGTCCGCTGGGCGCCTATAGCGAACTGCATGAGCTGCCGGCGAACAACCTGGTGGCGTTGCCGCAGAGCATCAGCTTCGAGGACGCCGCAGCGGTGTTGCTCAAGGGCCTGACCGTGCAGTACCTGCTGCGCCAGACCTATGACGTGCAGCCGGGCGAGATCATCCTGTTCCATGCCGCAGCCGGCGGCGTCGGTTCACTGGCCTGCCAGTGGGCCAAGGCGATTGGCGCGAAGCTGATCGGTACCGTGAGCTCGGCGGAAAAGGCCGAGCGCGCCAAGGCCCTGGGTGCCTGGGCGACCATCGACTACAGCCATGACGACGTAGCGAAGCGGGTCCTGGAACTGACGGATGGCAAGAAATGCAAGGTGGTGTACGACGGCGTCGGCCAGGACACCTGGCTGACCTCGCTGGATTGCCTGGCACCGCGTGGGTTGATGGTCAGCTTCGGCAACGCCTCGGGCGCCGTAACCGGCGTGAACCTGGGGATACTGGCGCAAAAGGGCTCGCTGTACGTGACCCGTCCGACGCTGGCCAGCTACGCCAACAACGCCGAGAACACCCAGGCGATGGCCAACGAGCTGTTCGGGATGATTGCCAGTGGCAAGCTGAAGGTGGATATCCAGCAGCGGTATCCGCTGGCGGACGCGGCGAAAGCGCAAAGTGAGCTGTCGGCGAGGAAGACGGTGGGGTCGACCGTGCTGATTCCCTGATTTTTTGTGGTGCAGCTGATGGCCTCATCGCTGGCAAGCCAGCTCCCACAAGGGGCCTGTGGGAGCTGGCTTGTCGGACCGCCGCACCGCAGCGATAGGGGCATCAGCCGCAGCAAAAATCACCCGGCCCGAACCACCTCGCCACTGGCCAGGTCGCGAATCACGCTCGGATTCTTCCTGCCGCCCAGCGCTCCACCCAGCACCAGGTCCAGCTGGCCATGGAAATACTGCTCGACCCGCAACCGGCTCTTTGCCGCCGGGCGTCCTGCCGGGTTGGCCGATGTCGAGACCAGCGGCCCTGTCAGCGAGCACAGGTCCCGCACCAGCGGATGATCACTGACCCGCAGCGCCACCGTGTCATGCACCCCGGTGATCCATTCCGGCAGCAAGCCCTGGTGCGGCACCAGCCAGGTGTTCGGCCCGGGCCAGGTAGCGC
Organism: Pseudomonas bharatica; assembly: GCF_048586865.1. Taxonomy (NCBI): domain Bacteria; kingdom Pseudomonadati; phylum Pseudomonadota; class Gammaproteobacteria; order Pseudomonadales; family Pseudomonadaceae; genus Pseudomonas; species Pseudomonas bharatica. The sequence goes on along the minus strand of NZ_JBMAWR010000013.1, from coordinate 78,550 downwards.
TCATGCGGTCGATCCAAACATCGGGGAAGTCTTCGAACAGGAAGTCGAACTGACGGATGTTGTCGGCGATCAGGATCAGGCCCTTGTTCACCGAACGCGATTTCAGCGCCAGCAGGCGATCCACCGCCTCCTCGTTCCATGGGTCACAGCCCAGGCCCCAGACCGCTTCGGTCGGATAGGCGATGACCGCTCCGGCCCGGATTTCCCGCGCGGCTTGTTGCGCACGCCAACTGTTCACCATTTCTGTCACTCCGCTTGTAGGCTGCTGCGCAGTGTACTTAGCCAGGGCGGGCAAACCAACGCCCGGCTTCATTGCACACCCGGCCGTCCAGCTCCAGGTCGGTCAATGCCGCCAGCACCTTGGCCAGGCTCTGGCCACTGGCCTGGGCCAGGGCTTCGCTGGTCTGCGGCGCGGCAAGCAAGAGTGCGACAAGAGGGTGAGGCGGCTTGTCCGCGGGCGCTGGCGAAAGATTCTGCCAGCCACGCAGGCTTTCGAGGATCTGCTCGATGCTTTCCACCAGCAACGCGCCATCGCGAATCAGCTGATGGCAGCCCTTGGCCCCGGGGTGATGGATAGAGCCGGGAATGGCAAATACCTCGCGCCCCTGTTCCGCCGCCAGACGGGCGGTGATCAGCGAGCCACTGGCCAGGCTCGCTTCCACCACCAGCACGCCGAGGGACAAGCCACTGATGATGCGGTTGCGCCGAGGGAAGTTGCCAGGCTGCGGACCGGCATCCAGTGGAAACTCCGAAACCAGGGCGCTACCGCTCTCCAGCATGCGCCGTGCCAACGCGCGATGGCGCTGTGGATAAAGTTTTTCCAGCCCGCTGCCTAGCACGCCGATCGTCGCACCGCCGGCGTCGATGGCGGCCTGGTGCGCGGCCCCGTCGATACCCAGTGCGAGCCCGCTGGTGATGACAAAACCAGCCTTGGCCAGGCTGCGGGAAAAGGCCGCTGCAGTGCCCAGCGCAGGTGGAGTAGCGCGTCGACTGCCGATGACTGCCAGTTGAGGTTTATCCACAAGGGCGAGGTTTCCAGCGACGAACAGAAGCGGCGGCGGATCCGGGATTTCCGCAAGCAGGGCGGGGTAGCCGGGGTCGTCCCACATCAGTAAATGCTGGCCGGGCTGCTCTAGCCAGCGCATTGCAGCGCCAGCGCCGTCACGCACTTCGGCACAGCGCCGCGCTTCGTGGGCTGCCCGCGGCAGACCCAGCGCCGACCAGGCCGCTGCCGGCGCACTGAGCGCGGCCGAAGCACTGCCGAACACCTGAATCAATTTGCAGAAGCGTTGTGCGCCGATCTCGGGCAGCCGCTGTAAACGCAATCGCGCTTCCAGCTCGGCAGGGGGACAGACGGTAAATTCAGCGCAAGACATAAGACCATCCTTGATCTTTGGTGAGCCGCCCACACTTCACAACCTGTGGATAACTCTGTTGATAATGCTTTGAAAACTTTCATCGAAAGCCGGCAATTCAACCCTAGCCGACCTTTTCACAGGTGCCGAACGCGCTGAATCCCTTTATTATGTGCGTTCATGTTTGTCACCCACCGCACAGTGCAGCTCATACGCCTATGGCCATTCTGAACATCCTCGAATTCCCGGACCCGCGCCTTCGCACCATCGCCAAACCGGTGACGGAAGTGGACGACGCCATCCGCCAGTTGGTGGATGACATGTTCGAAACCATGTACGACGCCCCCGGCATCGGCCTGGCCGCTACCCAGGTCAACGTGCACAAGCGTGTGGTGGTCATGGACCTCAGTGAAGATCGCAGCGAGCCGCGGGTGTTCATCAACCCCGAGCTGGAAGAGCTGACCCAGGACATGGGCCAGTACCAGGAAGGCTGCCTGTCGGTCCCCGGGTTCTACGAGAACGTCGACCGTCCCCTGCAAGTCCGGGTCAAGGCCCTGGACCGCGACGGCAAACCCTACGAGCTGATCGCCGAAGGCCTGCTGGCCGTGTGCATCCAGCACGAGTGCGACCACCTCAACGGCAAGCTGTTCGTCGATTACCTGTCGACGCTCAAACGCGACCGCATCAAGAAGAAGCTGGAAAAGCAGCACCGCCAGCAAGCTTGATCCTCCTCATTCCTGAAGGCTTGCTCCGGCAAGCCTTTTTCTTTTAAGCGAGAACTGCATGCGCATCGTCTTCGCGGGCACCCCCGAGTTCGCCGCCGAACACCTCAAGGCCCTGCTGGCCAGCCAGCACGAAATCATTGCCGTCTATACCCAGCCGGACCGCCCGGCCGGGCGCGGACAGAAACTGATGCCGAGCCCGGTCAAGCAACTGGCTGTGGATAACGCTATCCCGGTGCTGCAACCGCCGACCCTGCGCAATGCCGACGCCCAGGCCGAACTGGCCGCACTGAAGCCCGACCTGATGGTGGTGGTGGCCTACGGCCTGATCCTGCCGCAGGTGGTGCTGGATATTCCCAGACACGGCTGCATCAACAGCCACGCCTCCTTGTTGCCGCGCTGGCGCGGCGCGGCGCCGATCCAGCGCGCGGTACAGGCGGGCGACGCCGAAAGCGGCGTGACCGTGATGCGCATGGAAGCCGGGCTGGATACCGGGCCGATGCTGCTCAAGGTGAGTACCCCGATCAGCCCCGAGGACACCGGCGGCAGCCTGCATGACCGCCTTGCCGAACTCGGCCCGCCCGCCGTACTGGAGGCCATTGCCGGGCTCGATGCCGGCACCCTGCAGGGCGAAGTGCAGGATGACGCCCTGGCCACTTATGCACACAAGCTGAACAAGGACGAAGCGCGCCTGGACTGGAGCCGTCCGGCCGACGAACTGGAACGCCTGGTCCGCGCCTTCAACCCTTGGCCGATCTGCCACAGCACCCTCGACGGCGAAACCCTGAAAGTGCTCGCCGCCAAGCCCGCCGAGGGCAAGGGCGCCCCGGGTGAAATCCTCTCCGCGAGCAAGGACGGCCTGATCGTCGCCTGCGGGCAAGGCGCGCTGCGCCTGACCCGCCTGCAATTGCCCGGTGGCAAGGCCCTGAACTTCAGCGATCTGTTCAACAGCCGCCGCGAGAAATTCGCCAGCGGCACGGTGCTCGGCCAATGAACCCGCGCCTGGCCGCCGCCCGCGCCCTGGCCGCCGTGCTCAGCGGCAAGGCCTCGCTGAACAGTTCGCTGCCGGCGCAACTGGACAAGGTCGAGGCCCGTGACCGCGGCCTGGTCCAGGACCTCGCCTTCGGCACCGCACGCTGGCAGCCGCGGTTGTCGGCACTGGCCGAGCGCCTGCTGCAGAAGCCGTTCAAGAGCGCCGACGCTGATGTGAATGCGCTGATGCTGGTCGGCCTGTACCAGCTGTTCTACACCCGCGTCCCGGAACATGCTGCCATCGGCGAAACCGTGGGCTGCGCCGACAAACTGAAGAAGCCGTGGGCCAAGGGCCTGCTCAATGCCGTGTTGCGCCGCGCACAACGCGAAGGGCAGGCCATCTTCGCCGAGCTGGAGCGCGACCCGGTGGTGCGCACCGCCCACCCGCGCTGGCTGCAGAAATCGCTCAAGGCCTTCTGGCCGGAGCAATGGGAAGCCATCTGCGCCGCCAACAACGCTCATCCGCCGATGATCCTGCGGGTCAACCGCCGCCACCACCACCGCGACGCCTACCTCGGCTTGCTGCGTGACGCCGGTATCGAAGCCGCGCCGTGCCGGTTCAGCAGCGACGGCATCGTCCTCGCCGAAGCCTGCGACGTGCGCAACCTGCCCGGTTTCGACCAGGGCTGGATCAGCGTGCAGGACGAAGCGGCGCAACTGGCCGCCGACCTGCTCGAACTGGCCCCCGGCCAACGGGTGCTGGACGCCTGCTGCGCCCCCGGCGGCAAGACCTGCCACCTGCTCGAAGCCGAAGAAAAACTGGCCGGTGTAGTCGCTATCGACCTCGAAGCCAAGCGCCTGACTCGCGTGCGCGAAAACCTCGACCGCCTCGGCCTCGACGCCCAGCTGATCGCCTGCGACGCCCGCGACACCGCCAGCTGGTGGGACGGCAAGGGCTTCCAGCGCATCCTGCTGGACGCGCCCTGCTCGGCTACCGGGGTGATCCGCCGTCACCCGGATATCAAGCTGACCCGCCAGGCCGACGATATCGCCGCCCTCGCCAGCCTCCAGGGCGAACTGCTCGATGCCCTGTGGCCGACCCTGGAAGTCGGCGGCATGCTGCTCTATGCCACCTGCTCGACCCTGCCCACGGAGAACACCGAGGTGATCGCGGCCTTCCTCGACCGCACCCCCGGTGCCCGCGAGCTGGACCTGGCTACCGACGCCGGCATCCGCCAGCCACACGGCCGCCAGCTGCTGGCCCAGGAAGGCGGGCACGACGGTTTCTACTACGCCAAGCTGATCAAGATCGCCGCCGCACGCGGTTAACAGAAAAGGGAAGGGAGCGGATGAAGATCATCATCCTCGGCGCGGGACAGGTCGGCGGCACGCTGGCCGAACACCTGGCCAGCGAAGCCAACGACATCACCGTGGTGGATACCGATGGCGACCGCCTGCGTGACCTGGGCGATCGCCTGGATATCCGCACCGTCCAGGGCCGCGGCTCGTTCCCGACCATCCTGCGCCAGGCCGGCGCCGACGACGCCGACATGCTGGTGGCGGTGACCAACAGCGACGAGACCAACATGGTCGCCTGCCAAGTCGCCTATACGTTGTTCCATACGCCGACCAAGATCGCCCGGGTTCGCGAATCGGCCTACCTGACCCGCGCCGGCCTGTTCGACAACGAAGCCATCCCGGTGGACGTGCTGATCAGCCCGGAGCAGGTGGTCACCCACTACATCAAGCGCCTGATCGAACACCCCGGCGCGTTGCAGGTGATCGACTTCGCCGAGGGCAAGGCCCAGCTGGTGGCGGTCAAGGCCTATTACGGCGGGCCGCTGGTGGGCCAGCAACTGCGCCAGATCCGCGCGCACATGCCCAATGTGGAAACCCGGGTGGCCGCGATCTTCCGACGCGACCGGCCGATCCTGCCGCAGGGCGATACGGTGATCGAGGCTGACGACGAGGTGTTCTTCATCGCCGCCAAGGCCGATATCCGTGCGGTCATGGGCGAACTGCGCCGCCTCGACGAAGGCAACAAGCGTGTGGTCATCGCTGGCGGCGGGCAGATCGGCGAACGCCTGGCCGAGGCCATCGAAAGCCGTTACCAGGTGAAGATCATCGAGATGAGCCCGGCACGTTGCCGCTACCTCTCGGACACCCTCGACAGCACCGTGGTGCTCCAGGGCAGCGCCTCGGACCGCGACCTGCTGCTGGAAGAGAACATCGCCGATGCCGACATCTTCCTGGCCCTGACCAACGACGACGAGGCCAACATCATGTCCTCGCTGCTGGCCAAACGCCTGGGCGCGCGCAAGGTGATGACCATCATCAACAACCCGGCCTACGTGGACCTGGTGCAGGGCGGCGAGATCGATATCGCCATCAGCCCGCAATTGGCGACCATCGGCACGCTGCTGACCCACGTGCGACGCGGCGATATCGTCAGCGTGCACTCGTTGCGCCGGGGAGCGGCGGAGGCCATCGAGGCGATCGCCCATGGTGACGCGAAGTCGAGCAAGGTGGTCGGCAAGGCCATCGAGGACATCAACCTGCCGCCGGGCACCACCATCGGCGCGATCATCCGTGACGAAGAAGTGCTGATCGCCCACGACGACACGGTGATCCGCACGGGCGACCACGTCATCCTGTTCGTCGTGGACAAGAAGTACATCCGTGACGTGGAAAAGCTGTTCCACGTTGGCCTGACCTTCTTCTAAGGAAAGACACCATGCGCGAATCGCTGGAAAAGATGCTGGCCAAGGGTGTGGATAACGCCCTGCTGCGCTTTGGCCTGGGCAAATCGTGGCTGGACGAGGGCAATGGCGCTGAGGCGGCAGTGCATCTGGCCCGGTGTGTCGAGATGGACCCGAAGTATTCGGCGGCGTGGAAACTGCTCGGCAAGGCGTGGCTGGCGACTGGGGATAACCTGGCGGCACGGGATGCCTGGGAGCGGGGCATCGCGGCGGCGCGGGCTCATGGGGACAAGCAGGCCGAGAAAGAGATGGTGGTGTTTCTCAGGAAACTGGATAAAGCCGGCAATTGAATTCACCGCGCCCCTGTGGGAGCGGGTTCACCCGCGATTGCGATGGTGAATCCACCGACGTCATCGCGGGTAAACCCGCTCCCACAGGGTCCGCGTACGCCCTCAATACCAGCGAGCCTCTCCCGCCGGCCGCTTCTTGAAGCGCTTCATGCTCCACATGTACTGGCTCGGATAGGCCCGTACATACTTTTCCACAACCTGGCTCATCGCCGCCGCCGAGGTCTCGGTGTCGGTGCTGTACATCGCCTCCGGCGCCGCTTCCAGAATCACCTTGAAACCACTGCCATCCGGCAAGCGCAGGGCATGCAGGAATACGCCCACCGCCTTGCCGCCGGCCAGCATGTTCGGCACGAACTTGCTGGTCAGCGCTTTGGTCCCGAGGAACGGCACGAAGATCCCTGCCGACTCGGCCGGCTCAGGGTCCGCCGGAATGCCTACCTGGCCGCCCTTGCGCACTTCCTTGATGATGCTGAGGATGCCTTCCTTGGTCGAAGGCGCTACGCGGTTGCCCAGTTGCACGCGCTGCTCGCGCAGCAAGTCATCCACAGCCTTCAACTTAGGCGGCCGGTAGAAAATGATCGGTTTGCACTGGCTGCAATAGAAGTGATTGAGCACCTCCCAGTTGCCCAGGTGGCTGGTGATACCCACCACGCCCTTGCCTGAAGCCAGAGCGTCCTTCAGCACGTCCAGGCCCTCGACCTCACGCACCAGGTCGATGGAACGCTGCGCCGGCCAGATCCAGGCGCAGGCGCTTTCGGTAAAGGACTTGCCTATATCCATCAGCGAACGGCCCACCAGCTTCTCGCGTTCGACCGGGTCCATCTCCGGGAAGCACTTGGCCAGGTTGATGCGCACCACCTCGCGCGAACTGTTCGGGACTTTCCACATGATCCAGCCGATGGCCGCACCGACGCGCTGCACGGCGCCCCAAGGCAGCTTGGCAAACAGTCGCAGCGCCCCGACCATCAAGGCGCCCTTGAATTTATCCACAGGCAGGTTCCTCCATACACAAGCCGGGCATTGTACCCGTCAGCGCAGCAGGGCGGCGTATCGATCGCAATCGGTGGTGTGGTCCATGACCATGCCGGTTGCCTGCATGAAGGCGTAGCAGATGGTCGGGCCGACGAACGTGAAGCCGGCTTTCTGCAGGGCCTTGCTCATGGCCTTGGCTTCATCGGTAACCGCCGGCACCTCGCCACGCCCGACGAAGTGATTGATCTTCGGCTGCCCGCCGACGAACGACCAGAGCAGCGCCGCCGGGTCTTCCAGCGCCAGCCAGGCGCGGGCGTTGCGCCGTGCGGCATTGAGCTTGAGGCGGTTGCGGATGATGCCGGGATCAAGCATGCGCTCCTCGATTTCCTCATCGGTCATTTCGGCCAGTCGATGCGGATCGAAGCCGAACATCACCTGGCGATAACGCTCGCGTTTCTTCAACACGGTGATCCAGGAAAGACCGGCCTGGAACCCTTCGAGCAACAGCATTTCGAACAGTTGCCCCGCGTCGCGCTGCGGCGTGCCCCATTCGTGGTCGTGATAAGCCTGGTACAGCGGATCGTCGGTACACCAAAAGCAACGAGGCATAAAGCACCATGGGTAGAGGCAGGGGCGAATCGGGTTATACTCCCGCTCTTTATATTCGCAGCCCTAGAAACAGGTGAATTTCGTGAGCCAGCCTACGCCAGCCGTGCGTACCTTCCAAGACTTGATCCTCGCGCTCCAGCAGTACTGGGCCGAGCAAGGTTGTGTGGTGCTTCAGCCCTACGATATGGAAGTGGGCGCCGGCACTTTTCATACCGCCACGTTTCTGCGCGCCGTAGGCCCTGAGACCTGGAACGCCGCCTATGTCCAGCCAAGCCGTCGCCCGGGCGATGGTCGCTACGGCGAAAACCCCAACCGCCTGCAGCATTACTACCAGTTCCAGGTGGTCCTGAAGCCGAACCCGGCGAACTTCCAGGAGCTGTACCTGGGCTCGCTGAAAGCCATCGGCCTCGACCCGCTGGTCCACGACATCCGTTTCGTCGAAGACAACTGGGAATCGCCGACCCTCGGCGCCTGGGGCCTGGGCTGGGAAATCTGGCTCAACGGCATGGAAGTCACCCAGTTCACCTACTTCCAGCAGGTTGGCGGCATCGAGTGCCTGCCGGTCACCGGCGAAATCACCTACGGTCTCGAGCGCCTGGCCATGTACCTGCAGGGCGTCGATTCGGTGTATGACCTGGTCTGGACCGACGGCCCGTTCGGCAAGGTCACCTACGGCGACGTGTTCCACCAGAACGAAGTGGAGCAGTCGACCTACAACTTCGAGCACGCCAACGTCGAGAAGCTGTTCGAACTGTTCGACTTCTATGAAAGCGAAGCGAACCGCCTGATCGAGCTGGAGCTGCCGCTGCCGACCTACGAAATGGTCCTCAAGGCCTCGCACACCTTCAACCTGCTGGACGCCCGCCGCGCCATCTCGGTGACCGAGCGCCAGCGTTACATCCTGCGCGTGCGCACCCTGGCCCGGGCCGTGGCCCAGAGCTACCTGCAAGCCCGTGCCCGCCTCGGCTTCCCGATGGCAACCCCTGAATTGCGTGATGAAGTGTTGGCCAAGCTGGAGGCTGCGGAATGAGTGCTCAAGATTTCCTGGTTGAACTGGGCACCGAAGAACTGCCACCGAAAGCCCTCGCCAGCCTCGGCGACGCATTCCTTGCCGGCATCGAGAAGGGCCTGCAGGCTGCCGGCCTGAACTACAGCGCCAAGCACGTCTATGCCGCACCCCGCCGCCTGGCCGTTCTGATCCGTGACCTGGACACCCAGCAGCCGGATCGCAGCATCAACGTCGACGGCCCGCCCCGTCAGGCTGCCTTCGACGCCGAAGGCAACCCGACCCAGGCCGCCCTGGGCTTCGCCAAGAAATGCGGTGTCGAGCTGTCCGAGATCGACCAGAGCGGCGCCAAGCTGCGCTTCTCCCAGCATATCCCGGGCAAGGCGACCGCCAGCCTGCTGCCGACCATCGTCGAGGATTCGCTGAACGACCTGCCGATTCCCAAGCGCATGCGCTGGGGTGCCCGCAAGGAAGAGTTCGTGCGTCCGACCCAGTGGCTGGTAATGCTGCTCGGCGACGACGTGGTCGATTGCACCATCCTCGCCCAGAAAGCCGGCCGTGAATCCCGTGGCCACCGCTTCCACCACCCGGAAAACGTGCGCATCTCCGCCCCGGCCAACTACCAGGAAGACCTGCGCAAGGCCTACGTCCTGGCTGATTTCAACGAGCGCCGCGAGCTGATCAGCAAGCGTACCGCCGAGCTGGCCATGCAGCAGGAAGGCACCGCCATCGTGCCGCCGGCGCTGCTGGACGAAGTGACTGCCCTGGTCGAATGGCCGGTGCCGCTGGTGTGCTCGTTCGAAGAGCGCTTCCTCGAAGTGCCGCAGGAAGCCCTGATCACCACCATGCAGGACAACCAGAAGTACTTCTGCCTGCTGGACGTCGACGGCAAGCTGCTGCCGCGCTTCATCACCGTGGCCAACATCGAGAGCCGCGATCCGAAGCAGATCATCGAAGGCAACGAGAAGGTCGTGCGTCCACGCCTGACCGACGCCGAGTTCTTCTTCAAGCAGGACAAGAAGCAGCCGCTGGAAAGCTTCAACGAGCGCCTGCAGAACGTGGTGTTCCAGGCCCAGCTGGGCAGCGTCTTCGACAAGGCCGAGCGCGTCGGCAAGCTGGCCGCGTTCATCGCCGGCAAGATCGGTGGCGATCCGCAGCGTGCTGCGCGTGCCGGCCTGCTGTCGAAGTGCGACCTGGCTACCGAAATGGTTGGCGAATTCCCCGAAATGCAGGGTGTCGCCGGCTATTACTACGCACTCAACGACGGCGAGCCGGAAGACGTCGCCCTGGCCCTGAACGAGCAGTACATGCCGCGCGGCGCCGGTGCCGAACTGCCGTCGACCCTGACCGGCGCAGCCGTGGCCATCGCCGACAAGCTCGATACCCTGGTCGGTATCTTCGGCATCGGCATGCTGCCAACCGGCTCCAAGGACCCGTACGCACTGCGTCGCGCGGCCCTGGGCGTGCTGCGCATCCTGATCGAGAAACAGCTCGACCTGGACCTGACCGACGCGGTGAACGTCGCCGTCGAGCAGTTCGGTGCCAAGGTCAAGGCCGCCGGCCTGGCCGAGCAGGTGCTGGAGTTCATCTTCGACCGCCTGCGTGCGCGTTATGAAGACGAAGGCATCGACGTCGCCACCTACCTGTCCGTGCGTGCCCTGAAGCCGGGCTCCGCCCTGGACTTCGACCAGCGCGTGCAGGCCGTCCAGGCCTTCCGCAAGTTGCCGGAGGCCGAGGCACTGGCCGCGGTGAACAAGCGCGTATCGAACCTGCTGAGCAAGTTCGAAGGCACCATCGCCAGCACTGTCGAGCCGAAGTACTTCGACAACGCCAACGAGTTCTCGCTGTACTCGGCGATCCAGCAGGCCGACCAGGCCGTGCAGCCGATGGCCGCCTCGCGCCAGTACGCCGAATCGCTGGCACGCCTGGCCGCCCTGCGCGAGCCTGTGGATGCGTTCTTCGAAGCGGTGATGGTCAATGCCGAGGACGCCAGCGTGCGGGCCAACCGTTATGCCCTGCTCAGCCGCCTGCGCGGTCTGTTCCTGGGCGTGGCCGATATCTCGCTGCTGGGGTAAGCCTTGAAACTGCTGATTCTCGATCGTGACGGGGTGATCAACCAGGACTCCGACGCCTACATCAAGTCGCTGGACGAGTGGATCCCGATCCCCGGCTCGATCGAGGCCATCGCGCAGTTGAGCAAGGCCGGCTGGACGGTGGCGGTCGCCACCAACCAGTCCGGCATCGCTCGTGGCTATTACCCGCTGTCGACCCTCGACGCCATGCACGCCCGCCTGCGCGAGCTGGTGGCCGGTCTTGGTGGCGAGGTCGGCCTGATCGTCCACTGCCCACACGGGCCGGATGACGGCTGCGATTGCCGCAAACCCAAGCCCGGCATGCTGCGCGAGATTGCCGCACATTACCGGGTCGAGCTGACCGGCGTGTGGTTCGTCGGCGACAGCAAGGGTGACCTGGAGGCCGCGCTGACCGTCGATGCACAACCGGTCCTGGTGCGTACCGGCAAAGGCGAGAAGACCCTCGCCAAAGGCGTACCACCGGATACACTGGTCTTCGACGACCTGGCCGCCATCGCCAGAACACTTATCCACACCTGACGCGCCGGCCCTTGCGGGCGCGTTCTTACTTCGAGCGGGCACGCCCGCAACGGTACACGCTGCTATGTCGATCCTGCAGGCGATCAGAATTTTCCTGTTCTATGTGCTGCTGGGGACCAGTTCGCTGCTCTGGTGCTCGCTGAGCTTCTTTGTCGCACCGTTCATGTCGTTCCCGGTGCGCTATCGCTTCATCAATGTCTACTGGTGCCGCTTCGCGCTGGTGCTGGTACGTGTATTCCTCGGTATCAAGGTCAAGGTGACCGGCGCCGAGAACATCCCCGAGCGGCCTTGTGTGATCGTGTCCAATCACCAAAGCACCTGGGAGACGTTCTTCCTTTCTGCCTATTTCCAACCCTTGAGCCAGGTGCTCAAGCGCGAATTGCTGTTCGTGCCGTTCTTCGGCTGGGCCATGGCCATGCTGCGGCCTATCGCCATCGACCGGGACAACCCGAAGGTCGCGCTGAAACAGGTCGCGAGCAAGGGCGACGAGCTGCTCAAGCAGAATGTCTGGGTGCTGATCTTCCCGGAAGGCACCCGCGTGCCTTTCGGTCAGGTCGGCAAGTTCTCCCGCAGTGGCGCAGCCTTGGCAGTGAACGCCAACCTGCCGGTGCTGCCAATTGCTCATAACGCCGGCAAGTTCTGGCCGAAAGAGGGTTGGGGCAAGCGTTCCGGCACCATCGAGGTGGTTATCGGCCAGCCGATGTGGGCCGAGGGCTCCGGCCCGCGGGCCATCGCAGAGCTGAACGACCGCGCTGCAGCGTGGAACGAGCAGACCCAGCGCGACCTGGGTTCGCTGCCGCCACAAGCCACCACCAGCGAAACTGCCTCGGTGGCCTGAGGCGATCTGTGGATAACTTGTTGACAATATTTGGATGACCCGTGAAAAACGAATGCAACTTGCTGATATTCATACATATTTCTGGGTATGAAGGTTTCATGTAAATCGTGCATAAGTTTTTTCGCGGAATTAAAAAACCGGCTTTTAAGCCGGTTTTTTTGTGCATGTGATCAGCTCAGATCTTGTCGATATCCACATCCCGGGTTTCTTTCAGGCAGAACAGACCTACCACCAGGCTGACCCCGGTAATCAGTACCGGATACCACAGTCCGTAGAAGATATCCCCGGTGTATACCACCAGGGCGAAGGATACGGTTGGCAGGAATCCGCCGAACCAGCCATTGCCGATGTGATAGGGCAGGGACATCGACGTATAGCGGATGCGGGTCGGGAACAGCTCGACCATCACCGCCGCCAGCGGGCCGTAGGTCATGGTGGCGATCAGGATCATCACCACGATCAGCAGGACCACCATCGGCTGGTTGACGTTGGCAGCCTCGGCCTTGGCCGGGTAGCCGGCCTTGTCGATGGCGGCACGCAGGGCTGCTTCGTCGAAGCCGTCGATGCGCTGCTCGCCAACGGTCACCGCCACGGCACTGCCGGCTGGCAGGGCTTGCGAGCTGTAGGGAAGGCCCTGCTTGACCAGGAAGGTCTTCACCTTGTCGCACGGGCTGTCGAAGCGTGCCTTACCCACAGGGTCGAACTGGAACGTGCAACCGGCCGGATCTGCGAGTACCACGATAGGCGCCTGGCGGCTGGCGGCGTCGATCTGCGGATTGGCGTAATGACTCAGGGCCTTGAACAGCGGGAAGTACAGGACGGTAGCCAGCAGCAGGCCAATCATCAGGATCGGCTTGCGCCCCACGCGGTCCGACAGCCAACCGAAGAAGACGAAGAACGGCGCGCCGATCACCACGCTGATGATCAACAGCGAGTTGGCCTGGGCCGGGTCCATCTTGAGCATCTGGGTCATGAAGAACAGCACGTAGAACTGGGCGGTGTAGAAGGTCACGGCCTGTCCGGCGTTGATGCTGAACAGCGCGGTCAGTACCACCTTCAGGTTCGGCCAGGAGGTGAACGACTCGCGGATCGGTGATTTGCTCACCTTGCCCTGGGCCTTCATTTTCACGAAGGCAGGCGATTCGTGCATGCTCATGCGGATCCAGGTAGAGATCGCCAGCAGCACGATGGAAAGCAGGAATGGCAAGCGCCAGCCCCAGGTTTCGAACTGGTCGCCACTGATATACCGACTGCCTAGTACCACGATCAGCGAAAGCAGCAGGCCGAGCGTGGCGGTGGACTGGATGAACCCGGTATGGAAACCGCGCTTGCCGGGTGGCGCGTGCTCGGCCACATAGGTAGCCGCGCCGCCGTATTCACCCCCCAGCGCCAGGCCCTGGAGCATGCGCAGCACTACCAGGATGATTGGCGCAGCGATGCCGATGCTGGCATAGGTGGGTAGCAGGCCGACAGCGAAGGTCGACAGGCCCATGAGCACAATGGTCACCAGGAAGGTGTACTTGCGCCCGATCATGTCACCGAGGCGACCGAATACCAGGGCACCGAAAGGCCTGACCAGGAAGCCTGCGGCAAAGGCCATCAGCGCGAAGATGAACGCCGTGGTGTCGTTGACCCCGGCGAAGAATTGCTTGCTGATAACCGCGGCCAGGGCCCCGTAGAGAAAAAAGTCATACCACTCGAAAACCGTCCCGAGGGATGACGCGAAAATGATCTTGCGCTCTTCGCGACGGCTGTTGGCCGTCGTGGTTGCGCCCTGTTGCTGGAGGGTGTCCGACATCGTGCTGTCCTCGGCCCCGTCGTTGGGGGCACAGTGATTATTGTTGTTGTCCACTGTCGACACCGGTCGACTGCTGCCGGTGTCACTCTTGCGCGCCGCCCGGGCAAGGCTCAGGGCGTCGTTATCGTTGCTCGGTCACTACGCTTGCCGGCGGCCTCATGGCCCTGGCGAATCAGTTGCGCGGCCTTCTCCGCGATCATCAATGTGGGGGAACAGGTGTTGCCGGACACTATGTTCGGCATGATCGAGGCATCGGCGACCCGCAGGCCGGGTACTCCATGCACTCGCAATTGTGCGTCCACCACATCCAGCGGACCGCTGCCCATGCGGCAGGTTCCGGCCGGGTGGAAGATCGTGGTGCCGATCTGGCAGGCGGCCTTTTGCAGTTCTTCTTCGCTATCCAGCGCTGCGCCCGGCAGGTATTCCCTGGGCGAGAAGGGCGCCAGGGCAGGGGAAGCGACGATGGCGCGGGTCAGGCGGATGGCTTGGGCGGCAACCTTGAGGTCTTCGGCTGCGCTGAGGTAGTTGGGGTCGATCATCGGCGCCACGGACGGATCGGCGGAGCGGATATCCACACGCCCGCGGCTGACCGGGCGCAGGTTGCACACCGAGGCGGTGAACGCGGCGAAGCGGTGCAGCGGTTCCCCGAAGCGGTCCAGTGACAGCGGCTGGACGTGATACTGCAGGTTGGCCGAGGTCTGCTCCGGACCACTGCGCACGAAGGCCCCCAATTGACTCGGCGCCATCGCCAGTGGTCCGCTGCGGTCATAGAGATAACGCAGGCCCATGCCCATCTTGCCGAACAGGCTGTTGGCAACCTGGTTGAGGGTGCGCACGTTATCCACCTGGTAGATCAGGCGCAGTTGCAGATGGTCCTGGAGATTACCGCCGACGCCCGGCAGTTCGTGCTGTACGCCGATGCCCAGGCGTTCGAGCAACGGCCGCGGACCGATGCCGGAGCGCTGCAGGATGCCCGGTGATCCTACGGAGCCGGCGCACAGCAGTATCTCGCGACGGGCGCGGAAATCCTGCCACTGGCCCTCCCGACGTCCCCGTACCGCCGCCGCACGACCGTTCTCGAGGAGCACCCGATCGACTTCGACACCGGTGAGCACGTCGAGGTTGGGACGGTCAGCGACAGGACGCAGGAAGGCTTTGGACGCGTTCCAGCGTACGCCGGATTTCTGGTTGACCTGGAAGTATCCACAACCCTGGTTATCGCCACCGTTGAAGTCATCGACGCTGGCAATACCCTGCTGGGCCGCAGCCTCGCGAAAGGCGTCGAGGATCGGCCAGGAATAACGCTGCCGTTCCACCCGCCACTCGCCTTCGCTGCCATGTATGTCCGAAGCGCCAGCAAAGTGCTTTTCGCTGGTCTTGAACAGCGGCAGCACATCCTTCCACGCCCAGCCTGGGTTGCCTTCCTCTGCCCAACGATCGTAATCGCCGGCCTGACCGCGCATATAGATCATGCCGTTGATCGACGAACAGCCACCCAGGACCTTGCCCCTCGGATAGCCAAGGCTGCGCCCGGCAAGGCCAGGCTGGTTCTCGGTCTTGAAGCACCAGTCGGTGCGGGGATTGCCGATGCAGTAGAGGTAGCCCACCGGAATATGAATCCAGGGGTAGTTGTCGCGACCTCCCGCTTCAAGCAGGGCGACACGGCAACCGGGATCGGCGGAAAGCCGGTTGGCCAGCAGGCAGCCAGCCGGGCCGGCGCCGACAATGACGTAGTCGTAGGACAGTTCGGCTGATGGCATTTCAAACCTCTCGCCTGATTTTTATCCTTGTCTTGCCTCAGTGTTGTTGATTACTTTCGAGTTGAAAACGAGAGATTTCACTCAACCGTTGTGCGTTTTAGCACAGCGCCAACGAGGCCAGCGATGAATGGGACCAACATGTTCGACTGGAATGATCTGCGGTTTTTTCTCGAACTCCAGCGCAGCGGCCGCCTGCTGACCGCCGCCAAGCGCCTCAACACCACCCACAGTACCGTGGCCCGGCATATCGAGAATATCGAGCAGAGTTTGGGCACGGCGCTGTTCGTCCAGCATGCCCAGGGCTATGAACTGACCCCATCCGGGCAGGCTCTGCTCAAGCATGCGGAGGCGATGGAGAACGTTGCGCTGCTGGCGCAGGAGGAGATCACCCAGGCAATCACGCCGCTCGGCAAGATTCGCCTGGGGGTCACCGAAGGCATCGGTATCGTATTCTTCACTCCACGACTGAGCGGGTTGTTCGAACGTTATCCGGGCCTGGAGGTAGAGCTGGTGGCGGTGCCACGCTTCGTCAGCATCATCAACCGCGAGGCGGAAATCAGCATTCACCTTGAGCGGCCCAACGCCGATCTGCTGATCACCCGCAAGCTCACCGACTATCGCCTGGCGCTCTATGCCAGCCGCGAGTACCTGGCCCGGGCGCCCGCCCTCAACAGCCGCGAGGACCTCGCTCGGCACAGCTGGATCGGCTATGTCGATGACCTGCTGTTCAGCCAGGAATTGCTGTTCCTGCACAGCTTCTGCCGGGCGCCGAACGTGGTGTTCCGCAGCACCAGTGTGATCGCCCAGCAGCATGCTGCTCGGGCGGGGTTGGGTATTGCGGTGTTGCCTAACTACATGGCCCGGCACGACCCTGGACTGGTGCGCATCCTGCCCAGCGAAACCATCCAGCGCAGCTACTGGATCAGTACCCGCCGCGAGCTGCACAAGTCCGTACGCCTGCGGGTGGTCTGGGATTACTTGCTGGCGCTGTGTGCCGAGGAGCAGGGCGAGCTATTGGCCGAATAGGATGTAACGATGCGAAAGCGTATCTACAGAACGTTGATCGGGATCTTCAGGTAGCTGACGCCGTTTTCCTCGGGTTCGGGAAACTGGCCGCAGCGCATGTTGATCTGTACCGAAGGCAACATCAGTACGGGCATCTCGAGAGTGGCATCACGGGCCTGTCGCATGGCGACGAAATCATCCTCGCTGATGCCATCACGAATATGGATGTTGCTGGCGCGTTGCTCGGCGACCGTGGTCATGTAGCGCAATTCGCGGCCACCGGGCAGATAGTCGTGGCACATGAACAGCCGGGTATGGGCGGGAAGGGCAAGAATGCGCTGGATGGAGCGGAACAGGGTACGCGCATCGGCACCGGGGAAGTCGCAGCGGGCAGTGCCGTAGTCGGGCATGAACAGGGTGTCACCGACGAAAGCCACCGTCTCGTCTCCGGCTTCGACCAGGTAGGTCATGCAGGCTTGGGTATGACCGGGCGTATGCAGTGCTCGCGCCCTCAAGCCACCGATGGTGAATGTACTGTCGTCGCCGAACAGCACATCGAACTGGCTACCGTCCCTGGCGAAACCGGGACCGGCATTGAACAGGGCACCGAAGGTTTTCTGCACTTGGGTGATATTGCTACCGATAGCCAACTGTCCGCCCAGCGCCTGTTTAAGGTAGGCCGCTGCCGATAGGTGATCGGCATGGACGTGAGTTTCAAGAATCCACTGCACGCTGGCGCCGAGTTCGCGAACCCGGTCGATCAGCCTATCGGCACTATGGGTATCGGTGCGTCCAGACTTGGGATCGTAGTCGAGAACACTGTCAATCAGCGCGCAGTGTCGGGTTTCGTCATCCATCACCAGGTAGCTGATGGTCCAGGTCGCACTGTCGAACAGTGCCTCCACATACAGGTTGCCGCCGATGATCATCGTCCTTTCTCCAGATACATCCCATTCAAGGGACCTGGGCGTAAGCGATGTTCCACGTGGAACAGGTTAAATTTCCTGGCACAAACGAAGAAGGCCAACCCAGTGGGTTGGCCTTCTTCGTTACTTTGCCGATCTATCCCCGACTATCAGAAGTCTAGGTTAGCCACCGACAGCGCGTTGCTTTCGATGAACTCGCGACGAGGTTCCACCGCATCGCCCATCAGGGTGTTGAAGATCTGATCGGCAGCGATCGCGTCTTCGATGGTGACCTTGAGCATGCGACGCACGGCCGGGTCCATGGTGGTTTCCCACAGCTGGTCCGGGTTCATCTCGCCAAGACCTTTGTATCGCTGGATGGTGTGGCGCTTGGTGCTTTCGGCCATCAACCAGTCCAGACCTTCCTTGAACTCGTTGATCGCTTTCTTGCGCTCACCGCGCTGCACGTAGGCGCCTTCTTCCAGCAACGACGCCAGCTGAGCACCGAGCGCGGTGACAGTGCGGTAATCGTTGCTGCCGAAGAAGTCACGGTTGAAGGTGACATAGCTGGCCAGGCCATGGGAGGTGATTTCCACTTCCGGCAACCAGATATTGCGCTCACGGTCTTCACGCAGGCTGGTCTTGTACAGCAGACCAGACTTCTCGACGCCGTTCAGGCGCTCCTGGAACTTGTCCAGCCACTCCTGCATCGCGGCCTGGTTGGACAGCTGCTCCACGGAAACCGCCGGCAGGTACAGGAAGTGCTCGGTCAGCTCCTGTGGATAAAGGCGCGACAGGCGCTTCAGGGTTTTCATCACGCCACGGAATTCATTGACCAAGGCTTCCAGCGCCGGGCCGGAAATCGCCGGGGCAGACTCGTTCAGGTACAGGGCAGCGTCCTCGAGGGCCGACTGGGTCATGTATTCTTCCATGGCCTCGTCGTCCTTGATGTACTGTTCCTGCTTGCCCTTCTTGACCTTGTACAGCGGCGGCTGGGCGATGTAGATGTAGCCGCGCTCGACCAGCTCAGGCAACTGACGGAAGAAGAAGGTCAGCAGCAGGGTACGGATGTGCGAACCGTCGACGTCAGCATCGGTCATGATGATGATGTTGTGATAGCGCAGCTTCTCGATGTTGTACTCTTCGCGCCCGATACCGCAGCCGAGGGCGGTGATCAGGGTGCCGACTTCCTGCGAGGAGATCATCTTGTCGAAACGGGCCTTCTCGACGTTGAGGATCTTGCCTTTCAACGGCAGGATGGCCTGGGTCTTGCGGTTACGACCCTGCTTGGCCGATCCACCCGCGGAGTCACCCTCCACCAGGTAGAGTTCGGAAAGGGCAGGGTCCTTCTCCTGGCAATCCGCCAGTTTGCCCGGCAGGCCGGCGATATCCAGTGCACCTTTGCGGCGGGTCATTTCACGGGCTTTGCGCGCCGCTTCACGGGCACGGGCAGCGTCGATCATCTTGCCAACAACGGCCTTGGCTTCGTTCGGGTTTTCCAGGAGGAAGTCGGAGAAGTACTTGCCCATCTCCTGTTCCACGGCAGTCTTCACTTCCGAGGAAACCAGCTTGTCCTTGGTTTGCGAACTGAACTTCGGATCCGGCACCTTGACCGAGATGATCGCGGTCAGACCTTCACGGGCATCGTCACCGGTAGTCGCGACCTTGTTCTTCTTGGCCAGACCTTCCTGCTCGATGTAGTTGTTCAGGTTACGGGTCAGGGCGGAGCGGAAGCCAACCAGGTGGGTACCGCCGTCGCGCTGCGGAATGTTGTTGGTAAAGCACAGCAGGTTTTCGTTGAAGCTATCGTTCCACTGCAGGGCGATCTCGACACCTACACCATCTTCACGCTGGACGCTGAAGTGGAAAACCTGGTTCACCGGAGTCTTGTTGGTGTTCAGGTATTCAACGAATGCACGCAGGCCACCTTCATAACGGAAGAACTCTTCCTTGCCTGCACGCTCGTCCTTCAGCTGGATACCGACGCCGGAGTTCAGGAAGGAAAGTTCACGAATCCGCTTGGCCAGGATGTCCCAGCTGAAGTGGATGTTCTTGAAGGTTTCAGCCGAAGGCTTGAAGTGAATCTGGGTACCAGTGGTTTCACTTTCGCCAACAATTTTCATCGGCGCTTGTGGAACACCGTGAACGTAGACCTGCTCCCAGATCTTGCCGCTGCGG
This sequence comes from Pseudomonas bharatica, assembly GCF_048586865.1. Taxonomy (NCBI): domain Bacteria; kingdom Pseudomonadati; phylum Pseudomonadota; class Gammaproteobacteria; order Pseudomonadales; family Pseudomonadaceae; genus Pseudomonas; species Pseudomonas bharatica. The sequence goes on along the minus strand of NZ_JBMAWR010000013.1, from coordinate 58,769 downwards.
CGAACGGTCAGGGTCAGTTCTTCGGAGAGGGCGTTTACTACCGAGACACCCACGCCGTGCAGACCACCGGAAACCTTGTAGGAGTTGTCGTCGAACTTACCGCCGGCGTGGAGAACGGTCATGATGACCTCTGCCGCGGAGACCCCTTCCTCTTTATGCACATCGACCGGAATGCCGCGACCGTTGTCGCGCACGGTGATGGATTCGTCAGGGTGAATGATTACGGTGATGTCGTCGCAATGGCCGGCGAGGGCTTCGTCGATCGAGTTGTCGACCACCTCGAACACCATGTGGTGCAGGCCGCTACCATCATCGGTGTCGCCAATGTACATACCGGGACGTTTGCGTACGGCATCAAGCCCTTTCAGCACCTTGATGCTGGAGGAGTCGTACGTTTGATTTTCGCTCATGCCTTCACTCCCGATGGTCGTGGGTCTGGGTGATACGGCCCTGTTCCACGTGGAACAAAGCAACCGGCGTATCCGTCTGCCAGCCTTCCCTCAGTAATTCGTGATCTACACAGGTGATAAACACCTGGCAGCGTAAGTCTTCCAGCAAGCGGCACAGCGCACGACGGTGTTGCTCATCCAGCTCGGACGGCAAGTCATCCACCAGGTAAATACACTGACCGCGGCGCGCCTGGCTGACCAGGTGTCCTTGGGCGATACGCAACGCGCAAACCACCAACTTCTGCTGGCCACGGGACAGAATGTCCGCAGCATTGTTCGCACCCAGCCGGAGGCGTAAATCTGCGCGTTGCGGACCAGCCTGGGTATGCCCCATCTGCTGGTCACGTTGAAGAGAGGCCGCGAGCACGTCGATAAGCTCCCGGTCCTTGTCCCAGCCTCGGTAATAGCTGAGGGTAAGCCCCTCCAGCTCCAGCAATTCGCTGAGGATCTGCTCGAAGACAGGCTTCAACGCTTTGATGTAATTACGGCGATATTCGTCGATTTCAGCACTGGCCAGGGACAATTCACGGTCCCAGGCCGCTTGCGAAACGGCGTCAAGTGTACCATGCCGGAGCCAGGAGTTTCGCTGCCGCAGCGCCTTCTGCAGTCTTTGCCAAGTTCCCATAAAGCGGGGTTCCACGTGGAACACTCCCCAATCGAGGAACTGGCGACGGATCTTCGGCGCACCTTCAAGCAGGCGGAAACTATCTGGATTGATCAGCTGCAACGGCAGGATTTCTGCAAGTTGCGCGGTACCACGGGCATTCTGCCCGTCGATACGGATGGTGAAATCTCCCTGGCGTTCTCGGGATACACCAAGATTGCTCGATGCGCCGTCTCCTAGTGCCACCTGGCCAAAAACCGTACAGACGGCTTCTTCATACTGGATGACAGGGTTCAGTCGGGTGCTACGGAATGAACGAGCCAGCCCCAACAGGTGAATGGCCTCCAGCACGCTGGTTTTACCACTGCCATTGGCACCGTAGAGGATGTTGATACGCGGGGAGGGTGAGAAGGTCACCGGGTGCAGGTTACGCACCGCGGTGACAGAGACACGACTGAGGGACATCTAGGATTGTCTGGAAAGATTACAGACGCATCGGCATGACGACATAGGAGGAGTCATCATTGTCCGCTTCCTGCAGCAGCGCGCTGCTGTTGGAGTCGGACAGGATCAGACGAACCTGCTCGGTAGTCATTACACCCAGCACGTCCAGCAGATAGCTGACGTTGAAGCCGATTTCCAGCGAAGCGCCGTTGTAGTCAACGCTGATCTCTTCTTCCGCTTCTTCCTGCTCAGGGTTGTTTGCCTGGATTTTCAACTGGCCAGCGGCCAGCTGCAGACGGATGCCACGGTACTTCTCGTTGGACAGGATCGCGGTGCGGCTGAAAGCCTCACGCAATGCCTGGCGGTCGCCCAGCACCAGTTTGTCGCCGCCTTTCGGCAGAACACGCTCGTAATCAGGGAACTTGCCGTCCACCAGTTTCGAGGTAAAGGTGAACTCACCGGTAGTGGCGCGAATGTGATGCTGACCCAGGACGATGCTGACAGTGCCATCCGGCTCGGTGAGCAGGCGTGCCAGCTCGAGGATACCTTTGCGCGGCACGATCACCTGGTGACGGTCGGCCTGACCGATGTCGGCGCTCATCGAGCACATGGCCAGACGGTGGCCGTCAGTGGCAACTGCACGCAGGGTACCTGTGGATACTTCCAGCAGCATGCCGTTGAGGTAGTAGCGCACGTCCTGCTGGGCCATGGCGAAGCTGGTGCGTTCGATCAGGCGACGCAGGCGGCTTTGCTCCAGGGTGCAGGTCAGCGAGCCCGGACCTTCTTCCACGGTCGGGAAGTCGTTGGCTGGCAGTGTCGAAAGAGTAAAGCGGCTACGACCGGCCTTGACCAGCAGCTTCTGCTCGTCGACCTTGATATCGATCAGCGCATCGTTCGGCAGGCTTTTGCAGATATCCATCAGCTTGCGCGCAGGTACGGTGATCTCGCCAGGCTCGGCCGGCTCTTCCAGCTGGACGCGACCGACCAGTTCGACTTCGAGGTCGGTACCGGTCAGTGACAACTGCTGACCCTGGACCACCAGCAGTACGTTGGACAGTACCGGCAAGGTCTGGCGGCGCTCGACGACGCCTGCGACCAGTTGCAGGGGTTTCAACAGGGCTTCGCGTTGAATGGTGAAATGCATGGTCTAGTCCCTTGCCTTGAAAAGCTGCGCTGACATCAGGTGGTCAAGGTCCGCAGCAGGTTCTTGTAGTCCTCGCGGATATCCGCGTCGGATTCCTTGAGTTCGTTGATCTTGCGGCAGGCGTGCAGCACGGTGGTGTGGTCACGGCCGCCGAATACATCGCCGATTTCCGGCAGACTGTGGTTGGTCAATTCCTTGGACAGGGCCATGGCAACCTGCCGTGGGCGAGCCACCGAACGCGAGCGACGTTTGGACAACAGATCGGAAATCTTGATCTTGTAGTACTCGGCGACGGTGCGCTGGATGTTATCCACACTGACCAGTTTGTCCTGCAGCGCCAGCAAATCCTTCAGCGATTCACGAATCAGTTCGATGGTGATATCGCGGCCCATGAAGTGGGAGTGGGCGATTACACGCTTAAGTGCACCTTCGAGTTCGCGAACGTTGGAACGAATGCGCTGGGCAATGAAGAACGCGGCGTCATGCGGCAGCTCGACCTTGGCCTGGTCGGCCTTCTTCATCAGGATCGCAACACGGGTTTCCAGCTCCGGCGGCTCGACCGCCACGGTCAAGCCCCAGCCGAAGCGTGATTTCAATCGCTCTTCCAGGCCTTCGATCTCCTTGGGATAACGGTCGCTGGTGAGAATCACCTGCTGGCCGCCTTCAAGAAGGGCATTGAAGGTGTGGAAAAACTCTTCCTGGGAACGCTCCTTGCGAGCGAAGAACTGGATGTCGTCGATCAGCAAGGCGTCCACGGAACGATAGAAACGCTTGAACTCGTTGATCGCATTGAGCTGCAACGCCTTGACCATGTCCGCGACAAAGCGCTCGGAATGCAGGTAGACAACCTTGGCGTTGGGGTTCTTCTTGAGCAGATGGTTACCCACGGCATGCATCAAGTGGGTCTTACCCAAGCCTACGCCCCCATAAAGGAAGAGCGGGTTGTAGCCGTGCTTGGGATTGTCCGCCACCTGCCAGGCTGCGGCACGGGCCAGCTGGTTGGATTTACCTTCCACGAAGTTTTCGAAGGTAAAGGTCCGGTTGAGGTAGCTGGTGTGCTTGAGTGCACCTTCGACCTGCACGGTACGCTGTTCCGAACGACCGTTGGCGGCAACGGGGGCAGTGGCCGGAGCGTCGCCCCCCATCGCATCGAAGCTTTCCCGGGACGGCGCTTCTTCCATTGCAGGCTCGGCAACAGGCGCAGAAGGGGCGTGGTTGACCGGCTCGCTGACGGCTGGCGCCGGTGCAACCTTGGCTGCCGCGGCCTGGGAAGCAGCCACGGCAGCTGCGAGCGGTGCGTTGGGTGCTGCACGCGGAGCCGAGCTGCGACGGCTGCCTATTAATAAGGAGAGCGCCGGCACGGAACCGTTGCCGTGTTCACCGAGCAGTTCCAGCAAGCGGCCCAGGTACTTTTCATTGACCCAGTCGAGTACGAAACGGTTAGGCGCGTAGACGCGCAACTCGTCGCCTTCGGCTTCGACTTGTAGCGGACGGATCCAGGTATTGAATTGCTGGGTAGGCAGCTCATCGCGCAGAAGCTCCACGCACTGCTGCCAAAGTTCCACTGACACGGATATCCCCTGAGTTTGAAAGCCCGGTAAGGGCCGGTGAGGCAAAAACAAGCAGCCATTGTACCGGGCACCCGCACACTTATCCACACGCAGCACGCCCAAGAGAGGCGTTAAATCAGTCATTTACTGACCAAAATGCTGTTGGCGCCGTCCGAATAAGCTCTGTGGATAACCATCGATAAGGGCTATGCACAAGTCGGGGTCCAAGCCTGTGGAAAACTGCCCTGTGGAAAAGTAGCGATTTTATCCACTGCTTTTCCGAGCATCCGGCACAAGCAAAGCACCGTTTCCCGACAGGGTTTTGAATCTCTGTACATCACGCATAACAAGGCTTTCAGAGATCTATCCACAGAAATCCCGATGCTAAGTTTCATAAGTTCTTCAGAAAAGCTTTAAATACCTTTCCTCTTTTTTTCTATGTCTAACCGCGGTGACCCTGATGATGCCCATCCGACGAGAGGATTCCCGTTTCATACGCTTATAGAGGAAACGCTGGTTGGAAATTGACCTATGGAGCCGGTTTCTCTAGAATCGCCGGTCTCTTAAAACGGGGGCCATTCCGGCCCGTAGTCACGAACCAGGTAACACGCCATGAAACGTACTTTCCAACCAAGCACCATCAAGCGCGCTCGCACTCACGGTTTCCGTGCACGTATGGCCACCAAGAACGGCCGTGCTGTTCTGTCCCGCCGTCGTGCCAAAGGCCGTAAGCGCCTGGCAGTTTGATTTTCGGCACAGGTGGTGAGTCAGGACTTCAGTCGGGATAAGCGTCTACTGACACCCCGACACTTCAAAGCGGTCTTTGACTCTCCATCAGGCAAGGTGCCCGGCAAGAGTCTCTTGCTGCTTGCCCGCGAAAACGGATTGGATCATCCCCGTCTGGGCCTGGTGATCGGCAAAAAAGCCGTAAAGCTTTCCGTTCAGCGCAATCGCTTGAAGCGTTTGATGCGCGATTCGTTTCGTCGACACCAGGAAATCCTGGCCGGCTGGGACATAGTCATCGTCGCGCGCAAAGGCCTTGGCGATATAGAAAACCCGGAATTGCACCAGCATTTTGGCAAGATCTGGAAGCGCCTCGCTCGTACTCGGCCCTCTCCAGAGGTCAAGACCGAATCCGTAGGGGTGGACCGTCCAGATGCGTAAACTGGCCCTCGTTCCGATCCAGTTTTACCGTTACGCCATCAGCCCGTTGATGGCCAGCCATTGCCGTTTCTACCCAAGTTGCTCCTGCTATGCGTACGAAGCCATCGAAACACATGGTCTTTTACGCGGCGGGTGGCTGACCGTTCGTCGGCTGGGTCGTTGTCATCCCTGGAATGCAGGCGGTTTTGATCCGGTTCCGCCCGTTCCTTCCTCCCGTACTTCTTCGATAGCCGAGTAATCATGGATATTAAACGCACGATCCTGATCGCCGCCCTGGCAATCGTGTCCTATGTCATGGTCCTCAAGTGGAACCAGGACTACGGCCAGGCTGCCCTGCCGAATCAGACTGCTGCCTCCAGCACCATCGCGCCTTCCCTGCCGGACAGCACCGGTGCCGGCAATACCAATGCCGACATTCCGAGCGTCAACGCCGAAGCCCCGGCGGAACAGGCACCGGTCGCTGTCAGCAAGGATCTGATCCGCGTCAAGACCGATGTACTCGATCTGGCTATCGACCCTACGGGTGGCGATATTGTCCAGTTGACCCTGCCGAAGTACCCACGTCGCCAGGATCATCCGGAAATTCCGTTCCAGTTGTTCGATAACGGTGGCGAACGTGTTTATCTGGCCCAGAGCGGCCTGATCGGCGCCAACGGCCCGGACTCACGTGCTGCTGGCCGTCCGATTTATGCTGCCGAGCAAAAAAGTTATCAACTGGCCGATGGCCAGGACCAACTGGTCGTCGACCTGAAGTTCAGCGACGCCGGCGTCAACTACATCAAGCGTTTCACCCTGAAACGCGGCGAGTACGACCTGAAGGTCAGCTACCTGATCGACAACCAGAGCGGCCAGCCCTGGACCGGTAACATGTTCGGCCAACTGAAGCGTGACGCCAGCTCCGATCCTTCGTCGTCGACCGCCACCGGTACTGCCACCTATCTGGGTGCGGCCCTGTGGACAAGTTCCGAGCCCTACAAGAAAGTGTCCATGAAGGACATGGACAAGGGCAATTTGAAAGAAAATGTGAACGGCGGCTGGGTCGCCTGGCTGCAGCACTACTTCGTGACGGCCTGGATCCCGGAAAAATCCGATAACAACTTCGTTCAGACCCGCAAGGATAGCCAAGGCAACTACATCATCGGTTACAACGGTCCTGCGTTGAACGTTGCCGCTGGCGCCAAGGCTGAAACCAGCAGCACCCTGTACGCCGGTCCGAAGATCCAGAGCAAGCTGAAGGAGTTGTCCCCAGGCCTGGAGCTGACCGTCGACTACGGCATCCTGTGGTTCATTGCCCAGCCGATCTTCTGGCTGCTGCAACATATCCACAGCCTGCTCGGCAACTGGGGCTGGTCGATCATCGTCCTGACCATGCTGATCAAGGGCCTGTTCTTCCCGCTGTCCGCCGCCAGCTACCGTTCGATGGCGCGCATGCGTGCTGTTGCGCCGCGCCTGGCCCAATTGAAAGAACAGTTCGGTGACGATCGCCAGAAGATGTCCCAGGCGATGATGGAGCTGTACAAGAAAGAGAAGATCAACCCGCTGGGCGGCTGCTTGCCGATCCTGGTGCAGATGCCGGTCTTCCTTTCGCTGTACTGGGTACTCCTGGAAAGCGTGGAGATGCGCCAGGCTCCGTGGATGTTCTGGATCACCGACCTGTCGATCAAGGATCCGTTCTTCATCCTGCCGATCATCATGGGCGCGACCATGTTCATCCAGCAGCAGCTGAACCCGACCCCACCGGATCCGATGCAGGCCAAGGTAATGAAAATGATGCCGATCATCTTCACCTTCTTCTTCCTGTGGTTCCCGGCTGGTCTGGTGCTGTATTGGGTTGTGAACAACTGCCTGTCCATCGCACAGCAGTGGTACATCACCCGCAGTATCGAAAACGCGACCAAGAAGGCCGCAGCCTGACGGATTAGCCAGCTAATCTGTGGATAAACGCCCCACTCGTGGGGCGTTTTGCTATCTGACGTTTCTGTTTCGAGGCTATCGACATGACTTCCCGTCGCGAAACCATCACCGCCATCGCTACCGCCCAAGGCCGCGGCGGGGTAGGCATTGTGCGCATCTCCGGGCCATTGGCGCGCCAGGCCGGGCAAGCCATCACCGGTCGCGAACTGTCTCCGCGCCATGCCCACTACGGCCCGTTCCGTAGTGAAGACGGACTGGTGCTTGACGAGGGCATTGCGTTGTTCTTCCCCGGCCCTAATTCATTCACGGGCGAGGATGTGCTGGAACTGCAGGGCCACGGTGGTCCGGTGGTGCTGGACATGCTTCTGCAACGCTGTGTACAGCTTGGATGTCGTCTTGCGCGGCCGGGTGAGTTCAGCGAGCGCGCCTTCCTCAACGACAAGCTCGACCTGGCCCAGGCCGAAGCGATAGCCGACCTGATCGAGGCCAGTTCCGCCCAGGCAGCGCGCAATGCCCTGCGCTCGCTTCAGGGAGAATTCTCCCGGCGTGTGGATAACTTGACCGAGCGTCTGATCAGCCTGCGCATCTACGTGGAAGCAGCGATCGACTTTCCCGAAGAGGAAATCGATTTCCTCGCCGATGGCCATGTGCTGGGCATGCTTGACCAGGTACGCAGCGAACTGGCCTCGGTAATGCGCGAAGCCGGACAGGGTGCCTTGCTGCGCGACGGCATGACAGTCGTGATCGCCGGTCGTCCCAACGCTGGCAAGTCCAGCCTGCTGAACATGCTTGCCGGTCGTGAAGCGGCAATCGTCACCGATATTGCCGGCACCACCCGGGACATCCTGCGGGAACATATCCACATAGACGGCATGCCCCTGCATGTAGTGGACACTGCCGGCTTGCGCGACACAGACGACCATGTGGAAAAGATCGGCGTGGAACGCGCTCTGAAGGCGATTGGCGAAGCGGACCGGGTGCTCCTGGTAGTGGATGCCACTGCGCCGGAAGCCAGTGATCCCTTTGCCCTATGGCCGGAATTCCTCGATCAGCGACCGCGGCCAGACAAGGTCACCCTGATCCGTAACAAGGCCGACCTCAGCGGCGAAGCCATCGGCATGGAGGAAAGCGAGGACGGGCATGTCACCATTACCCTCAGCGCCAAGGCGCCGGATCAAGGCCTGGATCTGCTACGCGATCATTTGAAGGCCTGCATGGGCTACGAACAGACGGCCGAAAGCGGCTTCAGCGCCCGCCGCCGACATCTTGATGCCCTGCGCCAGGCCAGCGCCAGCCTCGAGCATGGTCGTGAACAACTGACCCTGGCCGGCGCGGGTGAGCTATTGGCCGAAGATCTGCGCCAGGCACAGCAGGCGTTGGGTGAAATTACCGGCGCATTCAGTTCAGACGATCTTCTGGGTCGTATCTTCTCCAGCTTCTGCATCGGCAAGTAAGCGTTCTTATCCACAAACGGGCCTGATTTGATCGGCCCGTTTGCTGCGTCCTGCTTCACCCTCCCTCATTTGACAACGGAAACCTACCGGCTCTGCTCTGGGGCTTTCGGCTGCCCGCGTGTTTACACAGGGAGAATGAGCCCTGTGGAAAACCCGCCTTCAGCTCCGTTGATAACCTGGCCTGAGGGGTGGAGATAAATCCACCTGTGGGTAACAAGCACTTTAATCCACAGGTTCCGGACGCTTATCCATAACCCTCATTGCCCTTGGGCCACAGGGTTATGAATCTCTGTACATCAGGCATCGTATGGGCTCTAAGCACTTATCCACAGAAAGGTCGCGGACTAAGAATAAACATAAAAACAAAGCTTTTATAAATCTTCCTTTCGTTATTTCTATTGCCGGCCATTCATCCACAGGCTGGTTAAATTTTGTGCAAAAGGTTCCTTTAGGAGGGCAGAAGTCCCTATACTTGGCAGCTATCCCTTTTACATTCCCGAAACAGGCACGAGGTGCGTGGTGGATTTCCCTTCCCGTTTTGAAGTGATCGTCATCGGCGGCGGCCATGCCGGTACCGAGGCTGCGCTTGCATCAGCACGCATGGGCGTGAAAACCCTGCTGCTGACCCATAACGTGGAAACCCTCGGGCACATGAGCTGCAACCCGGCCATTGGTGGCATCGGCAAGAGTCACCTGGTCAAGGAAATCGATGCGCTGGGTGGTGCGATGGCGCTGGCCACCGACAAGAGCGGCATCCAGTTCCGCGTACTGAACAACCGCAAAGGCCCGGCTGTGCGCGCGACTCGTGCACAGGCCGACCGCGCCATCTATAAGGCGGTGGTCCGGGAAATCCTGGAAAACCAGCCGAACCTGTGGATATTCCAGCAGTCCTGCGACGACCTGATTGTCGAGCAGGACCAGGTGCGCGGTGTGGTGACCCAGATGGGTCTGCGCTTCTTCGCCGACTCCGTGGTACTGACCACTGGCACCTTCCTCGCTGGACTTATCCACATCGGCCTGCAGAACTATTCCGGTGGCCGTGCCGGCGATCCGCCCGCGATCGCCCTGGCCCACCGCCTGCGTGAGTTGCCACTGCGCGTCGGCCGCCTGAAAACCGGGACACCGCCGCGGATCGACGGGCGCTCGGTGGACTTCTCGGTGATGTCGGAACAGCCAGGCGATACGCCGATCCCGGTGATGTCGTTCATGGGCTCCAAGGAGATGCATCCGCGTCAGGTCAGTTGCTGGATTACCCACACCAACGCGCGCACTCACGAAATCATCGCGTCCAACCTGGACCGCTCGCCCATGTACTCGGGCGTGATCGAAGGCATCGGCCCGCGTTACTGCCCGTCGATCGAAGACAAGATCCACCGCTTTGCCGACAAGGAAAGCCACCAGGTGTTCATCGAGCCGGAAGGCCTGAACACCCACGAGCTTTACCCGAACGGGATATCCACATCCTTGCCGTTCGATGTGCAGTTGCAGATCGTCCGTTCGATCCGCGGTATGGAAAACGCCCATATCGTTCGCCCGGGCTACGCCATCGAGTACGACTACTTCGATCCGCGCGACCTGAAGTACAGCCTGGAAACCAAGGTTATCGGCGGTCTGTTCTTCGCTGGCCAGATCAACGGCACCACCGGCTACGAAGAAGCCGGTGCACAAGGCCTGCTGGCCGGGACCAACGCCGCGCTGCGCGCGCAGGGCCGGGAAAGCTGGTGCCCGCGCCGCGACGAGGCGTACATCGGTGTGCTGGTCGACGACCTGATCACCCTCGGTACCCAGGAGCCGTACCGCATGTTCACTTCGCGCGCCGAATACCGGCTGATCCTGCGCGAGGACAACGCCGACCTGCGCCTGACCGAAAAAGGTCGCGAACTGGGTCTGGTGGATGACGACCGTTGGGCCGCGTTCTGCGCCAAGCGCGAAGGCATCGAACGGGAAGAGCAGCGCTTGAAAGCGACCTGGGTTCGTCCGGACACCGAACAAGGCCAGGCGATCGTCGAGCGTTTCGGTACGCCGCTGGCACATGAGTACAACCTGCTCAACCTGTTGAGCCGGCCGGAAATCGATTACGCCGGCCTGGTGGAAGTGACCGGTGGCAGCGATGCCAGTGACCAGGTCGCCGAGCAGGTCGAGATCAAGACCAAATACGCCGGTTACATCGACCGGCAACAGGAAGAAATCGCTCGCCTGCGCGCCAGCGAAGATACCCGCCTGCCAGACGACATCGAATACAGCTCGATTTCCGGTCTGTCCAAGGAGATCCAGGGCAAGCTCGGCCAGACCCGGCCCGAGACCCTGGGCCAGGCGTCGCGTATTCCCGGTGTGACCCCGGCGGCGATCTCCCTGTTGTTGATCCACCTGAAAAAACGCGGCGCAGGCCGCGGTCTGGAGCAAAGCGCTTGAGTTCTATGGTCACCGCAAAACATGCCGAAGAGTTGTCCACAGGCGCGCGCCAGCTCGGTCTTGAATTGAGTGAGTTCCAGCAGCAGAAGCTGCTGGAGTACCTGGCCCTGCTGATCAAATGGAACAAGGCCTACAACCTCACCGCAGTGCGCGATCCGGACGAGATGGTGTCCCGCCATCTGCTGGACAGCCTGAGCGTGATGAGTTTTATCCACAGCGCGAACTGGCTGGATGTCGGCAGCGGCGGTGGCATGCCTGGCATTCCATTGTCTATCCTGCATCCGGACAAGCAGGTCACGGTGCTCGACAGCAACGGCAAGAAGACCCGTTTCCTGACCCAGGTGAAACTGGAGCTGAAGCTGGACAACCTCACGGTTATCCACAAGCGGGTGGAAGAGTTCCAGCCGGCGCAGCCATTCACCGGGATCATTTCCCGTGCTTTCAGCAGCATGGAGAATTTCACCAACTGGACGCGGCACCTGGGGGATTCCCAGACACAGTGGCTGGCAATGAAAGGACTGCATCCGGCCGATGAGCTGGTAGCATTGCCGGCGGATTTCAAAGTGGATAGCGAGCAGGCCTTGACCGTACCCGGTTGCCAAGGCCAGCGCCATCTGCTGATACTGCGCCGCACGGCATGACTGGGAACACAAGCAAGAATGGCTAAGGTATTCGCGATCGCGAACCAGAAGGGGGGTGTGGGTAAAACCACTACCTGCATCAATCTCGCGGCGTCGCTGGTAGCGACCAAGCGCCGCGTGTTGTTGATCGACCTCGATCCACAGGGCAATGCCACCATGGGCAGTGGTGTGGATAAACATGTCCTGGAACATTCGGTCTACGACTTGCTGATCGGCGAATGCGACCTGGCCCAGGCCATGCATTTTTCCGAGCACGGTGGTTACCAACTGCTGCCGGCCAACCGCGACCTGACCGCCGCCGAGGTGGTCCTGCTGGAAATGCAGATGAAGGAAAGCCGCCTGCGCAATGCGTTGGCGCCGATTCGCGAGAACTACGACTACATTCTCATCGATTGCCCGCCGTCGCTGTCGATGCTCACGCTCAATGCCCTGGTCGCGTCCGATGGCGTGATCATTCCCATGCAGTGCGAATACTACGCGTTGGAAGGTCTCAGCGACCTTGTGGATAACATCAAGCGCATCGCTGCCCGGCTGAACCCGGCGTTGAAGGTCGAAGGCCTGCTGCGGACCATGTACGATCCGCGCCTGAGCCTGAACAACGACGTCTCGGTGCAGCTCAAGGAGCACTTCGGCGAGCAGCTCTACGACACTGTGATCCCGCGCAACATCCGCCTGGCCGAAGCACCGAGCTTCGGGATGCCGGCATTGGCGTACGACAAGCAATCCCGTGGCGCCCTGGCTTATATGGCCCTGGCCGGAGAGTTCCATCGCCGCCAGCGTCGTCAATCTCGCACTGCACAAACAACTTAAGGAATCCGCATGGCCGTCAAGAAACGAGGTCTCGGACGTGGGTTGGATGCACTGTTGAGTGGTCCGACCGTCAGCTCGCTCGAAGAGCAGGCTGTAAAGGTCGACAAGAAAGAACTGCAACACCTGCCGGTCGAACTGATCCAGCGCGGCAAATACCAGCCGCGTCGGGACATGGACCCGCAAGCCCTGGAAGAATTGGCCCAGTCGATCAAGGGGCAGGGCGTGATGCAGCCGATCGTCGTGCGTCCGATCGAGGGAGGCCGCTACGAGATCATCGCAGGTGAACGCCGCTGGCGTGCCACCCAGCTGGCTGGCCTGGACAGCATTCCGGCCATGGTCCGCGATGTTCCGGACGAGGCTGCCATCGCCATGGCGCTGATCGAGAATATCCAGCGCGAGGACCTCAACCCGGTCGAGGAAGCTATTGCCCTGCAGCGCCTGCAGACCGAATTCCAGCTCACCCAGCAACAGGTCGCCGATGCCGTGGGCAAGTCACGCGTGACCGTGGCCAACCTGCTGCGCCTGATCTCTCTTCCCGACGCGATCAAGACCATGCTGTCCCATGGCGACCTGGAGATGGGGCACGCGCGTGCGCTGCTCGGATTGCCTGAAGAACAGCAGGTCGACGGGGCGCGACACGTTGTCGCACGGGGTCTGACCGTTCGTCAGACTGAAGCCCTGGTTCGACAGTGGTTGAACGGCAAGCCCGAGCCGGTCGAACCGGCCAAGCCTGACCCGGACATTACCCGCCTGGAACAGCGTCTGGCCGAGCGCCTGGGCTCTTCGGTGCAGATCCGCCATGGCAACAAGGGCAAGGGGCAACTGGTTATTCGCTATAACTCGCTGGACGAGTTGCAGGGCGTTCTTGCTCACATCCGCTGAAACAATTCCCTTTGTAGCGCGCAGTCGGAAATCACTACCCGGCAGTTGAATAGGGGTTAATCCGCCCCTATACTCTGCGCGCATTTTGTCGGCACAAATTATGCCAAGTCATAGTTGACTGGTTGGCCGACTTCGGGAGAGCAGTTTTGATGGAAACCCGCACGCCAAACCGCCTGCCTTTCCATCGCTGGGCGGTTTTCCCGGTACTGCTGGCCCAATGCGTCGTGTTTCTGTTGGCAGCGTTGGTTTTGTGGCAGTGGCGCGGGACAGTCAGCGGTTATTCAGGCCTCTGCGGAGGGCTGATCGCCTGGCTACCGAATGTGTATTTCGCCTGGAAGGCCTTCAGGTTTACCGGGGCCAGGGCAGCGCAAGCCATCGTCAAGTCGTTCTACGCAGGCGAGGCAGGCAAATTGATTTTGACGGCAGTGCTGTTTGCACTGACGTTCGCAGGAGTGAAGCCATTGGCGCCATTAGCAGTATTCGGCGTCTTCTTGCTGACCCAACTGGTCAGCTGGTTCGCGCCCCTGCTGATGAAAACAAGACTTTCGAGACCTTAGGGCGTTTGAGGCAAACATGGCAGCAGAAACCGCTTCGGGCTATATCCAGCACCACTTGCAGAACCTGACCTTCGGTCAACTACCATCCGGCGGCTGGGGCTTTGCCCACAGTGCAGCGGAAGCCAAGGAAATGGGCTTCTGGGCGTTCCACGTGGACACCCTGGGTTGGTCGTTCGGCCTGGGCCTGATCTTCATTCTTCTCTTCCGCGCTGCCGCGAAGAAAGCGACCTCCGGCCTGCCCGGCGGTCTGCAGAACTTCGTCGAAGTGCTGGTCGAGTTCGTCAATGGCAGCGTGAAGGACTCCTTCCATGGCCGCAGCGCGGTCATCGCCCCGCTGGCCCTGACCATCTTCGTGTGGGTGTTCCTGATGAACGCCATCGACCTGGTACCGGTCGACTGGATCCCGCAACTGGCGATCCTGATCTCCGGCGACCCGCACATTCCGTTCCGTGCCGTTTCCACCACCGACCCGAACGCCACCCTGGCCATGGCCTTCTGCGTGTTCGCCCTGATCATCTTCTACAGCATCAAGATCAAGGGTCTGGGCGGTTTCATCGGCGAGCTGACCCTGCATCCGTTCGGCAGCAAGAACATCTTCGTCCAGGCACTGCTGATCCCGGTCAACTTCCTGCTCGAGTTCGTCACCCTGATCGCCAAGCCGATCTCGCTGGCACTGCGTCTGTTCGGCAACATGTACGCCGGCGAGCTGGTGTTCATCCTGATCGCGGTGATGTTCGGCGCCGGCCTGCTGTGGCTGAGCGGCCTCGGTATCGTCCTGCAGTGGGCGTGGGCGGTGTTCCACATCCTGATCATCACCCTGCAAGCATTCATCTTCATGATGCTCACCATCGTCTACCTGTCGATGGCGCACGAAGATAACCATTAAGACCGCCTGGCGTGTCTGATGACCCTCCCGTCGGTTCGAGGGAGGGTCGAAAACGTCCGCAAGGGCATCGCTGTACCAAACGATTTTGTTTTACCGCTTCAAACTAAAAAACCTAACCAATACGACGTAAAAGTCGGGAGGAAAGATGGAAACTGTAGTTGGTCTTACCGCTATCGCTGTTGCTCTGCTGATCGGCCTGGGTGCTCTGGGTACCGCCATTGGTTTCGGCCTGCTGGGCGGCAAGTTCCTGGAAGGCGCTGCTCGCCAGCCAGAGATGGTTCCAATGCTGCAAGTCAAGATGTTCATCGTTGCCGGTCTGCTCGACGCCGTAACCATGATCGGTGTTGGTATCGCTCTGTTCTTCACCTTCGCGAACCCCTTCGTTGGTCAAATCGCTGGCTGATCACTCGTTTCGACGAGTGGATTGGTGTGATAGACGAAGAACGAGCGAGGTGTTGGCGTGAACATTAATGCAACCCTGATTGGTCAGTCCCTTGCGTTCTTGATTTTCGTGGTTTTCTGCATGAAGTTTGTATGGCCTCCGGTCATTGCAGCTCTGCAGGAACGTCAAAAGAAGATCGCGGACGGACTGGACGCTGCCAACCGAGCAGCTCGCGACCTGGAGCTGGCCCAAGATAAAGCGGGTCAGCAACTGCGCGAAGCTAAGGCTCAAGCAGCCGAAATCATCGAGCAAGCCAAGAAGCGCGGTGCTCAGATCGTCGAAGAGGCCCGTGATCAGGCCCGCGTCGAAGCTGACCGTGTGAAGGCTCAGGCTCAGGCCGAGATCGAACAGGAAATTAACAGCGTCAAAGACGCGCTGCGCGCCCAAGTGGGTAGCCTGGCCGTTGGCGGTGCTGAAAAGATCCTTGGCGCCACAATCGATCAAAACGCGCATGCGGAGCTGGTTAACAAACTGGCCGCTGAAATTTAAGCGAGGGCGATCATGGCAGAACTGACCACGTTGGCCCGACCTTACGCTAAGGCTGCCTTTGAGCATGCCCAGGCCCAGCAGCAACTGGCCAATTGGTCAGCCATGCTCGGCCTGGCTGCTGCGGTGTCGCAAGACGGCACCATGCAGCGCCTGCTCAAGGCCCCGCGACTGACGAGCGCACAAAAGGCCGCCACGTTTATCGACGTGTGCGGTGACAAGTTCGATGCGCAAGCACGTAATTTCATCCACGTTGCCGCGGAAAACGACCGTCTCCTGCTTCTTCCGGAGATCTCGGCGCAGTTCGAGCTGTACAAGGCTGAACTCGAAAAATCCGTGGACGTGGAAGTCACCAGTGCTTTTGCGTTGAACCAAGAACAGCAAGACAAACTCGCCAAGGTTCTCAGTGCACGGCTCAGCCGGGAAGTGCGCCTGCATGCGACGGAAGACGCCTCCCTTATCGGTGGTGTCGTGATCCGCGCCGGCGACCTGGTAATCGATGGCTCGGTTCGCGGCAAACTCGCGAAACTGGCCGAAGCATTGAAATCTTGAGTTTGAAGGGGCAGCAGAGCAATGCAGCAACTCAATCCTTCCGAAATTAGTGAAATCATCAAGGGCCGCATCGAGAATCTCGATGTAGCCTCCCAAGCCCGCAACGAAGGTACTGTCGTCAGCGTTTCTGACGGCATCGTGCGGATTCACGGTCTCGCCGACGTCATGTACGGCGAAATGATCGAGTTTCCAGGCGGCGTGTACGGTATGGCCCTCAACCTGGAGCAAGACTCCGTTGGTGCGGTAGTACTGGGCGCCTACGACACCCTCGCCGAAGGCATGAGCGCCAAGTGCACCGGCCGCATCCTCGAAGTTCCGGTTGGTAAGGAACTGCTGGGTCGCGTCGTCGACGCACTGGGCAACCCGATCGACGGCAAAGGTCCTCTGGGCAACACCGAGACCGACGCGGTCGAGAAAGTTGCTCCAGGCGTGATCTGGCGTAAGTCGGTAGACCAGCCTGTACAGACTGGCTACAAGTCCGTCGACGCCATGATCCCTGTCGGCCGTGGCCAGCGCGAGCTGATCATCGGTGACCGTCAGATCGGCAAGACCGCCATGGCCATCGACGCCATCATCAACCAGAAAGACTCCGGTATTTTCTGCGTTTATGTCGCTGTCGGCCAGAAGCGCTCCACCGTTGCCAACATCGTTCGCAAGCTGGAAGAAAACGGCGCCCTGGCCAACACCATCGTGGTCGTTGCCAGTGCCTCGGAATCCGCCGCGCTGCAATTCCTGGCGCCATACGCCGGTTGCACCATGGGCGAGTTCTTCCGTGACCGCGGTGAAGACGCGCTGATCGTTTACGATGACCTGTCCAAGCAGGCCGTTGCCTACCGTCAGATCTCCCTGCTGCTGCGCCGTCCGCCAGGACGTGAAGCGTACCCAGGTGACGTGTTCTATCTCCACTCCCGTCTGCTGGAGCGTGCATCGCGCGTTTCCGAAGAGTACGTCGAGAAGTTCACCAACGGCGCCGTTACTGGCAAGACCGGTTCCCTGACCGCCCTGCCGATCATCGAAACCCAGGCTGGCGACGTTTCCGCGTTCGTTCCGACCAACGTGATCTCGATCACCGACGGTCAGATCTTCCTGGAATCGGCCATGTTCAACTCGGGCATCCGCCCTGCAGTGAACGCCGGTGTTTCGGTATCCCGCGTGGGTGGTGCCGCTCAGACCAAGATCATCAAGAAGCTGTCCGGTGGCATCCGTACTGCTCTGGCTCAGTACCGTGAACTGGCGGCATTCGCCCAGTTCGCTTCTGACCTGGACGAAGCTACCCGCAAGCAACTCGAGCACGGTCAACGTGTTACCGAGCTGATGAAGCAGAAGCAATACGCTCCTATGTCCATCGCGGACATGGCGCTGTCGCTGTATGCCGCTGAGCGTGGGTTCCTGACCGACGTTGAAATCGCCAAGATCGGCAGCTTCGAACAAGCGCTGATCGCTTACTTCAACCGTGATCACGCCGACCTGATGGCGAAGATCAACGTGAAGGGTGACTTCAACGACGAAATCGACGCTGGCATCAAGGCCGGTATCGAGAAGTTCAAGGCCACCCAAACCTGGTAAGCCGCAGCGGGGGCCTTGCAGCCCCCGCTTGCTAACCTGATAGGTGTTACATGGCAGGCGCAAAAGAGATTCGCAGTAAGATTGCGAGCATCAAAAGCACGCAAAAAATTACCAGCGCCATGGAAAAAGTGGCGGTCAGCAAGATGCGCAAGGCTCAAATGCGCATGTCTGCTAGCCGTCCCTACGCGGAGCGCATCCGCCAGGTGATTGGTCATCTGGCCAACGCCAACCCGGAGTACCGCCACCCGTTCATGATCGAGCGCCCTGTGAAGCGCGCCGGTTATATCGTGGTGAGCAGTGACCGCGGTCTGTGCGGCGGCTTGAACACCAACCTGTTCAAGGCCCTGGTCAAGGACATGGCGGTAAACCGCGAACAAGGCGTCGAGATCGACCTGTGCGTGATCGGCAGCAAGGGTGCGGCTTTCTTCCGCAGCTTCGGCGGCAATGTCGTTGCAGCGATCAGCCACCTGGGCGAAGAACCGTCGATCAACGATCTGATCGGTTCCGTCAAGGTCATGCTGGACGCTTACCTGGATGGTCGTATCGACCGCCTGTCCGTGGTATCGAACAAGTTCATCAATACCATGACGCAAACTCCAACGGTCGAGCAGTTGGTACCGTTGGTGGCAACCCCGGATCAAGAACTCAAGCACCACTGGGACTACCTCTACGAACCTGACGCCAAAGAGCTGCTGGACGGCCTGATGGTGCGTTACGTGGAGTCGCAGGTCTACCAGGCGGTGGTCGAGAACAACGCGGCTGAACAGGCTGCCCGGATGATCGCAATGAAGAACGCCACCGACAACGCCGGTGACCTGATCAGCGAATTGCAGCTGATCTACAACAAGGCGCGTCAGGCTGCGATCACCCAAGAGATCTCGGAAATCGTCGGCGGCGCTGCCGCGGTTTAACGGTTCACATATTCAGAGGATCCAGCTATGAGTAGCGGACGTATCGTTCAAATCATCGGCGCCGTCATCGACGTGGAATTTCCACGTGACGTCGTTCCGAATGTCTATAGCGCGCTGAAAGTTCAAGGCGCAGAAACCACTCTGGAAGTTCAGCAGCAGCTGGGCGACGGCGTGGTTCGTACCATTGCGATGGGTTCGACCGAAGGCCTGAAGCGCGGTCTGGACGTTGTCGACACCAAGGCTCCTATCTCGGTACCGGTCGGTAAAGCGACCCTGGGCCGGATCATGGACGTCCTCGGCAACCCGATCGACGAAGCTGGTCCGATCGGCGAAGAAGAGCGCTGGGGTATTCACCGCGCCGCTCCTTCCTTCGCTGACCAGGCAGGCGGCAACGACCTGCTGGAAACCGGCATCAAGGTTATCGACCTGGTCTGCCCGTTCGCCAAGGGCGGTAAAGTCGGTCTGTTCGGTGGTGCCGGTGTCGGCAAGACCGTAAACATGATGGAACTGATCCGTAACATCGCCATCGAGCACAGCGGTTACTCCGTGTTCGCCGGTGTGGGTGAGCGTACTCGTGAGGGTAACGACTTCTACCACGAGATGAAGGACTCCAACGTTCTCGACAAGGTAGCGCTGGTCTACGGTCAGATGAACGAGCCACCAGGAAACCGTCTGCGCGTAGCGCTGACCGGCCTGACCATGGCCGAGAAGTTCCGTGACGAAGGTAACGACGTTCTGCTGTTCGTCGACAACATCTATCGTTACACCCTGGCCGGTACCGAAGTATCCGCACTGCTGGGCCGTATGCCTTCGGCAGTAGGTTACCAGCCGACCCTGGCTGAAGAGATGGGCGTGCTGCAAGAGCGCATCACTTCGACCAAGGAAGGTTCGATCACCTCGATCCAGGCCGTATACGTACCTGCGGACGACCTGACCGACCCGTCGCCAGCGACCACCTTCGCCCACCTTGACGCTACCGTCGTACTGTCCCGTGACATCGCTTCCCTGGGTATCTACCCGGCGGTAGACCCACTGGACTCGACTTCCCGTCAGCTGGATCCGCTGGTGATCGGTACCGAGCACTACGAGACCGCTCGTGGCGTTCAGTACGTTCTGCAGCGCTACAAGGAGCTGAAGGACATCATCGCGATCCTGGGTATGGACGAGCTGTCCGAGACCGACAAGCAACTGGTTGCCCGTGCTCGTAAGATCCAGCGCTTCCTGTCCCAGCCGTTCTTCGTGGCAGAAGTCTTCACCGGTTCTCCAGGCAAATACGTTTCCCTGAAAGACACCATCGCTGGCTTCAGCGGCATCCTCAAAGGTGACTACGACCACCTGCCAGAACAAGCGTTCTACATGGTCGGCAGCATCGACGAAGCGATCGAGAAAGCCAAGAAACTGTAATCCCGGCGCCCCGAAAGGGGCGCTAATCAGGTCGAGGCAAGCAAATGGCTATGACAGTCCATTGCGATATCGTCAGCGCGGAAGGAGAAATCTTTTCCGGTCTGGTCGAGATGTTGGTAGCTCACGGCAACCTGGGTGATCTTGGTATCGCTCCAGGCCACGCGCCGCTGATCACCAATCTCAAGCCAGGTCCGATCACGCTGACCAAGCAGGGTGGCGCGCAGGAGGTGTTCTACATCTCCGGTGGTTTCCTTGAGGTCCAGCCGAGCATGGTCAAGGTTCTCGCCGATACCGTGCAACGTGCAGGTGACCTGGACGAAGCCCAGGCGCTGGAAGCGGTGAAAGCTGCTGAAAATGCCCTGAACACCAAAGGCGCGGATTTTGATTACACCGCCGCCGCCGCACGTCTGGCCGAGGCCGCAGCGCAGCTGCGTACCGTCCAGCAGATGCGCCGCGGGAAATAATTGGCCTCGGTCATTCATTTCCAACGCGATTGAGTTAAAGGGTAGCCTCGGCTACCCTTTTTCTTTTTCCGCATTCTTCTCCCGGTCACAGCGCTGACCACCCAGGATTGGTAGCCAGTCAATGTCTCTCGATATCGTTATTCTCGCCGCAGGCCAAGGCACGCGCATGCGTTCCGCGTTGCCCAAGGTACTCCACCCGGTCGCCGGCGATTCCATGCTCGGCCATGTTATCCACAGCGCCCGTCAGCTCCAGCCACAGGGCATCCATGTGGTAATCGGCCATGGCGCTGAACTGGTACGTGAACGCCTGGCGGCGGACGATCTGAATTTCGTGCTTCAGGACAAACAACTGGGCACCGGCCACGCTGTCGCCCAGGCCCTGCCGGCGCTGAGCGCCGACACCGTGCTGATCCTCTACGGCGATGTACCCCTGATCGAGGTCGAGACCTTGCAGCGCCTGTTGGCCAAGGTCAATGACCAGCAACTCGGCCTGCTCACCGTGACCCTCGACGACCCGACCGGCTATGGCCGTATCGTCCGGGACGCTGCCGGCAAGGTTACCGCCATCGTCGAGCACAAGGACGCCAGCGATGTGCAGAAGGCTATCCGCGAAGGCAACACCGGCATTCTCGCCGTCCCGGGCAAGCGTCTTGCCGATTGGCTGGGGCGCTTGTCCAACGACAACGCCCAGGGCGAGTACTACCTGACCGATGTCATCGCCATGGCCGTGGCCGACGGCCTG
The DNA here is from genome assembly GCF_048586865.1 of Pseudomonas bharatica. Taxonomy (NCBI): domain Bacteria; kingdom Pseudomonadati; phylum Pseudomonadota; class Gammaproteobacteria; order Pseudomonadales; family Pseudomonadaceae; genus Pseudomonas; species Pseudomonas bharatica. Next base: position 37,291 of record NZ_JBMAWR010000013.1, on the reverse strand, counting down.
GTGGTCGCCACTGAACAACCGCTGGACCCGATGGAAGTGCAGGGCGCCAACGACCGCCGCCAATTGGCCGAGCTGGAGCGTCACTACCAGTTCCGCGAAGCCCGCCGTCTGATGGCGCTCGGCGTGACCTTGCGTGACCCGGCGCGTTTCGATGTGCGTGGTGAAGTGACCGTTGGCCGCGACGTACTCATCGACATCAACGTGATCCTCGAAGGCCGGGTGATCATCGAGGACGACGTGCAGATCGGTGCGAACTGCGTGATCAGGAACACCACCCTGCGCAAGGGGGCCGTGGTCAAGGCCAACAGCCATCTGGACGGTGCGGTGATGGGCGAGGGCAGCGATGCCGGTCCGTTCGCCCGCCTGCGTCCGGGCAGTGTGCTGGAAGCCCGGGCCCATGTGGGTAACTTCGTCGAGCTGAAGAACGCGCATCTGGGCGAAGGCGCCAAGGCCGGTCACCTGACCTATCTGGGCGATGCCGAGATCGGCGCACGTACCAACATCGGTGCCGGCACCATCACTTGCAACTACGATGGCGCGAACAAGTTCAAGACCATTCTCGGCGAGGATGTGTTCATCGGTTCGAACAACTCCCTGGTCGCCCCTGTGGATATCGGTGCAGGTGCCACCACTGCGGCCGGTTCGACCATCGTACAGAACGTCGATGCCGCTCAATTGGCCGTTGGTCGTGCCCGCCAGCGCAACATCGATGGCTGGAAACGGCCTGAGAAGATCAAGAAAACCTGAGTTATACACAGCTTGAAAAAGGCCGACTGTGCATTGTGCATAAGTCGGCCTTTTTCGTTTGTGCTGAACCTGTGGATAACATGAAAATGCTGGCCTCGTCGCCTTTTGTCGAATTCCCGCTTGACCGAATGAAAGATTCAGGTTTTGATTGCCGCAATTATCTTTCGAAACGAAACTTAAGCGCGAATGTCGAAACGAAACACTCCCCAGCGGCGCCATAACATTCTTGCCCTGCTCAATGAACAGGGCGAGGTGAGCGTGGATGAGCTGGCCAGGCGTTTCGAAACTTCCGAAGTCACCATCCGCAAGGATCTGGCGGCCCTCGAAAGCAATGGTCTACTGCTTCGCCGCTATGGTGGGGCGGTTACCATGCCCCAGGAACTGATCGCCGATCAGGCCCAGCCCGTCTCCCAGTACAAGAAAGCCATCGCCCGCGCGGCTGTCGCGCGGATCCGCGAGCATGCGCGGATCATCATCGACAGTGGCAGCACCACCGCCGCGATGATCCCGGAGCTTGGCCTTCAGCCTGGCCTGGTGGTCATGACCAATTCCTTGAATGTCGCACGCGCCCTGAGCGAGTTGGAGCACGAGCCGGTACTGCTGATGACGGGCGGTACCTGGGACCCGCATTCCGAATCCTTCCAGGGCCAGGTTGCCGAACAGGTCCTGCGTTCCTACGACTTCGACCAGCTGTTTATCGGCGCCGATGGCATCGACCTGGTCCGCGGCACTACTACTTTCAATGAGTTGCTCGGTCTGAGCCGGGTCATGGCGGAGGTGGCCCGGGAAGTGATCGTGATGGTCGAGTCGGACAAGGTTGGACGCAAGATTCCCAACCTCGAGCTGCCCTGGAGCAGCGTGAACACCCTTATTACCGATGAACGCCTGCCTCGCGAGGCACGCGAACAGATTGAAGCCCGCGGCATCAACGTGATTTGTGCCGCTATCAGCCAGGAGCATTGACTATGTGTGGAATCGTTGGCGCGGTCGCCGAGCGCAATATCACCGCCATTCTGATCGAAGGCCTCAAGCGTCTTGAGTACCGTGGCTATGACAGCGCCGGTCTCGCGGTCTTCACCCAGCAGGGCACCCTTGAACGTCGCCGCCGTATCGGCAAGGTCAGCGAGCTGCAGGCCGCCGTGGCCGCCGATCCGCTGGTGGGCCAGTTGGGCATCGCCCACACCCGCTGGGCCACACACGGTGCACCGACCGAAAACAATGCCCACCCACATTTTTCCGGCAACGAGCTGGCGGTGGTGCACAACGGCATCATCGAGAACCATGAAGTCCTGCGCGAAAACCTGAAATCCCTGGGCTACGTGTTCAGCTCGGAAACCGATACCGAGGTGATCGTTCACCTGCTGCACCACACTCTGAAAACCGTTCCGGACCTGGCCGACGCGCTGAAGGCAGTGGTCAAGCAACTGCACGGCGCTTACGGCCTGGCCGTGATCAGCGCCAAGCAGCCTGATCGCCTGGTTGCGGCGCGCAGCGGCAGCCCGCTGGTGATCGGCCTGGGCCTGGGCGAAAACTTCCTGGCCTCCGACCAATTGGCCTTGCGCCAGGTCACCGACCGCTTCATGTACCTTGAAGAAGGCGATATCGCCGAGATCCAGCGCGAACAGGTGCGCATCTGGGACACCAACGGCAACGCCGTGCAGCGTGAAGTGGTGCAATACCACGAAGGCGCCGAGGCCGCTGACAAGGGTGAATACCGCCACTTCATGCTCAAGGAAATCCATGAGCAGCCAACCGTTGTCCAGCGCACCCTCGAAGGCCGCCTGGGTGCTGACCATGTCATGGTCCAGGCTTTCGGTCCGAAAGCCGCAGAGCTTTTCGCCAAGGTACGCAATGTCCAGATCGTCGCTTGCGGCACCAGCTATCACGCCGGCATGGTTGCCCGTTACTGGCTGGAAGAGCTGGCCGGCATTCCCTGCCAGGTCGAAGTCGCCAGCGAGTTCCGCTACCGCAAGGTAGTGGTACAGCCCGACACCCTGTTCGTCTCCATCTCCCAGTCCGGCGAAACCGCCGACACCCTCGCTGCCCTGCGCAACGCCAAGGAACTGGGCTTCCTCGGCAGCCTGGCGATCTGCAACGTTGGCATCAGCTCGCTGGTGCGTGAATCCGACCTGACCCTGCTGACCCTGGCCGGCCCGGAAATCGGCGTGGCCTCGACCAAGGCCTTCACCACCCAGTTGGTGTCCCTGATGTTGCTGACCCTGGCACTGGGTCAGGTTCGTGGCACCTTGGGTGCAGGCGTCGAAGCCGAGCTGGTCGAGCAATTGCGTCGCCTGCCGGTGCGCCTGGGCGAAGCCCTGGCGATGGATTCCACCGTGGAGAAAATTTCCGAACTCTTCGCCGACAAGCACCACACCCTGTTCCTGGGCCGCGGCGCGCAGTTCCCGGTAGCGATGGAAGGCGCCCTGAAGCTCAAGGAAATCTCCTACATCCACGCCGAAGCCTACCCGGCGGGCGAGCTGAAGCACGGCCCGCTGGCATTGGTGGATGACGACATGCCGGTGGTCACCGTCGCGCCGAACAACGAACTGCTGGAAAAGCTCAAGTCCAACCTGCAGGAAGTCCGTGCACGGGGTGGTCAGTTGGTGGTCTTCGCCGACGAGCAGGCAGGGATGAGCAATGGCGAGGGTACCCACGTGATTGCCATGCCTCATATTGCCGATGCGCTGGCGCCAATCCTGTACACCATCCCGCTGCAGCTGCTGTCGTACTACGTGGCGGTGCTCAAGGGTACTGACGTTGATCAGCCGCGCAACCTGGCGAAATCGGTCACGGTCGAGTAAGCCAATAGTTGCATTCGGAAAGCCGCTTCCCCGAAGCGGCTTTTTTGCATGAAAAGCAATCGGCCGAACACGCCGCTTGAATTCAGAGACAACCTAGCGCGAGGTCTTCACCTGCAGAACCTCGGTGTAGATCGCATCGACCGTCTGGCCCTCCTTCAGGTTTTTCATCCTTGCCTGCAGCTCGGGGTTTTCGACTTTGACCACGGCGACCTTGCCTTCCGGCGGCAGCAGCGTCACTTCATGGTTCTTCAGGTCGATATGGGTGATCTTCGAGGTTACTTTCACCTGGCGTACCGCTTCGCCGCCAGGGTTGGGGTTGTCCTTGGTGGCGCGCACGGTCATGGCTTCGTCGGTGACCTTTGGCGCGCCCCCGACCTTGGTATCAAGAACGTAGGCAACCGCGCGGGACACCTTGATGTTCACCGTGTCGCCGACTTTCAGATTGTGCAGGTCCTTGGCCTGCTCAGTGAGTTGCACCTTTACCGGACTGTTGTCGGTGTCTGCGATCGTGACTATCCGGTTGGGCACATCCACCGCCAGTACCTTGGTGGTGATCTCGCCTTCGATGGCTTTGCTGCCCAGCGGGATGTCGACCGCGTGAGCGGTGGAAAGGACGCTACCCAGAGCAACCACGTACGCTAGAGAACGAATGATTTTCATCGCCTGATTTCCATGTTGGCTAACGAATTTTTTCCTGATGCTTCACGCACCCGGGCAAGCATAGCCATTGCACGTCGAACTGCTGCGAGGCGAGGCGATCTGCCGCACAAAACGCGTTGAAACAGACAAGAATGTGTCCTGTCCACACGATCAGCTTTGCCGGAAACCCCGTAGATTCGGGGGTATGAGGCCGTTTCGGTGCCTTGCGCAGGGGGCATCAAGTTGCCATTCTGCGTCTTGCTGAATCGTTCAGCAGAGCGCTTGCCTCGCCCTCGAGCAGCGCAAAACAGATCCTGTATCCCTTGGGCCCGCTTGTGGCACGTCGTATCGGAAGCCATCGAATGAATATAAGAAAGAAGCTGACGTGTGCATTTGGCGTAATCGCCGTGATTCCCGTGGCCTTGATCGCTTGTCTGGTGGTTTACAACCTCAACCAGCAGGCCCGTGAAGGCTTTGTGGAAACCTCGAGCCGGGAAATCCGGCAGATCGATAACACGGTGAATGTCTTCCTCGATTCCATCGCGCAGAACGTCACGCAGTGGGCGGACGATCCGTTGATCGTCAACGCCAGGGATCTGAAGATCTACAGCAGCGACAATGCGCCGGCTACGCCGCTACCCCAGGCCAACCGTGTGCTTCTGGAACATTTCACGCGCTATGCCAAGGCGCATCCGACGACTGCTTTCGTTTCGTATGCCCGCAACGATGACGGCAGCTATGCCTCGTGGCCCGATGAGCCGGGGCTGAAGAACTACGAGCCGCGCAAGCGCCCGTGGTACCAGTTGGGGATCGCCAATCCCGGCAAGGTCATGCGGACCAGTGCCTACCTGTGGGGTAGTCAGCCGCTGATCTGTACCGTACGCACGGTGCACGGAGCCAATGGCGAAGTGCTCGGCGTGATGGGTATCGACGTATCGCTGGAACAGCTGGCCGGCTTCATCGGCAAGACCAAGCTGGGAGAAAGCGGCTACCTGATGCTGGTCGAAGACACCGGTGCGGTGCTGGTGGACCCGAGCAATCCGGGCAATGCCTTCAAGCAGCTCAAGGAGCTGGGCGGCGATTACGCGCTGCTGGGCAACACCGCCAAGGGCCTGATCGAGGTGGAACTGGGCGGCAAGCACTATATGGCCAACGTCTGGACTTCACCCACCCTGGGCTGGCGCTTCATCGGCCTGATCGAAAAAAGCGAAGTGATGGCCGACGTTACCAGCCTGACCTGGACCATCGTTGCCATCGCCCTGGTACTGGCGCTGCTGTTTGCGGTGGTTGGTGCGACCTTCTCGAATCTGATCGTCAACCCGATCAAGGGCGTTGCCGACAGCCTCGAGGATATCGCCCAGGGCGAGGGCGACCTGACCCGCTCCCTGCAAGTGAAAGGCAACGATGAAACCGCAGCGCTGGCCGGCTGGTTCAACCAGTTCGTCGAGCGCATCCGCTCGTTGGTTCAGCGTATTGGCCATGCTTCCGCCGACTTGCAGACTGCCTCGGAGACCAACAGCCAGGTCGCCTCGAACATGGGTGATGCGACCGGCCGCCAGCGCCAGGCGGTGGAACTGGTGTCCACGGCGTTCAACGAGATGGTCGCCACGGCCAACGAAGTGGCCAGGTCGTGCAGCCATGCGGCGACCTCCGCCGATGCCGGCCAGCGCCATGTCAGCGCCGGCCAGCAGCAGATCGAGCAGGCCACCAGCAGCGTCGCGCGCCTGAGCGAGAACCTGTTGCAGGCGACCGAGGCCATGCAGGCGTTGGAAAAGGAAAGCCAGGACATCAACACCATTCTCGGTACCATCCGCTCGATCGCCGAACAGACCAACCTGCTGGCGCTCAACGCAGCCATCGAAGCGGCGCGGGCCGGCGAGCAAGGGCGTGGTTTTGCCGTGGTGGCGGATGAAGTGCGGGCACTGGCCAAGCGCACTGCCGACTCCACCGGAGAAATCGATGGCTTGCTGGGTGGCCTGGCGCGGCGGGCGCAGGATGTCACCCAACAGATGCACAGCAGTCTGGAAATGTCGCAGCAGAGTGTCAGTTCGATCCGCGAGGCGCGGGACAGTTTCGAGGATATCCGGACTTCGGTGGATGCCATCCGCGACCAGAGCAATCAGATCGCCACGGCGGCGGAAGAGCAGCACCAGGTGGCCGAGGACATCAACCACCACATCATCCAGATCCAGGCGGATGCACAGTTGATCGAGCAACTGGCAGGGACGGCACAGGCGGACTCGCAACAGTTGAAGGCGTTGTCGCAGGAGTTCGGCAGCCTGGTGTCCCGGTTCAGGACCTGATTTCCCGGTTGTCAGCACAGGCCTCATCGCTGGCAGGCCAGCTCCCACAATTTCCCTGTGGGAGCTGGCTTGCCAGCGATGAGGCCGGTACAGGCACCCCGGCTATCAGATCTGCATCGCCATCCCGTCCACGTTCATCGCCGCCTGGCGCAGCGCTTCGGAGCGGGTCGGGTGCGGGTGGCAGATCAGCGCGATGTCTTCCGCCGACGCGGCAAATTCCATCGCTACGCAATATTCGCCGATCATCTCGCTGACGCTTGGCCCGACAAGGTGCACGCCCAGCACCTCATCGGTATTGGCGTCGGCGATGACCTTGGCGAAGCCTTCGGTTTCGTGGTTGATCTTGGCCCGGCTGTTGGCGAGGAACGGGAACTTGCCGACCTTGTAGGCACGGCCCTCGGCTTTCAGTTGTTCTTCGGTCTTGCCGACGGTGGCCAGTTCAGGCTTGGTGTAGATCACCCCGGGAATCAGGCCGTAGTTCACCTGGTGCGGCTTGCCATGGATCAGTTCGATGCAGGCGATGGCCTCATCCTCGGCCTTGTGCGCGAGCATCGGTCCGGACGTGACGTCGCCGATCACCCAGATGCCCGGTACCTGTGTGCGATGCCCCTGGTTTTCCAGCATGCCGCGCTTATCGGTGTGCAGACCGACGCTTTCCAGGCCCAGACCCTGGGTATACGGGCGACGACCGATGGCGACCAGCACGTAGTCCGCCTGCAGGGTTTGCGCTTCGCCGCCGGCGGCGGGTTCCAGGGTCAGGCTGACGCTATCGGCCGAAGGCGTGGCCTGGGTCACCTTGCTGCCCAGCTTGAAGCTCATGCCTTGCTTGGCCAGGGAGCGCTGGAGCGTCTTGGCGGTTTCTTCATCGATGCCCGGGCAGATGCGGTCGAGGTATTCGATCACGGTCACTTCGGCACCGAGGCGGCGCCACACCGAGCCCAGTTCGAGGCCGATCACCCCGGCACCAATAACCACCAGGTGCTTGGGTACTTCCGGCAGCGACAGGGCGCCGGTGGAGTCGATGATGCGCTGGTTGTCGATGGTCACGCCGGGCAGGGGCGTGGGTTCGGAACCCGTGGCGATAACGATGTCCTTGGCCTGGTACTCGCTGACGTTGCCCTCTGCGTCGCTGACCTTGACCTTGCCAACGCCGTCCAGCTTGCCCCAGCCCTTGATCCAGTCGACCTTGTTCTTGCGGAACAGGAACTCGATGCCCTTGGTGAGGCCGGTCACGCTTTCATCCTTCTGCTTCATCATTTGCGCCAGGTTCAGGCTCGGCTTGACCTCGATACCGAGGTGACCGAGTTCGCCACTGGCAGCGGCCTCATAGAGTTCGGATGCATGCAGCAACGCCTTGGAAGGCATGCAGCCAACGTTCAGGCAGGTACCGCCGAGGGTAGCGCGACCTTCTATGCAGGCCACGCTCAGGCCCAGCTGGCCAGCGCGAATGGCGGCGTTGTAGCCGCCGGGGCCACCACCGATGATGATGACATCGTAGTTTTTCATTGTTGTGCTCCCGGATGAAGAATCGACTGGCGCCAAGGTTAATGGCTCGTGTTGAGTTTTGTATACAATTTGAGGTTGTTTCTGTAGCGAAAGCCTTTCGATAGCCTCCGACTATGGTCTCGATAGCCGGAAAGATCCTGCGTATGAACTACCCTGATCCGTTGACGTCCATCTGTATAAATGGGGAGGCTCACTCATGCATGCGCAACTCTCGGTTCTGCAAAGCCTGCATCTTCCACTCCGTCTGCGTCTCTGGGACGGCCATGAGTTCGATCTGGGCCCGCAGCCCCAGGTCACCATTATGCTCAAGGACCCGGCGCTCATCAGCCAGTTGACCCATCCGGGCCTGGACGATCTGGGCTCGGCGTTCGTCGAAGGCAAGCTTGAACTGGAAGGGGCCATGAGCGAGGTCATCCGCTTGTGCGATCAACTCAGCGAGGCGCTGCTCAAGGACGAAGAGGAAGCGCTGCCGGTGCGCAGCGAGCATGACAAGGCCACCGACGCGGCGGCCATTTCCTACCATTACGACCTCTCCAACGAGTTCTACCAGTTGTGGCTCGACCGCGACATGGCCTACTCCTGTGCGTATTTCAAGACTCCTGAGGATAGCCTCGACCAGGCCCAGCAGAACAAATTCGATCATCTATGCCGCAAGCTGCGCCTGCAGCCCGGCGATTACTTGCTGGATGTCGGTTGTGGCTGGGGCGGGCTGGCGCGTTTTGCCGCGCGCGAGTATGGGGCCAGGGTGTTCGGCATCACCCTGAGCAAGGAGCAGCTCAAGCTCGGGCGTGAGCGGGTGGCGGCGGAAGGCCTGGAGAAGCAGGTCGATCTGCAGATCCTCGACTACCGCGATCTGCCCCAGGATGGTCGCTTCGACAAGGTGGTCAGCGTCGGCATGTTCGAACATGTCGGCCACGCCAATCTGCAACTGTATTGCCAGCGCCTGTTCGGTGCGGTGCGTGAGGGTGGCCTGGTGATGAACCACGGCATCACGGCCAAGCACATTGACGGCCGCCCGGTCGGCCGCGGGGCTGGCAACTTCATCGAGCGCTACGTCTTCCCGCATGGCGAGCTGCCACACCTGTCGATGATCAGCGGCTTCGTCAGCGAAGCAGGGCTGGAAGTGGTGGACGTTGAGAGCCTGCGCCTGCATTACGCACGGACCCTGAAATTCTGGAGTGATAACCTCGAAGGCAATCTCGACAAGGCTGCGGCCATGGTCCCGGAAAAAGCCCTGCGGATCTGGCGCCTCTACCTGGCTGGTTGTTCCTATGCCTTCTCTCGCGGCTGGATCAATCTGCACCAGATCCTCGCGGTCAAACCCAAGGCCGACGGCAGCCATGATCTGCCACTGACCCGCGAAGACCTCTACCGCTGATCACAGAATGGGTGAAATCAGCCGAGCGATGCGCATCCCCAGCTGTTGCAGGCGATGCGTGTCGCGGCTGTCTTCCAGCGTGATTTCGCGGGATTGTTCGAAATCCTCGAGCAGCATGCTTTCCACGGTGCCGGCAAAGCCTGGATCGATGGTTACCAAGGTGATCTCGAAGTTCAGGCGGAACGAGCGGTTGTCCAGGTTGGCACTGCCGATAGCGGCGACGTCGTCGTCCACCAGCATGACTTTCTGATGCAGGAAACCGGGCTGGTAACGGAACATGCGTACCCCGGCGCGCACCGCTTCGAAGGCGAACAGGCTTGAGGCCGCATAGACGATGCGGTGGTCGGGGCGCGCTGGAATCAGGATGCGCACATCCACGCCGCGCATCACGGCCAGCCGCAGCGAGGCGAATACCGCCTCGTCGGGGATGAAGTAGGGGCTGGTGATCCATACCCGATGTTGTGCCGCCTGGATCGCATCGACGAAAAACAGCGAGCAGGTTTCCTGCGGATCTGCCGGCCCGCTGGCCAGCACCTGACAGAGTACGCCGTTGTCCGGATAGGTTTCCGGAAGGATCAGGGGCGGCAATTTCCGTGCGGCCCAGTACCAGTCTTCGGCAAAGGATTCCTGAAGGCAGGCCAGCACCGGGCCGGTCACTTGCACATGGGTATCGCGCCAGGGCGATAGCGGCATCCTGGCGCCAAGGTACTCGTCGCCGACGTTGTGCCCGCCGAGAAAACCCTGCACACCGTCCACCACGACGATCTTGCGATGGTTACGGAAATTGACCTGGAAACGATTGAACCAGCCGCGCTTGGTAGCGAACGCGCGAATCTCCACGCCACCCTCGCGCAGGCTCTGGCTGTACCTGGCGGGCAGGGCATGGCTGCCTACCCGGTCGTAAAGCACATAGATCTTTACGCCTTCGGCGGCCTTCCTCAGCAGCAGGTCATGCAGGCGTCGGCCGAGCAGGTCGTCATGGATGATGAAGAACTGCACCAGCACGGTATCGCGGGCTTGTTCGATAGCGCTGAAGATGGCATCGAAGGTGGCCTTGCCATTGACCAGAAGACTGACCCGGTTGTTTGCCAAGCATGGCATGCGTCCGAGCTTGCTCAAGGCACGCAGGCCTGCATAGGCCGGCGAATTGCTGGCGGCCAGTGCTTCCTCGACCCAGGGGCGCCAGTTGAGGTCGGCCATGGCAACGTGCATTTCCTGGTTGGCCTGGCGTCGGGCCTGGATATAGGCGTCGAAGGTGCGACTGCCGAATACCAGGTAAGGAATCAGGGTCAGGTAGGGGATGAACAGCAGCGAGAGTGCCCAGGCAATCGAGCCCTGGGCGGTCCGCACGGTGAAAACCGCATGCAGTGCGGCGATGGCACCGATGAAGTGGGTCGCGCCAATCAGGTAGGCGAAGAACTGGGGGCTGTGGTAATCCATACACGTCCTGTGACGTCCGCCAATCAGTCGCCTAACAGAGCATGTTCCGGACTGGTCTTGCAACCCGGACGGCATTTCGACGTCTAAGCCACAGTCCGGCATCGGGCCGGAAATTTTCAGGAGTCATTAGATGAACATTCGTGTATCGGCGCTGGCGCTGCTGATTGGCCTGTCGAGTCCCCTGGTTCAGGCGCAGATGCTGCAACCGGGCCTGTGGGAGCTGACCACCAGCAATATGCAGGTCGATGGCAAACCACTGCCGGACATGGAGTTCATGCTCGGCCAGTTGAAGAACCTGCCGCCGGAACAGCGGGCGATGATGGAAGGCGTGCTGGCCAAGCAGGGCATCACCGTGGCCGGCAAGGGTGTGCGCTCGTGCCTGACCCCCGAGCAGGTAAAGACCGATGACATTCCGCTGCAGGATCCACAGTCCGGTTGCACCCAGCGGATCACCGATCGCAACGGCAAGACCTGGAATTTCGAGTTCAGTTGCCCCAAGGCCCGGGGCACTGGCCAGGCACAATTCCTCAGCGATCGCGAGTTCGTCACCAAGGTGCAAGGTACCTTCAACGCCTCGGGGGTTCAGCAGCAGGGCAGCATGAACACCCGGGCGGTATGGCTCGGAGCAGACTGCGGCACGGTCAAGCCGCGCAGCTAGAACTCGTTCTGCAGGGCCTTGTAGCCCTTCACCAGGTCGATATTGGTATGGGCGACGTCCTCCGAGAATTCCGAGGCGCTGACGCTCACGGGTGGGAACTGGCTCAGGTCGGTGAGGGGGCCGATGCGTGTGGTGGAGGGCACGTAGAAGTTTTCCGGCAGGTCGCGGCCGTCCACCACCGAGTTGTGCCGCACTACGCTGCCATTGCCGACCACGCAGTTGAACAGCACGCTGTTAAAGCCGATGAACACCCGGTCGCCCACCACACATGGGCCATGCACGATGGAGCGGTGGGCGATGGAGGTGAACTCGCCGATGGTCACCGCGGCGCCGGACTTGGAGTGGATCACCACGCCGTCCTGGATATTCGAGTTGCAGCCGATGGTGATCGGCTGCATCGAGCCGCTGTCATCCACCTCGTCGGCACGGATCACCGCGTAGGGGCCGACGAACACGTTCTCGCCAATCACCACCTTGCCGCAGATGATCGCGGTGTGATCGATGTAGGCCGACTCGGCAATGACCGGCAGGTCGCCGGTCGGGTTCTTGCGGATCATCGAGGTCTCTCCGTTCGGTTACCAGTTCCACTGGCTTTGGGCGACAGCATCGTGGGCGTGCAGGCTCTCGGCGTGTTCCACACGCAACTGGAAGCCGGCCACCGCAGGCAGGTGTCGCAATGCCAGGTTGAGGCGCCGTGCGGCGTCCTCGCAGAACATCAGGTTCTGCCCGTTAGCCAGGGCGAACGCCTGTTCGTCGGCGCGCTTCACTGCCGTTTGCACGGCGGTACCCAAGGCGGCTTCGGCCTGATCGATCAATTCCCGAACGGGTAGCTCATTGCAGCCCTTCTTCAAGCGTATCCGTAGTTTCGCCGTGCTGCGCTGGCTGTGGGGCGTGGCGACGATCCCTTGCGGACTGCCGAGCCAGCTCAACACTTCTTCGTGGCTCAGGCTGCGATTGGCGAAATCGCTGAGGAACTGCTGTTGAATCAACTGTCTGGCTAGCGCGGCCGAGCAGGGGCAGGTCGAGGAATAGGCCACGTCGGCAGATAGTTCCACGTGGAACATTTCATCGGAGAGCTTCGCTTCGATGACCAGCGGATAGCGCTTGTGGCCCGATTCGGAGCTGACCAGCGCTGATCGCTCAAGCTGTACATCGAAGCGCAAGGTCAGGTAAGCGCAGGTGGACAACCCCTCATGGCTGTCGAGGAACTGTTGCAGCACCCGGCGGATCAGCGACACCGACAGCGCTTCATCCTTGAAAGCAGACAAGGCCAGGTACAACCGCGACATATGAATGCCGCGAGAGGAGCCATCGGCCAGATCGACGCCGGCATCTGCCATGGCCTGGAGGCTGAGTTGATCAAGACGGATCGGCAGGGCGATCCCGCACATGCCGACCCAGTCCAGTGGCAGGGATTGTCCGCTGGCCTGGGCGGCGATATCGGGGAGAGTCAGGGCGGTCATGTTGCGAACCATCGGCAAGAAAGTCGCAATACGTTACATTATAACAATTCGATTGCCAGCATTTTTTCCACCGCTTCACTGACAGCCATTCAGGCGATTGCAGCGCAGGCTGAAGCGCTGACCGCTGGAACTGGAAACGCGGTTGAGGGTGGTCCAGCCTACCCTGCGGCTGTAGCCCACCCAGGCCTCGCCGTCGCTGGCGATACCGGTATAGAAATTCAGCAGGCCATAGCGACTGGTGGTCTGCGCCCAGCGGCGGCCGCTCGGGGCGTCGTAGCCGCGCAAGTAAATGGTGCCGCCTTGGGTCTGCACACCGTAGTAGCTGCCCTGGCGGTCGTCACAGGCCAGCAGATTGGCGCTACGCGTGCAGTTGGCCAGTTCGACGCTGGGCATGGCCTGGGCGCCGCCGACGGTGCACAGCAGGGTTATCCACAGGCCGCGCTTGAATGACTTCATGAACATCTCTTCACCCTTGAACCCATGGATGGCGGACAGGCGGTTGGCTAAAGTGCATTGTTATAATATAACATTCCACCAAAGCATCGTTCGAATGCACTTTGCCGCCCTGATGAGGAACCGCGCCATGTCCGATCGTCTTCCCGTAACCGTGCTGTCCGGCTTCCTTGGTGCCGGCAAGAGCACGGTGCTCAATCATGTGCTGCGCAACCGCGACAATCTGCGGGTGGCGGTCATCGTCAACGATATGAGCGTGATCAATATCGACGCCACCGAGGTGCAGCGCAACGTCAGCCTTAACCGCACCGAAGAAAAACTGGTCGAGATGAGCAACGGCTGCATCTGCTGCACCTTGCGCGAAGACCTGCTGGAAGAAGTCGGCCGCCTCGCTGCCGAAGGCCGATTCGATTACCTCCTCATTGAATCTACCGGCATCGCCGAGCCATTGCCGGTGGCCGAGACCTTCACCTTCCGCGATGAACAGGGCCGCAGCCTGGCCGAAATGGCCCGTCTCGACACCATGGTCACCGTGGTCGATGGCCTGAACTTCCTGCGCGACTATCAAGCCGCTGAAAGCCTCGCGTCCCGTGGTGAAACCCTCGGCGAAGACGACGAGCGCTCGATCAGCGACCTGCTGATCGACCAGGTGGAATTCGCCGACGTCATCCTCCTCAGCAAGATCGATCTGATCAGCAGCCACGAGCGCGAAGAGCTCAGCGCCATCCTTCGCCGCCTCAATGCCCATGCGCGCATCGTGCCGATGGTGATGGGCCAGGTGGACCTCAAGGAGATCCTCGATACCGGCCTGTTCGATTTCGACCGCGCCGCCAGTGCGCCGGGCTGGTTGCAGGAGTTGCGTGGCGAACACGTCCCGGAAACCGAGGAATACGGCATCGCCGCCAGCACCTGGCAGGCCCGCCGGCCCCTGCACCCGCAGCGCTTCTTCGATTTTATCCACAGGCCCTGGGAGAACGGCCGCCTACTGCGTTCCAAGGGCTTCTTCTGGCTGGCCAGCAAGTACCAGGAAGCCGGCAGTTGGTCGCAGGCCGGCGGCATGATGCGGCATGGCTTTGCCGGACGCTGGTGGCGCTTCGTGCCCAAGGCCCACTGGCCGCAGGATCAGGAAAGTACCGCAGCGATCCTTAAGCAGTGGGACCCGGAATGCGGTGATTGCCGCCAGGAACTGGTCTTTATCGGCCAGCATATCGATGTTGCGCGCCTGCATGCCGAACTGGACGCCTGCCTGTTGAACGACGACGAAATGGCCCTGGGCGCCACCCATTGGCTGCGCCTGCCGGATCCGTTCGGCGCCTGGCACGATGAAGAGGAGGTCGCCTGATGCAGCTTGCCGAGACGCTGGTGCCTGTACGCCAGGCCTTCGGCGAGACGCCGAAGGTGCTGACCGAAGCCTTGCAGGACGGGGTCAACCTGGCGGTCTGGCAGCGCCGGCTGCCGGCGCATATCGAGGATTTCGCCCGCTTGCTGCTGTCGCTCGGCGAGCCGCTGGCCGATGCACGCACCCTGGAGATCGGCAAGGATGGTGAAGTACCCACGCTGGACGGGGTCGCCAGCGCCTACGCCGACCTGGCTGGCTATGAAGGCTTTGTCGCCGACCTGAGGTGGTTGGTCGGCGCCTACGCCTGCCTGCTCGATGCGCGTAGCGTCGGTTTGCGCTTGAGGGTGCTGGATGGCGCCATGTGCCCGCGTTTCCATGTCGATCATGTGTCGCTGCGGCTGATCACCACCTATGCCGGCCCGGCCAGCGAATGGCTGGAGGAAGGCGTGACCAATCGCCGCCGCCTGGCGCAGGAGGAGGTCGATCCGGCGCATATACGGCACCTGGCCTGCGGTGATGTGGCCTTGCTCAAGGGCGAGAAGTGGCTGGGCAACGAGGGCGCCGGGCTGGTGCATCGTTCGCCGTCGCCGGTCAATGGCGAGCGTCGTCTGATCCTGACCCTTGACTGGCTGGCCTGAGTCCGGAGCATAGTGGTAACGATTCCCCGACCAGACTGCGCCTATGCTGCATAACATTCCGACCCATCTGATTGCCGGCCCGCTTGGCGCCGGCAAGACCAGCCTGATCCGCCACTTGCTCGGCCAGCGCCCGGCCAACGAACGCTGGGCGGTGCTGATCAATGAATTCGGCCAGATCGGCCTCGACGCGGCATTGCTCAGTAGCGACGACGATGGCGTGAGCATGGGCGAGGTGGCGGGTGGCTGCCTCTGCTGTGTGAACGGTGCGCCCTTTCAGGTAGGGCTGGGTCGCTTGCTGCGCAAGGCGCGGCCGGACCGGGTGTTTATCGAACCTTCCGGCCTTGGGCACCCGGCTCAGGTGCTGGCGCAGTTAAGGTCGCCGCCATGGACCGGTGTGCTGGCGGTGCAGCCTGCGGTGCTGGTGCTGGATGCGCAAGCAATGGCGACGGGAGCCAGATTGCCAGAGGCGCAGAAACAGGCGCTGGCCGATGCCGGCCTGCTGGTCATGAACAAGGCCTGCGGGGTGGATGAAGCGAGTCGCCTGTGGATAACCTCGACCTTGCCAAAAGTACCGCTTTGCTGGGTCGACCACGGCCGGATTTCCCTGTCGCAGCTACCGATTAGCAATGGCGCCGCCACGGAAAAAGGCGCTGTGGATAACCTTATCCCTGTCGGAACAGCTTCCATTCCAGCCCTGTGGACAGATTCGCGGCAGCCTTTGTGCAGTTATCAACAGGGGGCAGAAGGCTGGAGCATCGGCTGGCGCTTTCATCCACAGCAAGTTCTGGACATCGGCCAGTTGCAGGCATTCCTCGAAGGTCAGGAGTGGCGCCGGGCCAAGATGGTTATCCACAGCGTGCAGGGCTGGCGCTCGGCCAACGCCCTCGGGGGCCAGCGGCTGGTCTGGGAGGAGAGCGCCTGGCGGCGCGATTCGCGGATCGAGCTGATTTTCCACGAACCCCAGGATCATGCGGCTTTGGAGCGGGGGATGCTGGCCTGCCGCACGCCTGTGGATCACTGACGCCAGCGGTTGTGTTCCTGGCGCCACTGTTTCATTTCGATCACATTGTCGCCATGCACCGGCGGCTTGATCTCGAACGGATAGGGCGCCAGTTCGATCTGTACGCTGTGGGCGCCGAACTGGGTGACCGTGCCCGGATGGCGTTGCTCGCCGGTCACGGTGAATTCGAAGGCGTAGACCCGGGCCAGACGCTTGCGACCGTTGGCATCGCGGAGGAAGGCGATCTTCTTCAACGCCACGGCACCGTCGAGCAATTCGAGGTCGAGCTTGGCGCAATGCTGCTTGACCCTTTCCAGGGCCTTTTCCCGCAATCCGTGGTTATGCCACAGCCAGGCGCCCGCCGTGGCCAGGACCATCAACACCAGGATGTTTTCGAGGGTAACCATCTACACGTGCTCCAACGAGGTGTGCCAGCTTAACTGCCACCCCGGCCTGTCGTACAGGTGGCATTTGGCGCCATACTGCGCGCCTTGTTTGTCATTTCATTGCTTTGGACGTCCCGCATGAAACGCACACCGCACCTGCTTGCGATCCAGTCCCACGTCGTGTTCGGCCACGCCGGCAATAGCGCCGCAGTGTTTCCGATGCAGCGGGTCGGGGTGAATGTCTGGCCACTCAATACCGTGCAGTTTTCCAACCACACTCAGTATGGCCAGTGGACGGGTGAAGTGCTTGCTCCGGAGCAAATTCCTGCGTTGGTGGAAGGGATTAGCAATATCGGTGAGCTAGGCAATTGCGACGCAGTTCTATCGGTTTATCTCGGCAGTGCCGACCAGGGCCGGGCGATCCTCAGCGTGGTGCAGCGGGTCAAGCAGGCGAACCCGCGAGCGCTGTACCTGTGCGACCCGGTGATGGGGCATCCGGAAAAGGGTTGCATCGTGCCTGCGCAGGTCAGCGAGTTTCTGCTCGAGGAAGCCGTTGCCGCAGCCGACCTGCTGTGCCCGAACCAGTTGGAGCTGGACAGCTTTGCCGGGCGGCGTGCGCAGTCGCTGGAGGATTGTGTCGGCATGGCCCGCGAGCTGTTGGGCCGTGGGCCGAAGATGGTGCTGGTCAAGCACCTGGCCTATGCCGGAAAGAATCCGGACGATTTCGAAATGCTGCTGGTGACCGCCGAGGGCAGTTGGCACTTGCAACGGCCGTTGCTGGCGTTCCCGCGGCAGCCGGTGGGCGTGGGGGATCTGACGGCGGGGTTGTTCCTGGCCCGGTTGCTGCTCGGGGACGAGCCGGTCGTTGCTTTCGAGTTCACCGCGGCGGCGGTGCATGAAGTGCTGCTGGAAACCCAGGCCTGCGGCAGCTATGAGCTGGAAGTGGTGCGAGCGCAGGACCGCATCGTCCACCCGCGGCTGCGCTTCGAAGCACTTAAACTCTGAACGCCACGGATCTCCTCTGCTGCTAATGGCCTCATCGCCGGCAACGCCGGCTCCCACAGGGTCCGCGGCGCTGCCGAACCTGTGGGAGCTGGCGTTGCCAGCGATTGGCCCGGACAGACAACATCATTGCCCGGGCCTCACAGGGTTCATCAGACCGTGTCGCTCTCGGTCTTCAGTTCCTGATAGCGCTTTTCCAGCTCCTGGCGGATCAAGCGGCGCTGCTTGCCCTGCAGGAAGCGGCGCTTTTCCTCGCCGGTCTGCGGCTGGCGCGGCGGTACGGCTACCGGCTTGCGATCATCGTCCACCGCGACCATGGTGAAGAAGCAACTGTTGCTGTGACGCACCGAGCGCTCGCGAATGTTCTCGGTCACCACCTTGATGCCTACCTCCATCGAGGTGTTGCCGGTGTAGTTGACCGAGGCCAGGAAGGTGACCAGCTCGCCGACATGCACCGGTTCGCGAAACACCACCTGGTCCACCGACAGGGTCACCACGTAGCGACCGGCATACCGGCTGGCGCAGGCATAAGCCACTTCGTCGAGATACTTGAGGAGGGTGCCGCCGTGGACATTGCCGGAGAAGTTGGCCATGTCCGGGGTCATCAGGACGGTCATCGACAGTTGGGCGTTTCCGGGTTCCATAGTGTGCTCACGGTGAGATTGCGCTGAGGCGGGGCGGCGCGCTGCTCGCGCTTCTTCCCCCATGTGGGTTGCCATCTTGAAACGGGACGCTGACCGCATGCCTGTCGTCACGTGATTCATGCCATTTGCGACGAGGAAAGTGCCGATCTGTTTCTACATATTGCACAGCCTTTTCGCCCATGGCGTCGATGTTAACCTGCGTGGACGGCCCTGCAATCAGGCCGTTTCCTACATTTAATTCAGAAATTTCCGCGGCTCAACCAGATCTGACGGCTGAGCTGCGCTTTGGTCTTCGTCGTGGAGTAAGGAGCGTCCCGCCGTGCATGCCATCAGCTTTATCCAGGATCTGGCGGTGATCATGCTGGTTGCCGGTGTGGTCACCATTCTTTTTCATCGTCTTAAACAGCCCGTGGTGCTTGGCTACATCGTCGCCGGCTTCATCATCGGCCCCCACACACCACCTTTCGGTCTGATCCACGACGAAGATACGATCAAGACCCTGGCTGAGCTCGGGGTGATCTTCCTGATGTTCTGCCTGGGTCTTGAGTTCAGCCTCGGCAAGCTGTTCAAGGTGGGCGCGACCGCGTTCATCGCGGCCTTCCTGGAAATCGTCCTGATGATCTGGATCGGTTTCGAGATCGGTCGCTGGTTTGGCTGGAGCACCATGGATTCGTTGTTCCTCGGCGCGATCCTGGCGATTTCCTCGACCACCATCATCGTCAAGGCACTCAACGACCTGAAGATGAAGAACGAGCGCTTCGCGCAACTTATCTTCGGCGTACTGATCGTCGAGGACATCCTTGGCATCGGCATCATCGCCCTGCTTTCCGGCATCGCCGTGAGCGGTACGGTCAGTTCAGGCGAAGTCTTCTCCACGGTCGGCAAGCTGTCGCTGTTCATGATCGTCGCGCTGGTGGTGGGCATTCTCCTGGTACCGCGGCTGCTGGCCTACGTGGCCAGGTTCGAAAGTAACGAGATGCTGCTGATCACCGTGCTCGGCCTGTGCTTCGGCTTCTGCCTGTTGGTGGTCAAGCTGGAATACAGCATGGTCCTGGGGGCGTTCCTGATTGGCGCGATCATGGCCGAGTCGCGTCAGTTGATGAAGATCGAACGCCTGATCGAGCCGGTTCGCGACATGTTCAGTGCGATCTTCTTTGTGGCCATCGGCCTGATGATCGACCCGAACGTACTGGTGGAATACATCTGGCCGATCGTGGTGATCACCATTGCCGTGGTGCTGGGCAAGATGCTCTCCTGCGGCATGGGCGCCTTTATCGCCGGTAACGATGGACGCACCTCGCTGCGGGTCGGGATGGGTCTTTCGCAGATTGGCGAGTTCTCCTTCATCATTGCCGCCCTGGGCATGACCCTGCAGGTCACCAGCGACTTTCTCTACCCGGTGGCCGTGGCGGTTTCCGCCATTACCACCTTGCTCACCCCCTACCTGATCCGTGCCGCCGATCCGCTGTCGCTGAAGCTGGCGAAGGTGGTGCCGAGCCGTCTGTCACGGGTGCTGTCGCTGTACGGCGAGTGGCTGCGCAGCATCCAGCCGCAAGGCGAGGGGGCGATGCTGGCCTCGATGATCCGGCGCATCCTTCTGCAGGTCGGGGTGAACCTGGCATTGGTGGTGGCGATCTTCTTCAGCGGCGGTTACTTCGCCGCGCAGATTGGTGACTACCTGAGTGACTGGCTCACCGATGTCGGCCAGCAGAAAGCACTGATCTGGGGCTTGGCGCTGCTGCTGTCGCTGCCGTTCCTGATCGCGGCCTATCGCAAGCTCAAGGCACTGTCGATGCTGCTGGCGGAGATGGGCGTCAAGCCGGAGATGGCCGGGCGACATACCCAGCGCGTGCGCCGGGTGATTGCCGAAGTGATCCCGCTGATCTCGCTGCTGGTGATCTTCCTGCTGCTTTCGGCACTGTCGGCGAGCATCCTGCCGACCAGCGAGCTGTTGTTGCTGATCGGTGTAGTGGCCGCCGGAGTGGTGGCGTTGCTATGGCGCTGGTTTATCCGGGTGCATACCAAAATGCAGATCGCATTGCTGGAAACCCTGGAAAACCAGAAGGAGCACCATCACTGAGGTGCGCAGCGCAGTGGCTTGTAACGCCACTGCGCCCAGGCTTCGGTCCAGCCATTGGCATGGTCCACGCCGGGCAGGCGGATGACTTCCATGCAATCCGCCGGGCCAAGGGTGCGGCGGTAATGCTGGTAGAGGATCGGCGGTACGGTGCGGTCTTCGAACCCGATGAAATGCCGCTGGGCCACATGGCGCAGGCGTTCGGCGCGGTCCAGCGGCTCCAGCGAACCGCTCAGGGGGGTCAGGTCCAGCGATTGTGCCCATTGTCGCGGGCTAAGGTTGCCGGCCAGGGTCTGCACCACCGCAATATCGTTACGCTGAGCGGCCAGCAGCAGGGCCAGGGCAGCGCCGCCGGAATAGCCGATCAGTTCGAAATCCCGATTGCCATATTGCCGGCGCACCTCGTTCAACGCCTGATCCAGGCTGTCGAGCACGGCCTGGCTGAAGCGCTGGTCGGTCCAGACCTGGGTGTTGCAGGCCGGAGCGCTGACGAACTGACAGGGGCGGGCAAGATAGAGGCTGGGTTGCGGGTCGGTCACGGCCAGGCGGGCCATGAGCAGGTTCTGCGGGCTTGGGTCCAGGCTCGGTTGTGAAGGCGTGGCCCAGGCATGGCCATCACCTTCCAGGTAGATGCGCAGTCGGGCGCTGCCAGGTTTGACCGACGGTACGCTCATCGCCAACGGGAAGGTCCGGGTGGGCTGGATGCTGACCTGGTGAGCGTTCTGGCTGCTGAGCTGTTGGAGCTGGGTCATGGGGGACTGGCAGCCGGAGAGCAGGAGCAGGGCGAGGGGCAGGAGATATCGGTTTGACATCCAGATCTCTTGGGGCCGCTTTGCGACCCTTCGCGGTCCCAGAAATAGGCTTCATGTGCGAGCGGGACGAATGTCCGAGGGGATGGAGCGGTAGCGGCCCGCCACGCACAGGAAGGCGTGGCGATTCTACGAACATTGATGGCGCTAGGCCATTATTTTTGTGTGGGAAACGACTCAGCTTTCCAGCCAGACATCCCGAGCCCAGTGCCAGACCGATTCCCAGCTTTCCTCGGTAACGATTTCTTCCTCGCCGGACCACAGCACCACGGTGCCGTCTTCCTCGACGCAATAGTAGTCGTCGCCGTCCTGGCACAGTGGTATCAGGTCGCGAGGTACGCCGGCGTCCCACGCATTGGCGGCCACTTCCGGCAGATAGGTGTGGGATTGCGGGTCGGTCACGGTCACCGGCTCGAGGCTGCCGTATACGACATCACTGACCGTAAGGAGAAACTCCTTGAACACGAACGGGATATTGATGAACAACTGCTCTTCGACCTCGACCAGCATGTCTTCGTCGGGCAGTTCGAGCGGTACCGGTACCGGCTCGTTGGCTTCACGAAGCTGTTCAATGACTTCTTCCACGGTTCGCGTCCTCTCTATCCTGGCCTTGTGCAAATGCTGCGGGTTATACCCTAGTAGGGCGCTGCGCTAAAAGCAAAACCCCGGGCAAGCCCGGGGTTTTTTCTGCAAACGGCTCAAGATCAGCCGTTCTGGCGGATACCCGCGACCAGCCAGGGCTGGTTTTCGCCTTGGGCGCGCTCCATGTTCCAGCTCTCGCTGAACACTTCGCCCTGGTCGAAACGGGAAGTCTTCGACACGCCAGTGAAGGTCAGGGTGGCGATGGTCTTGTCGGCGCGATCGTCGACGCCTTCCAGTTGTACGTCGAGGTTATCGATGTAGGTGGACTGGAAACCATCACCCAGGTCGGCACGCTCGCGCTTGAGGAACTCCAGCATCTGCGGGGTGACGAACTCGGCGATCTTGTCCATTTCATTGGCATCCCAGTGCTGCTGCAGCGACTGGAAGTGATTGCGCGCGGCGGCCAGGAAGCTCTGCTCGTTGAACCAGGCCGGAGCGTTGATCACCGGGCGGGCGGCAGCGGCAGGCGCTGCAGAACCACCGAAGATCGACGGCTGGGCTGGCTGTTCGTGGACTTCACGCTGGTAGGCCGGGTGGCCAGCGGCAGCCATCTGCGGCTGCTGCTTGCGGCGGCGGGCAGCGATGAAGCGGAACACCAGGAAGGCGATCAGCGCCATGATCAGGATGTCGAAGATCTGCATGCCTTCGAAGCCATCACCCATCAGCATCGAGGCGAGCAGGCCACCGGCGGCGATGCCGGCCAGCGGGCCGAGCCATTTCGAGGCGCCGCTGGCAGCGGCAGGTGCACGGCCTGGCGCAGTCGGGGTGGCGGCAGGGGTGGCAGGAGTGGCCTGGCGGGCCTGGTGCGTCGGCGCGGCGCCTGAGCTCTTGCCGCCGCCGAAGCGCTTGGCGTTGGCGTCGAGGCTCATGGTGAGACCGATGCACAGCGCCAGGGCGATGCTGAGAAAACGTTGCATAGAAGGGTATTCCCGTTTTGTGGATTACACGCGCGCCATGTTGCACAAGTTCTTGGACCCATGACAGCGACAAGATGTTTCTATCTTTTGCCTGAAAAGGCGGACGGCCTGCGTAATGGGCTGTAGGCCCTTTCTTCATTGCTGAAGAAAAGGCCTACACCAGCGGTCGGATATTCGACTAGATCGCTTCGAGCTTGGCGTAGCCGAGCATCAGCCACTTGCTGCCCTCGGCGAAATTCACCTGGACCCGTGCCTGCGCGCCGGAGCCTTCGAAGTTGAGGATCACGCCTTCGCCGAATACCGCATGCTGCACCCGCTGCCCCAGGTTGAAGGCGGTCTGCGGGATGTTGGCGTCGGCGAACAGGCTGCTGACGGTTTGCTTCGCGCCGCCGAACGGGCGGCTGACGCTGTTGGACAAGCGCACTTCCTGGACCAGGCCGGCAGGAATCTCGCGAACGAAGCGCGATACCTTGTTGTAGGTCTCGCTGCCATACAGGCGACGGGTCTCGGCGTAGGTCATGACCAGGTTCTGCATGGCCCGGGTCACCCCGACATAGGCCAGGCGGCGTTCTTCTTCGAGACGGCCGGGCTCTTCGAGGCTCATCTTGTGCGGGAACAGGCCTTCCTCCATGCCCACCAGGAACACGTAGGGGAACTCCAGGCCCTTTGCACTGTGCAGGGTCATCAGCTGGATGCTGTCTTCATGCTCGTCGGCCTGGGCGTCGCCGGCCTCCAGCGAGGCGTGGCCAAGGAAGGCGGACAGCGCCGAAAGCTCGCCATCTTCCTCGCTGGGCTCGAAGTTGCGTGCGGCGCTGACCAGCTCCTCCAGGTTCTCTACCCGTGCCTGGCCCTTTTCACCCTTTTCTTCCTGGTGATAGGCGATCAGCCCGGACTGCTCGATAACTGTCTGGGTCATCAGGTGCAGGGGCATATCGAGGACTTTGGCGGACAGGTTGTCCAGCAGCTCGATGAACGCGCCCAGGGCGCTGGCGGCGCGGCCCTTGAGGGCCTTGTTGGCCAGCAACTGGAGCATGGCTTCCCACATCGACAACTGGGCATGGCGGGCATGCTCGCGGATCGTTTCGACAGTCTTTTCGCCGATGCCGCGGGGCGGCACGTTGATCACTCGCTCCAGCGCCGCGTCGTTGCCGCGGCCTTCGAGCAGACGCAGGTAGGCCATGGCGTTCTTGATCTCGGCGCGTTCGAAGAAGCGCTGGCCGCCATAGATGCGGTAGGGAATGCGCTCGCGCAGCAGGGCTTCTTCGAGCACCCGCGATTGGGCGTTGGAGCGGTACAGGATGGCGATATCGCTGCGCGCCAGGCCGGTCTTCAACGCGCTTTCGATGGTTTCCACCACGTAGCGGGCTTCGTCATGCTCGTTGAAGGCGGCGTAAAGGTTCAATGGCTCGCCGTCGCCGCCCTCGGTCCATAGCTCCTTGCCCAGGCGCCCGCTGTTATTGGCGATCAGGGCGTTGGCTGCCTTGAGGATGCCGGCGGTGGAGCGGTAGTTCTGCTCCAGGCGGATCAGCTCGGCGTCGGGGAAGTCGCTGGAAAACTGCTGGATGTTCTCGATCCGTGCGCCGCGCCAGCCGTAGATGGACTGGTCGTCGTCGCCCACCACCATCAGGCTGTCGCCACCCTGCGCCAGCAGGCGCAGCCAGGCGTACTGCACGGCGTTGGTGTCCTGGAACTCGTCCACCAGCAGATGACGGAAGCGGCGGGAATAGTGCTGCAACAGGCCCGGATGGTCGCGCCACAGGTCCAGGGCGCGCAGCAGCAGCTCGGAGAAGTCGATTACGCCGGTGCGCTGGCACGCGGCTTCATAGGCTTCATAGATGCTGCGCATGGTGCCGAGGAACAGGTCGCCATTGACCTGGATATGGTGCGGCCGCAGGCCCTCGTCCTTCTGTCCGTTGATGAACCACTGGGCCTGGCGCACCGGCCAGCGCTGCTCGTCGAGGCCGAGGTCGCGGATCACCCGCTTGACCAGGCGGCCCTGGTCATCGCTGTCGAGGATCTGGAAATTCTGTACCAGACCTGCTTCCTGCCAGTGCGCGCGCAACAGGCGATGGGCCAGGCCGTGGAAGGTGCCTACCCACATGCCCGCCGGGTTGATGCCCAGCAGTTGCTCGATGCGGTGGCGCATCTCGGCGGCGGCCTTGTTGGTGAAGGTCACCGACAGGATCGAGTGCGGCGAGGCCTGCTCGACCTGGATCAACCAGGCGATGCGGTGTACCAGCACACGAGTCTTGCCGGAGCCGGCACCGGCCAGGACCAACTGACGCCCGACCGGCGCGGCTACCGCCTGGCGCTGGGCATCGTTGAGGGAATTCAAAAGGAGAGAGAGGTCGTCATGCATCCGGCCATTCTATGGGGGCAATGGATCCCTGGGCAAACCCGCTCGGCAAAAAGACCGTATGGCGCGACCGCCCGGTCATCCGAGGCGGCCCTTGGCCCGCGTGCTTGAGCGGTTGCCTTGTACCAAGGAAGGAGATTCCGGAGGTGCGAATTTATGACACAGAGCAGTTTGGCACCGGGCATTGCTTGTGTATGCTCCGTCCACGTTTGTGGCTAACCATTACAAGAACACTGCCCATGACACTCGCACCAGGACCCGTCGGTGTGCCGATCGAGGCACGTCGCGGCATTCGCAAGCAATTTGCCACGCAATTGGCGGTCGAGCGTATCCGTCTGTTGTACCAAGGCTCCCTGCTACCCACGATATTCATGCTGTTGAACGGCCTGGTCTGTGCCTGGCTGCTGTGGAGCCCGCAGCGTTATTTGCTGGTCAGCGTGTGGGTGGTATGGCTGATGGCACTGGTCGCCCTGCGGGTCATCCAGGTCGCCGCCTTCGACGCCGCCATGCCGGATCGCCAGGCCAGGCCGCATTGGCGGCGCATGTTCCTGCTCGGTTCGGCGTTCAGCGGGCTGACCCTGGCCAGCGCGGCGATCGCCCTCGTGCCTGTGGATAACTTCGTGCAACAGGCCTGGGTGTTCGGCCTGCTCGGCGCCGCCGCGCTCTCGGCCAGCGTGGCCTACGCGGTAAGCCTCCCGGCATTCCTGAGTTTCGTGCTGCCCTGCCTGTTACCGCCGATCGCTTTCCTGTTCTGGAGCGGCGATCAACAGCAGCGGGGCTGGGGCCTGCTCGGCCTCTTGTTGCTGGGCGCCTTGCTGGTAGTGGCCTGGCAAGTCAACCGGCTGATCGAGAACAGCTTGCTGCGGCGCTTCCAGAACCAGGCGCTGATCGAGCACTTGCAAGCGGCCCATACCCGCAGCGAACAGTTGAACAAGGCGCTGGGTGCCGAAGTGGAGCAGCGTCGCGGCGTCGAGGACCAGTTGCGCGAGGCCCAGGCCGGGCTGGAAACCCGTGTCGCCCAGCGCAGTGCCGAGCTGGACGCGGCCAACCAGGCCCTGAGCAAGAGCGAACAGCGCCTGGCCCTGGCCCTGGAGGCGAGCGAACTGGGCCTGTGGGACTGGAACCTGCAAACCGATGAAGTCCATCACACCCAGTTGCGCGAGCTGTTCGGCCTGAACCCGGATGCGGTCAAGGCCATGCTGGTGCACCTCAAGCCGCGCCTGCACCCGGACGATGTGCAGGCGCTCAAGCGCACCCTGGTCGAGCACCTCAAGGGCCGGACCGAGGATTACCGCATCGAGTACCGCTTCCGCCACAACGA
This sequence comes from Pseudomonas bharatica, assembly GCF_048586865.1. Lineage (NCBI taxonomy): Bacteria > Pseudomonadati > Pseudomonadota > Gammaproteobacteria > Pseudomonadales > Pseudomonadaceae > Pseudomonas > Pseudomonas bharatica. The sequence continues at coordinate 10,772 of NZ_JBMAWR010000013.1, read as the reverse complement.
TGGCCACTGGTGCTGGATCGAGGACCGTGGACGTGCTGTCGAGCGCGATGCCGAAGGCCGGGTGGTACGGATGATCGGTACCCGCCGCGATATCAGCGCGCGTCGCGCCCAGGAAGAGCAGCAGCGCCTGGCGGCGACAGTGTTCGAGGCGGCCAGCGAGGGGATCGCCATCCTCGGCCCCGACTATGAGCTGTTGGCCCTGAACCAGGCGTTCTGCCGCATGACAGGTTACGGTCGCGATGAATTGCTCGGCCGCAACGCTCTTGAGCTGCCGTGCAGCCTCGATGCGCGACGGCATTACGGTGCCATCGACCAGGCGCTGGAGCAGAACGGCCGCTGGCAGGGCGAACTGGTTGAGGCACGCAAGGACGGGACGCTTTATCCACAATGGCTGCAACTCAACGGCGTATTCGACAGCCGCGGCAAGATCAGCAACGTGGTGGGTTTCTTCAGCGACCTGTCGGAGCGCCGTGAATCCGAGGAACGCCTGCGTTATCTCGCCCATTACGACGAGCTGACCGGCCTGGCCAATCGCGCTCTGTTCCGGCTGCGTCTGCTCGAGGCCGGCCAGCGCCTGCGAACCAGCGGGCGCTGCCTGGCGCTGATGCACATCGATCTCGACCGTTTCAAGCTGCTCAACGACAGCCTCGGCCATGAAGTGGCCGACCAGTTGCTCAAGCAGATCGCCATGCGTATCGGCAATGCCATGGCCGAAGCGGATACGGTCGCGCGATTGTCTGGGGATGAGTTCGTGGTGCTGTTCGACGGCTACAGCAGCCTGTCCAGCCTGGTCCGGGTGGCGACCCGCCTGCTGGAGAAACTGCGGGTGCCTGTGCGCTTCGACAATCATGAGCTGGTGATCAGCGCTTCGGTGGGCATCGCCCTGCACTCGGACATGAGTCTCGACCTCAACGTGCTGGTCAGCCAGGCCAACATGGCCATGCAGCATGCCAAGCACCTGGGCGGCGATAATTTCCAGTTCTACACCGAAAGCCTGCAGGCCAGCACCCTGGACCGTCTGCAACTGGAGAACCAGTTGCGCAAGGCCATCGACGAGGGCCAGTTGGAGGTTTACTACCAGCCCAAGGTCTGCCTGGCGAGCGGGCGCATCGAGGCTGCCGAAGCGTTGGTGCGCTGGAACCACCCGGCCATGGGCATGGTGCCGCCCGGGGAGTTCATCGGCCTGGCGGAGGAAACCGGGCTGATCGCGCCCATGGGCGAGTTCGTTCTTCGCCAATCGTGCTGGCAGGCGTGCGAATGGCAACGTCAGGGCCTGGAGCCGATCCGGGTTTCGGTAAACCTGTCGGTCTACCAGTTGCGCCAGGGCAAGCTGGTCAGCCTGGTGCGCCAGGTCCTGGAGGAAAGCGGCCTAGCGCCGCATCTACTGGAGCTGGAACTGACCGAAAGCCAGTTGCTGGACAGCGTCGAACACATCATCGCCACCTTCAAGCAGCTACACGGGCTCGGGGTGAAGCTGGCAATCGATGACTTCGGCACGGGATATTCCTCGCTCAGCTATCTGAAACGCCTGCCAGTGGACTACGTAAAGATCGACCAGGCCTTTATCCGCGGGCTTGAGGAAGGCAGTGAAGATGCGGCGATCACCCGGGCGATCATCATCATGGCCCACAGCCTGGACCTCATGGTGGTTGCCGAAGGCGTGGAAACCGAGGAACAACTGCGCTTCCTGCGCGAGCAGGACTGCGATGAAGTCCAGGGTTACCTGATCAGCCGGCCGTTGCAGGCCGATGCGCTGGCGCGGCTGTTGAGCGAGCAGACGGTCTGGTAAAGCGCTAGCCGTGCCACTCCCGCCCATGCCGGGCCAGTAGGCTGTGGGCCTGTTCCGGGCCATTGGTGCCGGCGTGGTAAGGGCGCGGCGTCTGGAAGTGTTCCAGCCAGCCGTTGAGGATCGGGTCGATCCAGGCCCAGGCAGCCTCCACCTCGTCGCGACGCATGAACAGCGTCGAATCGCCGTCCAGCACATCCAGCAACAGGCGCTCGTAAGCGTCCCAGCGCCGCGTCTGGCCGAACACCTGGGCCAGGTTGAGGTTGAGTTCCACCGGCTCCAGGCGCATGCCCTTGCCGGGGGTCTTGGTCATCATCTGCAGGCTGATGCGCTCGTCCGGCTGCAACTGGATGAGTAACTGGTTGGCGCGGTCGCTCTCGAACAGGCGATGCGGCACCGGCTTGAACTGGATGACGATCTGCGACGAGCGCTTGGCCAGGCGCTTGCCGGTGCGCAGGTAGAACGGTACCCCGGCCCAGCGCCAGTTGTTGATGTGGGCTTCGACAGCGACGAAGGTCTCGGTATCGCTGTCGTTATCCACATCCTTCTCGAAGTAATAGGCCGGCACTTCCTGGCCGCCGATCTTGCCCGCGCTGTACTGGCCGCGCACGGTCTTGTCCTGCACGTCCTGGCCGGTGATCGGCTTGAGGGCGCGAAGAATCTTTACCTTCTCGTCCCGCACCGCCTCGGCCTCGAACTGCGCCGGTGGCTCCATGGCCACCAGGCAGAGCAGTTGCAGCAGATGGTTCTGCAGCATGTCGCGGGTAGCACCGGCACGGTCGTAGTAGGCGCCGCGGTTTTCCACGCCGAGGGTCTCGCAGACGCTGATCTGCACATGGTCGATCTGGCTGGCGCGCCATACCGGTTCCAGCAGGGCGTTGGCGAAGCGCAGGGCCATGAGGTTCTGCACGGTTTCCTTGCCCAGGTAGTGATCGATACGAAACACCTGGGATTCGTCGAATACCGCGCCGATGGCACTGTTGATCGCCGTGGCCGATTCCAAGGAATGGCCGATGGGTTTTTCCAAGACGATGCGCGATTCGCTGTCTACCAGCCCGGCGATATTCAGGTGGGTGACGATGGGCACGAAGAGGTTGGGCGCGGTGGCCAGGTAATAGATCCGCGCCAGGCCCCCGGGCTCTCCAAGAAAGTGCGAAAGGCGACCGAAATCGGCGCTCTGCGAGGCGTCCATGGAAAAGTAGTCGAGGCGGGTGGAGAAGCGGTCCCAGGTGTCTTCATCGAAGTCGTTGCGGGCGATCTGGGCGCGACAACGGCGTTCTGCAAGCTTTTGAAAACTATTGCGCGGCATTGGGCTGCGGGCCAGGGCGACGATGCGCACCGCCGGGTGCAGGCGGCCCTCGCGATACAGGTGGTAGAGCGCTGGAAGCAGCTTGTGCAGGGCCAGATCACCAGTACCGCCGAAGACCAGAATGTCACAAGGAATAGTCAAACCCACCACACTCCTGTCTCGTTTAGCTGGGCGGTTCGCCAGTCATGTAGTATAACTACAAGATTGCTACAACCGGCCAGCCGATCATAACCGAGTCCCGCCATTGAATCTGTTGCAACACATCGCCCAGTCGCGGCATCTGCTACGCAAGTCGGAACTCAAGGTTGCCGACCACGTATTGCTTGACCCTGCGGCGGTCATGCATAGCTCCATGGCTGACCTGGCCCACAGCGTCGGCATCAGCGAGCCGACCATCGTGCGCTTCTGCCGGGCGATCGGCTGCACCGGCTTCCAGGACCTCAAGCTCAAGCTGGCGCAAAGCCTGGCCGCCGGCGCCAGTTTCGGCCAGTTCGCGATTCATGAGGACGACTCGGTCGCCGACTACAGCCTGAAGATCTTCGACACCACCCTGCATACGCTGATGGAAGTGCGCGAGCACCTCGATCCGGTGGCCCTGCAACGCGCGGTGACGGCCATGGCCCAGGCCCAGCGTGTCGAATTCTATGGCTTCGGTGCGTCGGGTGCGGTGGCTGCGGATGCCCAGCACAAGTTCTTCCGCCTGCTGCTCAGCGCGGCGGCCTATTCCGACCCGCACATGCAGGCGATGTCGGCGGTGACCCTGAAACCGGGCGATGTCGCGGTGTGCATTTCCCAGTCCGGCCGCTCCAAGGACCTGCTCATCACCGCCAATATCGTGCGGGAAAGCGGCGCCAACCTTATCACCCTGTGTCCGAGCCAGACCCCGCTGGCCGAGCTGTCGACGGTCAACCTGGCCATCGACGTGCACGAAGACACCGAAATCTACACGCCGCTGACCTCGCGCATCGCCCACCTGGTGGTGATCGACGTGCTGGCGATGGGCGTGGCCATGGCCCGTGGGCCGAGCCTGGTCAATCACCTGAAGAGCGTGAAGCGCAGCCTGCGCAGCCTGCGGCTGTCGCCGAAGTCATTGAAGAACATGGAAGATTAAGGGCTCATTGGCTCAAATGTGGGAGCGGGTTTACCCGTGATAGCGATGGGGAATTCACTACCGTAATCGCGGGTGAACCCGCTCCCACAGGTTCCTGCAAACTGCGCCAGCGTTTCATCACCCTTAACACCCCTGTCACCCTCCCGCCGTTAAACCGTCAACTTCACGATTCATTTTGAAACTCCCGTACGCACTCGATCAGGGAGATATGAAATGGCTCGTGACTTCGATGGCTCGTATCAACCCAGCGCCAAATCCCGCAAGCAGCAGGAAAAGGACCAGCGTCGCATGGAGTACCGCCGCGCGATCGAAAGCTGGTCCGAGCAGCGTCGCCTGCTTCAGGACATCACCGATTTCGGTGATCTGCAACGCTTCAACGTATGGCAGGTGTCGGCGGCAGAACCCCGGAGAAGCGTTCAACAAGGCAGCTGATCTGCGCACGTTCGCTGCGAATGAATGCAAGAAAGGCCAGGGCCACCGGCGATTGCCGCTTGGCCTTGGATTGCACCACGCACCAGCTGCGATACAGCGGCAGCTCTTCCACCGGCAGCTCGCGCAACACGCCGGTAGCCAGTTCCAGATTCAGCGCGTGGCGGGTCAGCAAGGCGATTCCCAGGCCGGCAATCACGCACTCGCGCTGGGCGTCGGCTGACGCCACTTCCAGCGTCTGGGTGAAGTGCACGCGCTTCTCCTTGAAATACTCTTCACACGCCTTGCGCGTACCCGAGCCCTGCTCGCGGACCAGCAAGGTATGCGGCTCCAGGTCCTGCAGGCGCAGGCTGTCCAGCTTGCACAGCGGATGATCCGGCGGGGCGACGGCAACGATGGGGTTGTTGAGGAACGGCAGGAACTCCAGGCCCATGTCCTGCGGGACCATGGACATGATGATCAGGTCGTCGCGGTTGTCGGATAGGCGGCGGATCGCCTGGGCACGGTTGACCACGGTCAGGGTCAGGTTGACCTCCGGGTGCAGCCGCTTGAACGCCGCGAACAGGTGCGGCACGAAATACTTGGCGCTGGATTCCACGGCCAGCTTCAACTGGCCCTGGAGCGAGCCCTGCATGTCCGACAGCTGCATGTCGAGGCTTTCCAGGCGGCCAAAGATGTCTCGGCTGGCGCGTTGCAAGGCTTCGGCGGCTTCGGTGAGGTACAGCTTCTTGCCGACATACTCGAACAAGGGTTGGCCGACCAATTCTTCCAACTGGCGAATCTGTAGACTAACGGCGGGTTGCGTCAGCGCCATCTCTTCCGCAGCGCGGCTATACGACCGCAAATCACACACTTCATTGAAGATCTGCAATTGACGCAATGTCATACGCATCAATGACTTACGCACGTTATCCCCAGCCCTGTGAAAAACCTTGTTACTGCACTATAAGCAATTGTTAATGGAGCCCCTAATAATTATTGATTTTTGTTTATTCACACACGGCGCTAGGGTGATTGCACGACTGGCCAGGTGATTCTGGTCACGCGCCGACCCGCCAATTCGGGTCGATTGTCCAGCGGCTTTGGGAAGACTCCAGTGATAAAAAAAATCCTGATCGCCAACCGGGGTGAAATCGCAGTTCGGATCGTGCGGGCCTGCGCCGAGATGGGCATCCGCTCGGTAGCGATCTATTCCGACGCCGACCGGCACGCCCTGCACGTCAAGCGCGCCGACGAGGCCCACAGCATCGGTGCCGAGCCCCTGGCCGGCTACCTGAACCCGCGCAAGCTTGTGAACCTGGCGGTGGAAACCGGTTGCGACGCCCTGCACCCCGGCTACGGTTTCCTCTCGGAAAACGCGGAATTGGCGGATATCTGTGCCGAACGCGGGATCAAGTTCATCGGCCCGGCAGCGGAAGTCATTCGCCGCATGGGCGACAAGACCGAAGCCCGCCGCAGCATGATCAAGGCCGGCGTCCCGGTGACCCCGGGCACCGAAGGCAACGTCGCCGACATCCACGAAGCCTTGAACGAAGGCGACCGCATCGGTTACCCGGTGATGCTCAAGGCCACCTCCGGCGGTGGCGGCCGCGGTATCCGTCGCTGCAACAGCCGCGAGGAGCTGGAACAGGCCTTCCCGCGGGTGATCTCCGAAGCCACCAAGGCCTTCGGTTCGGCGGAAGTCTTCCTGGAAAAATGCATCGTCAACCCAAAGCACATCGAAGCCCAGATCATTGGCGACAGCTTCGGCAACGTGGTGCACCTGTTCGAGCGTGATTGCTCGATCCAGCGCCGCAACCAGAAGCTGATCGAGATCGCCCCGAGCCCGCAGCTCACCCCGGAGCAGCGCGCCTACATCGGCGACCTGGCGGTGCGCGCGGCCAAGGCGGTCGGCTATGAGAACGCCGGTACCGTGGAGTTCCTGCTCGCCGAGGGCGAGGTGTACTTCATGGAAATGAACACCCGGGTGCAGGTGGAACACACCATCACCGAGGAAATCACCGGCATCGATATCGTTCGCGAACAGATCCGCATCGCCTCGGGCCTGCCGCTTTCGGTCAAGCAGGAAGATATCCAGCACCGTGGCTTCGCCCTGCAGTTCCGCATCAATGCCGAAGACCCGAAGAACAACTTCCTGCCAAGCTTCGGCAAGATCACCCGTTACTACGCCCCCGGCGGCCCCGGGGTACGTACCGACACGGCGATCTACACCGGCTACACCATTCCGCCGTTCTACGACTCCATGTGCCTGAAACTGGTGGTCTGGGCGCTGACCTGGGAAGAAGCCATGGACCGCGGCCTGCGCGCCCTGGACGACATGCGCGTGCAAGGGGTCAAGACCACCGCCGCGTACTACCAGGAAATCCTGCGCAATCCGGAATTCCGCAGTGGCCAGTTCAACACCAGCTTCGTGGAAAGCCATCCGGAACTGACCAATTACTCGATCAAGCGCAAACCCGAAGAGCTGGCGCTCGCCATCGCCGCCGCCATCGCCGCGCATGCAGGCCTGTGAGGAACCCATAATGTCCAAGAAAATCTTCGTAACCGACACTATCCTGCGCGACGCCCACCAGTCCCTGCTGGCCACCCGCATGCGCACCGAAGACATGCTGCCGATCTGCGACAAGCTCGACAAGGTCGGCTACTGGTCGCTGGAAGTCTGGGGTGGCGCGACCTTCGACGCCTGCGTGCGCTTCCTCAAGGAAGACCCGTGGGAGCGCCTGCGCAAGCTGCGCGCCGCGCTGCCCAACACGCGCCTGCAGATGCTTCTGCGTGGTCAGAACCTGCTGGGCTACCGCCACTACAGCGATGACGTGGTCAAGGCTTTCGTGGCCAAGGCCGCAGTCAACGGCATCGACGTGTTCCGCATCTTCGACGCCATGAACGACGTGCGTAACCTGCGCGTCGCCATCGAAGCGGTGAAGGCTGCCGGCAAGCACGCCCAGGGCACCATCGCCTACACCACCAGCCCGGTGCACACCATCGACGCTTTCGTCGCCCAGGCCAAGCAGATGGAAGCCATGGGTTGCGACTCGGTCGCGATCAAGGACATGGCCGGCCTGCTGACCCCGTTCGCCACCGGCGAGCTGGTCAAGGCGCTGAAGGCCGAGCAATCGCTGCCGGTGTTCATCCACTCCCACGACACCGCCGGCCTGGCCGCCATGTGCCAGCTCAAGGCAGTGGAGAACGGCGCGGACCACATCGACACCGCCATCTCCAGCTTCGCCTGGGGTACCAGCCACCCGGGTACCGAATCCATGGTCGCCGCACTCAAGGGCAGCGAGTTCGACACTGGCCTTGACCTGGAACTGCTGCAGGAAATCGGCCTGTACTTCTACGCCGTGCGCAAGAAGTACCACCAGTTCGAAAGCGAATTCACTTCGGTCGACACCCGCGTGCAGGTCAACCAGGTGCCGGGCGGCATGATTTCCAACCTCGCCAACCAGCTCAAGGAGCAGGGCGCACTCAATCGCATGAACGAAGTGCTGGCAGAGATTCCACGGGTTCGCGAAGACCTTGGTTTCCCGCCGCTGGTTACCCCGACTTCGCAGATCGTCGGCACCCAGGCGTTCTTCAACGTGCTGGCCGGCGAACGCTACAAAACCATCACCAACGAGGTGAAGCTGTACCTGCAAGGCGGCTACGGCAAGGCTCCGGGCGTGGTCAACGAACAACTGCGGCGCCAGGCCATCGGTAGCGAAGAGGTCATCGACGTACGTCCGGCCGACCTGCTCAAGCCGGAAATGGCCAAGCTGCGTGCCGATATCGGCAACCTCGCGCACTCCGAAGAAGACGTGCTGACCTTCGCCATGTTCCCGGATATCGGACGCAAGTTCCTCGAAGAACGCGAAGCCGGCACCCTGACTCCGGAAGTGCTGCTGCCGATTCCGGAAGCTGGCGCGGTGGCCTCGGCCAGCGGCGAAGGCGTGCCGACCGAGTTCGTCATCGACGTCCACGGTGAAACCTACCGCGTCGACATCACCGGTGTCGGCGTCAAGGCCGAAGGCAAGCGTCACTTCTACCTGTCCATCGACGGCATGCCGGAAGAAGTGGTGTTCGAACCGCTCAACGAATTCGTCGGCGGCGGCGGCAGCAAGCGCAAGCAGGCCAGCGAACCGGGCCATATCAGCACCTCCATGCCGGGCAACATCGTCGATGTGCTGGTCAAGGAAGGCGACGTGGTCAAGGCCGGTCAGGCAGTACTGATCACCGAAGCGATGAAGATGGAAACCGAAGTGCAATCGCCGATCGCCGGCAAGGTTGCCGCCATCCACATCGCCAAGGGCGACCGCGTCAACCCGGGCGAAATCCTCATCGAGATCGAAGGCTGAGACAGCCTTCGGCGGTAAACGGTTAACCTCATCGGGGAGCGAATTGCTCCCCTTTTTTTATTCTGATGATCTGCATTTAAATGCAGATTTTCAGCCAAATTTCTTGAATTTCTGCACTTTAATACAGATAAATGCCATGGCTGCTTGCGTGAATTGCACTATATTGCAGATAAGACCGTTCACGCTGATAGAGCCCTCCATGTACACCTTGACCCTACAGCTCCACGCCCAAGGCAAATGGCAGGACGCCATGGCCTTGAATTTTGCCGAGCCCGAGAAGGGCTTCCTCGGCTCCTGCCAGTACGGTTACACCTCGGCTTACGTTGGCGCCAATCTGGATGCCTACGAAAGCACGTTCGACAAGGCGGTCAGTGTCCGGTTGCCGGTGGATTTCGGTCCTCAGCATGGGAAAAAGGCCCCGGCCTTCCTGCATGACATCGCGCCGTCCGGTGCAGCCAAACGCTTTCTCCTCAGGCATATGGGTCGGGAAAAGCCGGAAGGTCTGGCTGACGACCTTTTCCTGCTGGCTCGCAGCACCCCGGCACCGATCGGCAACCTGCGTATCAAGGAGTCGATGGAAGGGCTGGATAGCACGGCGCCCATGGGTTTCAGCTTCGATGATGTGGTCAGCCGCGATCAGCGCTTTCTTGAATACGCCTACGAGCAAGGCGCGGCCATCGGCGGCGCGACGGGGGCGGGTGGCGAGGCGCCCAAGCTGTTGCTGACCGAAGGCGGCGACGGTCAGCTCTATCCGGACGCGGTGCTGAAGGATGACCGGGCTACCTGCCACTGGTTCGTGAAGTTCGCCCGCAACCAGGCGCTGGACAATGATCAGACCATCCTGCGTGCCGAATACCTGTACTACAAGGCGCTGCAAAGCTTGGGTATCGACACGGTGACGACGCCCGAGCTGAAGGAGGGTCATAGACCCAGCCTTTGGATGAAGCGATTCGACCGTCGGATCGGTGCCGAAGGTGTCGAGCGACTGGCCGTGGAGTCCGTGTATTCGCTGGCCGGGGTAACCGAGCCGGGCAGCCGGATGGACCATCTGGAAGTTATTCAGTCCCTTGCCGGGCTGTGGATAAAAGCCGGGCAGAAGGCCCAGGTGCCTGACCTGGTGGCTGAGTACCTGCGCCGCGACCTGATCAACAAGATCCTCGGCAACTCCGACAACCATGGCCGCAACACCGCGATCATCCGCAGCGATGCCCAACTGCGGCTGGCGCCGATCTACGACCTGGCACCCATGGTCATGGATACGGAAGGCATCACCCGCACGACCAAGTGGGCTTCGCCCGTGGAGCGGGGCGGCGAGGTCGATTGGCTCGCGGCTTGCCAGTTGCTGGCGCCGCTTGTGGACCCGCAGCAGGCATTCGAACGTCTGCGCCAGGATGCCCTTGGGTTGATGGCACTGCCGGATTTGCTGGTGGGCTTGCCGGATGCGGTCATGAACCACCCGGCCATCGCGTTGAAGAACCTTGAACAACGTATGAAAGGTTGGGGATTGCTATGACGGTTTCGATCGAGATTCGCGCTTTGCTGATCGAAGGCGTACTGCAGGGGATTGCCGATGGCTCGTTGGAGCTGGGCCAGGCGGTGCGTAAGTTGCGGGTGGAGGTGGCGAAGCTGCAGCAGACCCAGTTCGCCCGCATGTGCAAGATTTCCGTGCGGACCCTGATCCAGATCGAGCAGGGGGAGGGGAATCCGACGCTCAACTCGTTGAATGCGGTGTTTCGGCCGTTCGGGTTGCAGATGGGGGTGCTGCGGCGGCCTGATAGGCTCAAGGATCGCTAAGACGACGCAGTA
>NZ_JBMAWR010000012.1:0-166719 GCF_048586865.1 Pseudomonas bharatica | reverse complement strand
TACCTGTGGGAGCCGGCGTTGCCGGCGATGAGGCCCTGACCGACAACCTCCCTCTCAAGGCCTGGCAGCCAGCAACAAAACCCCCGGCAGCCTGGGGCAAGACGTGCAATGGAGTGCGGCGCAGAGTGGCGCACAACCATAACAACGGCACTTGAGGTCTTCACCATGTCGCTCAACGACACGCTCAGCGCGCACCTGAACCGGGGCACGATCGGGTTTCCCACCGCCCTGGCCAGCACCATCGGCCTGATCATGGCCAGCCCTGTCATCCTGACCGCGACCATGGGCTTCGGCATCGGCGGCAGTGCCTTCGCCATGGCGATGCTGATCGCGGTGCTGTTGATGCTGGCGCAATCGACCACCTTCGCCGAAGCCGCGGCGATCCTGCCGACCACCGGCTCGGTCTACGACTACATCAACTGCGGCATGGGCCGTTTCTTCGCGATTACCGGTACCCTCTCGGCGTACCTGATCGTGCATATCTTCGCCGGTACCGCCGAGACCATCCTCGCCGGGGTCATGGCCCTGGTGAACTTCGAACACCTCAACACCCTGGCCGAGTCCGCCGGCGGCTCCTGGCTGCTGGGGGTGGGCTTCGTGGTGGTCTTCGCGATCCTCAATGCCTTCGGCGTCAGCGCCTTCGGCAAGGCGGAAATCATCCTCACCTTCGGCATGTGGACCACCCTGATGGTGTTCGGCGTGCTTGGCCTGGTCGCCGCGCCGGCGGTGCAACTGGATGGCTGGTTCGGCGAGTCCATGGTCGGGACTGACCTGGTCACCGTGCTGTCCCTGGTGGGCATGGCGATGTTCATGTTCGTCGGCTGCGAGTTCGTCACCCCGCTGGCCCCGGACCTGCGCCGCTCGGCGCGGACCATGCCGCGGGCCATGGCCCTCGGCCTGCTGGGCGTGGCCAGTTGCATGTTCATCTACGGCGCAGCCATGAAGCGCCAGGTGGAGAACGTGGTGCTCGACGCTGCTTCCGGCGTGCATCTTCTCGACACGCCGATGGCCATTCCGAAATTCGCCGAGCAGGTGATGGGTGACATCGGCCCGCTGTGGCTGGGCATCGGCTTCCTGTTCGCCGGGGCCGCGACCATCAATACCCTGATGGCCGGCGTGCCGCGCATCCTCTATGGCATGGCCGTGGACGGCGCGCTGCCCAGGGTCTTCACCTACTTGCACCCGCGTTTCAAGACCCCGCTGCTGTGCATCCTGGTGGCGATGCTGATTCCCTGCCTGCACGCCCTGTACCTGGGCGGCAACACCGACAACATCATGCACCTGGTGCTGGCGGCGGTCTGCGCCTGGAGCACCGCGTACCTGCTGGTGACCCTGTCGGTGGTGATCCTGCGCATCCGCCGCCCGGACCTGCCGCGTGCCTACCGCTCGCCGCTGTTCCCGCTGCCGCAGATCCTGTCGAGCGTCGGTATTGTCCTGGGCATGTGGTTCATCACCCCGCCGGGCATGAATCCTGCGGACGTCTATGTGCCGTTTGCCTGGATGCTCGGGGGCACCGCGGCCTATGCGCTGTTCTGGACGCTGGTGGTGCAGCGGGTCAATCCGTTCAAGCCAGCCTCGGTCGAGGACGTCCTGGCGAAGGAGTTTGCCAACGAACCTGGAGTCCATCATGGCAGCCACTACGCCGAACCTCTGGCAAAAACTGTTTGACCGTGCACCCTCGGGCTATCGCCCGGGGGTGACTCTGGAGCATTTGCGACGCAATCTCGGCCTGGCCGGGTGCCAGGTACTGGAGCCCGGCCGGGCCTGTTTCAGCCTGGCGGACGCGGTGGCGTTCGAGGTGCGCGAGCGCACCGAATCGCAGCTGCTCATGCACATCGTGGTCTGCGAGTTCCGTTTGCAATGCAGTGCCGCATCCGCGGGCAGTGCGACTCTGGAATTGCACCACACTGGCGCGATTCGTCGCAGCGGTCTGGGCTGGAAGCAGAAGGGCGGTGAGGCGGGGTTGATGGAGACCCTGCGCCAGCGCCTGGAGCAGGACCGGACGCTGTACCAGGCGCTGATGCCACTGGATTTCAAACGCCTGCGCCTGGAGCGCGCCGAAGGGCAGTGGACGGTGGTCCTGGAGCATATGGGCGGTAGTGAAGTGGTCAACCGGATGCCGGCGTTTCGGCGGTATATCCGCGTTGATTCGCAGCAGAGGGAGCTGTTGCTGACTGCGTTGATTGGTTTCAAGAGACTGCTGACCCAGGCCTGACCGAGATCCCACAGGCTCGGTGTAAACCAACCTACCGAAAGGTTGGCACTCAATATGCTTCCACACAGGTGCTTACAGAATTGTTGCGTGCATATAGATAACATGTTAACTATTGCCCGACAAAAACAAGATGCCACTGTGGAGGTACGTCATGAGTATCCATCAGGCTACCGGCTCGGCCCTGGATCGCTGGAACGCGGCAATGCAGGCAACGTGCGGGTATTTCGAAACCGAACTTGCGTTCAACCGCTCGCTGTTCATCGGCGAGATTTCCACCTGGTCGCGGGGTGGCCTGGGCATGGCCAACCTGCGCACCAACGCCGGGGTAATCCGCCGTAACGGTCTCAAGGCCGATCGCGACAACGACCGGCATTGCTTCCTGGTCAGCCAGCGCACCGGTTTTTCCCAGATCACCCAGAACGGCACCAGCCTGCAACTGGCTCCCGGCGAGATGCTGCTGATGGACTCGGTGGGCGCCTGCGAAATCACGCCCTTCGGCCTGATCGAACACGCGTCCCTCGGCCTGTCCCGCGATGAAGTCTGCCGCCAGCTGGGCAGTGACCAGCGGATCTTCGGCAAGATCTCCCAGAGCAAGGCCTGCGGGCGCATGCTGCACCTGCTGATGGACCAGTTGTGCAAGGAGAGCGGCACCCAGGATGGCGAACAAGCCGAAGGCGACGCGCTGCACAGCGCCTTCCTGTCGCTGCTGGGCTCGGCCCTCGAAGGCAGCGACCACGACAGCCGTGCGCCTGCCGCCTTGCAAGGCGCCGATTTGCGCAGCTATGTGCAGAAGGTCATCGATGAGTCCCTTGGTCAGCCCGGCCTGACCCCGGTCAGCCTGGCCAGCCGCCTGAACATATCGGTACGCCACCTGTATCGCCTGTTCGAAGAGCAGGGCGACAGCGTCTGCCGCTATATCCAGCGTGCACGCCTGCAACGCAGCGCCGACGACCTCGCCAACCCGATCCACAAGACCGAATCGATCACCACCATCGCTTACAAGTGGGGCTTCACCGATTCGGCGCACTTCAGCCGTTCGTTCAAGAAACAGTTCGAGCAATCACCCAAGGACTTCCGCAGCAGTAGCCTGGCGGGCCTGGTCCTGAGCTGAAGCGACAGTCGAACATGGGTTGACCTGAGCCTGGGCGGATCGCACCAGGCTGGCCCGAGGTGACTACCTATCGGTCGCTAGGTCGTGGAATATTCGCCCGTTTGATCAAGGAAGTTATGCAATGAGAGTGCTGTCGCCTTCGGCGGAGAAGATTTGCCTGGTAGCTGTCGAGCAGTTCGCCGAATCCGGCTACGACGCCGCCTCGCTCAACGATATCGCCGTGGCAGTGGGTATGCGTAAACCGTCGTTGTATGCCCATTTCAGCGGCAAGGTGGACCTGTTCGAAGCGGTGTTCGAGCGGGCCATCGAGGCCGAGCGGCTCTATGTGGAAGGCTGTTTTGCCGCCGATGACGGCTTGCCGGGGGCGCTGTATGCGCAGCAGTTGTCCGAGCGCTTCCTGGCGTCGGCGCATTTGCGCTTCCTGCTGCGGGCGGCGTTCTTTCCGCCGGCGGACCTGCGGCCCTTGGTCTCCTCGGGTTTCGAGGGCTATCTGGCGCGGATGGGCGAGGTCTTCGGCAAGGCGCTGGAACGCCAGTTCCCGCAACTGGACGGGGGCAGGCGAGAGCTGTTCGTGGATGCCTATCTCGGGGTGGTCGACAGCCTGATCGTCGAGCTGATCTATGCCGGGCAGGCGGCGTACGAGCGGCGGTTGCGGGCGATGTGGACGATCTTTGCGGCTTCGCTTCGGGCTGCGGTGTAGATCTTGAGGGCTTCATCGCTGGCAAGCCCTCAAGGTTTATAAAGAAACTCAGGCCACCGCGAAGTAGTGCTTCACGAAGCTCTCGCTCAGGATTTCCCACAGCACCGGCGTGCCCTTGGTCACGAACCAGCTGTCACCCACCTTGTACTCGGTGACCTGCCCGGTGCTTTCGTCGGTCAGGCGCACCGCGCCCGTTACCACCACGGCCTGTTCATTGAACGGGTAGACCATGCGGAACCTGCCTTGGGTAGTGCCGAAATAGGCACTGCTGATGGCGTCGGTCGGTGCGCCGAAGGTCATCTTGCCGAAGGCGCGGACTTCACCTTCGAGAATCTCCGAACCCAGGTCGGCAACGGTGCCCCAGGCGTCGAGTTCGCTGAGCTGGATGTCGTGTTTGGCGGCGTGCAGGGTCATGGCAGGTTTCCTTTAAGGAGGGAAGAAAGGCTGTCATTAACGCCGTTGCAGGGGATGCTGTCTTGCCCCTCCGTGCCGGTGCATTTGATCGGTGATGCCACGCACTGTTAGCGGCCGGACTTTTTGTTAAAGTGTTAACAAGATCAATCTGAGCCCCTTACCACTTCATGTCCAGCCGTCCTCGCCAGTCCCTGACCCTGACCTTGTTGCAAGCCCGCGAAGCCGCGATGCGCTTTTTCCGTCCCTCCCTCAACGAACACGGCCTGACCGAACAGCAGTGGCGGGTGATCCGTATCCTGCGCCAGCAGGGCGAGATGGAGATCTACCGGCTGGCCGACCAGGCCTGCATCCTCAAGCCGAGCATGACCGGCGTGCTGGTGCGCATGGAGGCGGCGGGACTGGTGAAACGGCGCAAGGCCGAGACTGACCAGCGGCGGGTGCTGGTGGAGCTGGCGGAGAAAGGCGAGCAGTGCTTTGCCTCGATGAGCCAGTGCATGGAGGCCAACTACCAGGCGTTGCAGGGGCAGTTCGGGGAGGAGAAGCTGAAGCAGCTGCTGGGGCTGCTGGATGAACTGAAGCAGGTGCGGCGGTGACTGCACCGGCCTCATCGCCGGCAACGCCGGCTCCCACAGGTATCGAGTCCAGCTCATGGACCTGTGGGAGCTGGCTTGCCAGCGATGACTGACTAATAGACGCCGCCGGAGGTTGGCTGTACCACCTGGCCTTCCTTGAACTTCGCCGCCAAGCCCTGCAACCCGCGCATCAGCACCGTGGTATCCACCCCCACCGCGACGAACCTGGCCCCCAGTTCGATATAGCGCCGGGCCAGTTTCTCGTCGGCGCTGAGGATCCCCGCCGCCTTGCCGGCCTTGGTGATCCGCAGGATGGCGTCCTCGATCGCCGCCTGAACCTGCGGGTGCCCCGGATTGCCGCGATGGCCCATGGACGCACTCAAGTCCGCCGGCCCTATGAACACGCCATCGACTCCTTCCACGGCCACGATCTCGTCCAGGTTAGCCAGCGCCTCCAGGTTCTCGATCTGCACCAGCAGGCACATCTGCGCATCGGCGTGATCGAGGTACCCGGGAATGCTGTTCCAGCGCGACGCCCGCGCCAGCGCGCTACCCACGCCACGCACGCCCCTGGGCGGGTAATGCATGGCACGCACCAGTTGCCGCGCCTGCTCGGCACTGTCGACCATCGGCACCAGCAAGGTCTGCGCGCCGATATCGAGGATCTGCTTGATCAGCGCGGTGTCGCCGATCACCGGGCGGATGATCGCCTCGCTGGCATAGGGCGCCACCGCCTGCAGTTGCGCGAGCATGCCGCGCAGGTCGTTCGGCGCGTGCTCGCCGTCGATCAGCAGCCAGTCGAAACCGGCGTTGGCCGCCAGCTCCGCGCAGTAGGCGTCGGCCAGGCCGAGCCACAGGCCGATCTGCGCCTGGTCCTGCTGCAGGCGCTGCTTGAAGCGGTTGATGGGCATGTCCATGGAGACCTCCTGATCAGACGAAACGGCAGGCGATGGAGCCGAGCATGTCGTAGTCGACATGGAAGGTATCGCCCGGGCGCGCCGCCACCGGGCGGGTGAAGGAGCCGCCGAGGATGATCTGCCCGGCCTCCAGGGTGACGTCGTACGGCGCCAGCTTGTTGGCCAGCCACGCCACGCCCTTGGCCGGGTGGTTGAGCACGGCGGCGGAAACCCCGGATTCCTCGATCACGCCGTTGCGGTAAAGCACTGCGGGGACCTTGCGCAGGTCGATATCGGTCGGCCGCACCGGGCGTCCGCCCATGACCACGCCGGCGTTGGCCGCGTTGTCGGAGATGGTGTCGAAGACCTTGCGGGTGACCTGGGTCTGCGGATCGACCTGCTGGATGCGCGCGTCGATGATTTCCAGGGCCGGAATCACCCACTCGGTGGCGTCGAGCACATCGAACACCGTGACATTCGGCCCCTTCAGCGGCTTGCCGAGGATGAACGCCAGCTCCACTTCCACGCGCGGCACGATGAAGCGCTCGAACGGGATGTCGCTGCCTTCCTCGAACAGCATGTCGTCCAGCAGCGCGCCGTAGTCCGGTTCGGTGATGTTGGAAGAAACCTGCATGGCGCGAGAGGTCAGGCCGATCTTGTGGCCGACCAGCTTGCGCCCGTCCTTGATCTTCTGCGCCACCCAGGCGCGCTGGATGGCATAGGCGTCCTCGATGGTGATGCCGGGGTGCTCCAGGGAAAACTGGCGCACCTGTTCGCGGTTGCGTTCGGCCCGGTCCAGTTGGGCCGCGGCGCTGAGGATCTGGCTGTGGTCGAGCATGATCGAGTCTCTTACTGAGGGTTGACGGTGGCGGCGTGGGTGCGCAGCACCAGCAGGCCGCCAAGGGTGATGAAGAAGGCCAGCACGTACAGGGCAAGGCTGGCGCTGTGGGTGGTGTCGCGCATCCAGCCGATCAGGTAGGGCGCGGCGAACGAAGCGATGCTGCCGAACGAGCTGATCAGGGCGATGCCGGCGGCCTGGGTGGTGTTGGCCAGGAAGGCCGGGGGCAATTGCCAGAACATCGGCAGGGCCGCGCTGGCGCCCATGCCGGCGACGATCAGGCCGCTCATCACCAGGGTCGGGTTCTGTGGTGATATGCCGGCCACGGCGATGCCGACGGCGGACATCAGCAGCGGTACGCACAGGTGCCAGCGTCTTTCGCGGCGGCGGTCCGAGGAGCGCCCGCAGGCGATCATGAAGCAGCAGCCGGCCAGGTACGGCACGGCGCTGAGCAGGCCGACACGGCCGTCGCTGCCGATGCCGGCGGCGTGGATCAGGGTCGGCATCCAGAAGGCCAGAGTGTTCACCGCCAGCATGACCGCGCAGTACACCGCCACCAGCAGCCAGACCCGGGCGTCGCCGAGGATGCCGCTGAAGGAAGTGATCGACTTGCGTTGCTCTTCCTTGTCCAGCTCGTCGCGCAGGCTTTGTTTTTGCTCGGCGCTCAACCAGTCGACACTGGCGAAGCTGTCCGGCAGGCACTTGAGGACGACCATGCCGAGCAGGATGACCGGCGCACCCTCGATCAGGAACATCCACTGCCAGCCGCGCAGGCCGGCGGCGTCTTGGAACAGCTCGAGGATGCCACCCGACAGCGGCCCGCCGATCACCCCGGCCATGGGCACGGCGATGGCGAACAGCGCGGTGATCCCGGCGCGGCGCCGGGCCGGATACCACCGGTTGAGATAGACCAGGATACCCGGGAAAAACCCGGCCTCGGCCACGCCCAGGAGGAAGCGCAGCACATAGAAGCCGGTGGGCGTCTGTACCAGCAGCATGCTGGTCGAAAGCGCGCCCCAGACCACCATCAGCGTGGCGATCCAGCGCCGCGGGCCGAAGCGATCCAGGGCAATGTTGCTCGGCACGCCGAACAGCGCATAGGCAATGAAGAACAGTCCGGCGCCGAAGCCGTACACGGTGTCGCTGAAGTGCAGGTCGGTGCTCATCTGCATCTTGGCGAAGCCGATGTTGATGCGGTCGAGGTGGGCGAACAGGTAACACACCAGCAACAGCGGCATCAGCCGCCAGGTCACGGTGGAATGGGTCGAATCCTGACGGGCAAGGGTGACGCTATCTGCGGTATTGGCTGTGCTCATGATCTTGTACTTTTTGTCAGAGTGGCCATGGGATTTTCAGGCGGGGAGGTCAACCCGCCTGGTTGTCGAGAAACGCGTGGACGTTGTTTTGCTTGAAGTTGAGTTGCGGGTGCAGTTCGCTCATCTCGAACGACAGGGCCAGCAAGCGCTCGGCCTGCAGGGCGGCGAAGTGCTCGGTGATCACGGCAAAGAGCTGCTCGGCGACTTTCGTGCGGGTTTCCAGGTCGCGGCCGTGGCCGACCTTCAGGGTCATATGGACGAAGGCGTAGTCGTGCTTGCCGTCGGCCATGCGCCAGGTGTCCAGGCGCACCGCGCGGCTGCGGATGCCGCCCAGGGGAAACACGCCGCTGGCGCCGAGGGTGGCATGGACCTTCTCGAACAGGCCGGGCAGGTCGGCCTGGGCTTCGATGTTGTCGGTGATTTCAGCGATGAAATGGGGCATGGGGCCTCCTTGGAATCAGAGCGGGAAGATGGCGTTGATCTGCCCGGTGCCGGAGCTGCCGAAGGCCTCGGTCAGGACCTCCACCGGCTTGTCGTAATCGGCGCCGCCGAGCAGGCCGAGGAGCATCGCGGTGTCGTGCATGCCGCCTTCGCCGTAGCAGGCCGTGGCGTAGTCGGGGAGCATCGCGCAGAACTCCTTGAAGCGACCCTGCTTCCACAGTTCCACCACGCGCAGGTCGACCTGCTTGTCGAATTCGCGGGTCCAGTTGTGGATGTTGGCTTCGGCGTTGCGGTCGTCGGAGAAACGGTGGGAGAGGGAGCCGGAGGCCAGCACCAGGACCTTGCGGTCGCTCTTGTCGATGGCCCGGCGCACGGCGGCGCCGAAGGCCAGGCTGTCCTCCAGACGGTGCCAGGCGCACCAGGCGGCGATGGACACCACCTTCAGGCGTTCTTCCTCCGGCACGCCCATATGCATGTAGCGCATCGGCACCAGGGTGCCGTATTCCAGCTCCAGGCTCGGGATATTGTGGGCCTGGGTACGCACACCGGCGGCGTTGGCCTCGGCGGCGATCAGTTCGCCCAGTTCAGGACAGCCGGGATACTCGAAGGCCATGTCCTTGATGAAATGCGGCAGTTCGTTGCTGGTGTAGACGCCTTTGAAATGCTCGCCGCAGTTGATGTGGTAGGCGCTGTTGACCAGCCAGTGCACATCGAACACCACGGCGGTATCGGCGCCCAGTTCGCGGGCGCGGCGGCCGATTTCCTTGTGCCCGGCGATGGCCGCTTCACGACAGCCGTGGTGCTTGCCGGGCAACTCCGACAGGTACATCGAGGGGACGTGGCAGACCTTGGCTGCCAGGACGACTTCGCCCATGGTGGAACTCCTGGTTTCTTGTTCGTTACGCGGACCCCTGTGGGAGCGGGTTTATCGGAACGCCGAGCCGCCGCGATTGCGGTAGTGAAGCCACCACCGCAATCGCGGGTGAACCCGCTCCCACAGGTTCGGTGTACACCCTGGATCTAGGCGGGCTTACACACCCCAACGCGGAATGTGGTGGCTGCCCATCGAGATGCACACGTTCTTGATCTCGGCGAACACCTCGAAGCTGTACTGGCCGCCTTCGCGACCGGTACCCGAGCCTTTCACGCCGCCGAACGGCTGGCGCAGGTCGCGGACGTTCTGGCTGTTGATGAACACCATGCCGGCCTCGATGCCACGGGCAAGGCGGTGGGCCTTGCCGATGTCCTGGGTCCAGATGTACGAGGCCAGGCCGTACTCGGTGTCGTTGGCCAGTTGCAGCGCTTCGGCCTCGTCCTTGAACGGGATCAGGCAGACCACCGGGCCGAAGATTTCTTCCTGGGCGATGCGCATCCGGTTGTTCACGTCGGCGAACACGGTCGGCTGGATGAACTGGCCCTTGGCGAGGTGCGCCGGCAGGTTGGCCGGGCGCTCCAGGCCACCGGCGAGCAGGGTGGCGCCTTCCTCGATGCCGATGCGGATGTAGCCGGTGACCTTGTCGTAGTGCGCCTGGGTGATCATCGAGCCGACCTGGGTCTTCGGATCGGTCGGATCGCCCACGATCAGTCGCTTGGCGCGCGCCGCGAACTCGGCGACGAACTGCGGGTACACGCTTTCCTGGATGAAGATCCGGCTACCGGCGGTGCAGCGCTCGCCGTTGAGCGAGAAGATGGTGAACAGCGCGGCGTCCAGTGCCCGCTCCAGGTCGGCATCCTCGAAGATCAGCACCGGCGACTTGCCGCCCAGTTCCATGGAGTACTTCTTCAGGCCGGCGGTCTGCATGATCTTCCTGCCGGTGGCGGTACCGCCGGTGAAGGAGATCGCGCGCACGTCCGGGTGGCGCACCAGGGCGTCGCCGGCGGTGGCGCCGTAACCCTGGATCACGTTGAGCACGCCATTGGGAATGCCGGCTTCCACGGCCAGGCGGCCCAGTTCGTTGGCGGTCAGCGGCGACAGTTCGCTCATCTTCAGCACCGCGGTGTTGCCCAGGGCCAGGCACGGCGCGGTCTTCCAGGTGGCGGTCATGAACGGCACGTTCCACGGCGACACCAGGCCACACACACCGACCGGCTGGTACAGGGTGTAGTTGAGCATCTGGTCGTCGACCGGGTAGGTGTGGCCGTCCATGCGCGTGCAGACTTCGGCGAAGAAATCGAAGTTGTGCGAGGCGCGCGGGATCAGCACGTTTTTGGTCTGGTGGATCGGCAGGCCGGTGTCCAGGGTTTCCAGTTCGGCCAGTTGCGGTACGTTCTGGTCGATCAGTTCACCCAGCTTGCGCATCAGCCGCGCGCGTTCCTTGGCCGGGGTGTTGGCCCATTTCGGGAAGGCTTCCTTGGCCGCCGCGACGGCCTGGGCAACTTCCTCGGCACCGCCGCTGGCGACCTCACCGATGGCTTCGCCGGTGGCCGGGTTGTAGTTGACGAAGGTGTCCTTGCTCTCGACCTCGCGGCCGTTGATCCAGTGCTTGATCATGCTGCTCATGCCTCTTTTTTGTATTGGGCGAAGAACTCGGCTTCGCTGACGATGCGGTTGACCAGGCGGCCGACACCTTCCACTTCCACCACCACTTCATCGCCCGGCACCACGTCGGCCAGGCCTTCCGGGGTGCCGGTGGCGATCATGTCGCCGGGTTGCAGGGTCATGAAGCTGGACAGGTATTCGATCAGGTAGGGGATGTCGAAGATCATGTCGCGGGTCGTGCCTTCCTGTTTCAGCTCACCGTTGATCCAGGTGCGCAGGGTCAGGGTGGACGGGTCCGGCACGTCGGCCACGTCGACGATCCACGGGCCGACCGGGGTGGTGCAGTCGCGGTTCTTCACCCGCAGGTTGGGCCGGTAGTAGTTCTCCAGGTAGTCGCGGATGGCGTAGTCGTTGCAGACCGTGTAGCCGGCCAGGTACTCCAGGGCGTCCTCGCGCTTGACGTTGCGCGCCGGCTTGCCGATCACCGCCACCAGCTCGCACTCGTAGTGCATGTACTTGATGTTGTCCGGGCGCCAGGTGACCTGGTTGTGGCCGGTGTAGGTGCCGGGCGACTTGACGAACGCCAGCGGCTCGGTTGGCGGGGCGAAGGCCAGTTCGGCGGCGTGGTCGGCGTAGTTCAGGCCGAGGGCGAACATGCTGCCGTTGGCAGGCGGCAACCACTCGACCTGGTCTTCGCCGAGCAGCCTGCCATCGGCCAGGCGCACGGCGTTGTCGGCTTCCACGGTCACCGCATGGACTTCACCCTGGAAACGGATACGAGCGTGTTTCATCAGTGGGCCTCCTGTTCGGCGACGATGGGATTGGCCAGGCGCCCCAGCCCGGTGATTTCGATTTCGACCTGGTCGCCCGGCTGCACATCGACACGGCCTTCCGGGGTGCCGGTGATCAGCACGTCGCCTTCATGCAGGGTCATGAACTCGGTGATTTCGGCGATCAGTTGCGCAATGCCGCGCACCAGGTTGGCGGTGCTGTTCTGCTGGCGGACTTCGCCGTTGATGAACAGGCGGATGTCCAGGGCATGCGGGTCGGCGATCTGTGTCACCGGCACCAGCTCCGGGCCGATCACGCAGAAACCGTCACGGCACTTGGCCTTGACCGCCGGGCGGTAGTAGCTCTCTTCCGGCAGGCTGAATTCGTTGACGATGGTGAAGCCGGCAACGTGGTCCAGGGCCTGTTCGGCGCTGACCCGGGTGGCGCGCTTGCCGATCACCACACCCAGGGCGGGGCCGGCCTGCAGGCGCTCGACGCCCTTGGGATAGACCACCGGCTGGCCGTGGCCATTGCGGGTGTTGGGGGTCTTGATGAACAGCACCGGCTTGACCGGTGGCTTCTGGTACGGCGCCTGTTCGAATTCGGCGAGACGCTGTTCCAGCAGCCCCTTGTAGTTCAGCGCAACGCCGAACAGGGTGCCGGTGGCAACGTCATGCAGGGCACGGCTCATGCTCTTCTCCTGGCAGTGGGCGGGACGACACGGGGTGCCCCACGTGGGTAATTGTTAATGTGTTAACGTTATAATTAAGATGTTAACGAAATGCAAGCTGCCGATCGCCGGGCGCAGGGGTAAGCTGGCGGGCAGAACAAGAAAGCGGCAAGAGGTGAGGGCAGTCATGAGCGATCGCACGCCGATCCCCAACATCAACATCGGCCAGGTCTACGACCAGCGCTACAGCGACTCGGAAGTGCATTACGACAAGCTCGGCAACCTGGCCGGGTTTTTCGGGCGCAACATGCCGGTGCACCGCCATGACCGGTTTTTCCAGGTGCACTACGTCAAGTCGGGGACGGTGCGGGTCTACCTGGACGACCAGCAATACGTCGAGTCCGGGCCGATGTTCTTTCTGACGCCGCCGACCATTCCACACTCGTTCGTCACCGAGGCGGATGCCGACGGGCATGTGCTGACGGTGCGCCAGCAACTGGTGTGGCAGTTGCTTGAAGCCGACCCCGGCCTGGCGCCGGGAGCCCAGGTGGCGCCGGCCTGCGTGGCCTTGAGTGGCCTGGAAGGAAAGTTCGCGGTCGAAGCGCAGCGCCTGGAAGTGCTGTTCGACCTGTTGCATGGGGAAGTGGAAGGAACCGAGGCGGGCAGGGAGGCGGCGCTGCACAGCCTGACCCGGCTGCTGATGACCAGCCTGCTGCGCCTGTGTGCCAGGTCACTGCCGGCGCGGACCACGCGGCATGAGGACTTGCACATCTTCCATCGCTTCAATGAGCTGATCGAGGCGCATTACCTGGAGCACTGGCCGCTGTCGCGCTATGCCGAAGGCATCGGGGTGACCGAGGCGCGGCTGAACGATGTCTGCCGGCGAATCGCCGACCTGCCGTCCAAGCGCCTGGTGCTGGAAAGGGTGATGCAGGAGGCCAGGCGGCTGCTGCTGTTCACCGGAAGCTCGGCGAACGAGATCTGCTACAGCCTGGGGTTCAAGGATCCGGCGTATTTCAGCCGGTTCTTCATGAGGTATGCGCAGGTGACGCCGGGGGAGTACCGGTTGCGGCAGGGCGGGTTGCGCTAGGGTGTTCTCTCTGGCCCTATCGCCGGCAACGCCGGCTCCCACAGAGTTCAGCGGTGTACCCAATACCTGTGGGAGCCGGCGTTGCCGGCGATGAGGCCCGAAAGAGCAATGAAGAGCTATCAGCCAGCCACTTTAAGCCCAGGCAAAGCAGCCCGCTTCAACGCCTCCCGCTCCCCGCGGAAATGCGGAAGGATATGCTCCCCCAACCGATAAGCCTCCTCCAGATGCGGATACCCCGCCAGGAAGAACACATCGATCCCCAGTTCGTTGTACTCGCGGATCCGCGCCACCACGTTTTCATAGCTCCCCACCAGCGCCAGCCCCGGCGGAATGCCGATGTAGCCGAAGCCCGCCCAGACGTTCGGGTAGATGAAGAAGTCGTCGAAGCGCTTGCTTTGCTCGCGGTCGCCGTATTCTTCCTCATAACTGAGCTTGCGCGCGGTGCGCAGCCCGGCATGGGCCGCCGCGGCCTTGATGGTGTTCTTCGCCACGCCTTCGTCGAAGAAGCGCTTGGCCTCGGCATGAGCCTGTTCCTCGGTCTCGCGGGTGATCACATCGATGGACAGCCCGAAGCGGATATCGCTGCGCCCGTATTTCAATGCCCGCTCGCGGATATCGGCGATCAGTTCACGGATCCTGTCCGGATGCTCGGCACGCATCAGGTAGAAGTCGGCATGCTTGGCGGCGAACTCCCGCGCCGGGATCGATGACCCGGCGGTGCAGATCAGCGGCAGTTCGGCCTTTTTCTGCGGGCCGCGCAATCCGCCGCCGCCAGCCTTGAAGAAGCGCCCGTCGTAATGGAAGTTCTCCGAGTTCCAGTAGCCGCGCACCACGTCCATGAACTCGGTGGCGCGCTCGTAGCGCTCGTCATGCTCGAAGAAATCCCCGACCTGGCGCTGCACCGCATCAGAGCCACCGTTGATGATGTTCCAGATCAGCCGGTTGCCGGTGGCCCGCTGGTAGGTGGCGGCCTGCTGCACCGCGACCCACGGGGTGTAGTGGTACGGCTGGAAGGCTGCCACGTAGTTCAGCGTGCGGGTTTCCCGGGCCAGCAGCGAGCAGACGGTCCAGGGCTCTTCGCCATAGGGCGCGTTGACCATCAGCACGCCGCCGAAGCCGTTGATCTCCGCGGCCTTGGCGATCTGCCCCAGGTAGTCGATGTAGGTGAAGTGGTCACCGACGCGAAAGCCCGATACCGCGCCGGTGCTGTCGCCGCCGGGGTGCCAGTCGCCGCGGTTGCGCGGGTCGCCCGGGAGGAACTGGGTTTCGCCGTGCAAGGGCAGGCGGGTGAAGAATTCGATACTCATGGGGCGCTGTCCTTATTGCACGCTGGGGTTGCAGACCGGGGCGACGGTTTCGCCGGCGAAGACCTTGCGGGCGAACGGCAGCGAGTCCTTGAGCGAGGCATTGACCGTCTCGCTATGGCCCAGCCCCTTGTACAGATGGCCCTCGACCACCGAGCCGGCCTTGCAGGCGTCCTGCATCAGGGCGACCTGGGTCGAGGCGGCGGGGGTCTTGTCCTCGGCGCCGGTGCCGATGAAGATCGGTTGTGCCAGCTTCAGGGTCGGGTAGCTGACCTGCGCCTGCCAGGCCTTCAGTTGCTCGCCGTCATTGGCCTTGCGCGTATTGGCCGGGGTCAGGCCGGTGCCGATCACGTCGGCGGTCAGTTGTGCCAGGCAACTGGTGCGGGCCTGTTCGAACAGCGGCAGGGCCTTGTCGGTGTAGTAGTCGCGCGGGTCGATCTTCGGGTTGTACTGCTGCGCCGCAAGCAGGGTGTAGAAACCGTAGGCGAGGGCGGCATCGACCTTGTTCGGGTCCTGCTCGCCGACGTTCTTGCTGCCGACGGTGTAGATCACCCCGGTGCCGACGCTGCCCTTCAAGCCCAGGTCCGGCGCGTAGGTCGGCGCATAGGCGGCCGCGGCGAAGGCGCCGGCGCCACCCTGGGACTGGCCGAGCACCAGCACCTTGTTGGCCAGGCCCGGGACGCCGGCGATCACCGCCCTGGCGGCGTCGAGAATGCCGTAGGCGGCCATGCGGTTGTTCAGCAGCGGATGGCCGCCGGGGACGCCGAGGCCCTGGTAGTCGGTGGCGACGATGGCATAGCCCTCGTTCAGCCAGCGCGCCAGGTACTGCACGTCACGATAGGAGCGCCCCGACCAGGACGGCGCGCAGATGTCCGCCACGCCAACCGTGCCATGGCCCCAGGTCACCACCGGCCAGCCACCTTCCGGCGCCTTGCCGTGGGGGATGAACAGCGCGCCGGAAACGGCGATCGGCGTCTTGCCGTCGATACCGTCGGTGGAGCTGTAGAGGATGCGCAGTTGCGAGGCGGCGCCGGGCAGGCTGAGGGTCTGCTCCAGGGGTTCGCTGCGCAGCAGTTTGCCCGGTGTGGCGGGGATCGCCTTGTCGAAGGTGTAGAACGCCGAGACCCGGCCGTCGCCTTGCAGCGGATCGGGCTTGGGTGCGTAGGTTTCGGCGGCCAGGGCAGTCAGTGACAGGGTCAGCAGGCTGAGGCCGATGGTGAGGGCGTGGGGCAGTTTCATGAAGGGTCCTTGAGCGAGACGACGGTCGATACCCTCACCCTTGAGCGAAAGCCATGCCAGTTATCCGGGAAAGCCCCGCAGGCCTTGCCTGGCGCAGCTTTGCGCCGGGCGGCCGGACGCCGGTGGCGGTCGCTGTGCTGACCAGGGAGCACCTCGGTGCTGGCTGATTGCTGCTGGAGCAGCAATCCATCCGCTTGATTCTTTTGGGAATATACAAATGCAAATTAATAATTATTTGTTCTAATTTGTTTCGTGCACTATGAAGGCGCGCCACCCATGCCAGGAATGCCTTCTATGTCGCTGATTACCCATCCCAATGCCCGCGAGTTGAGCAAAACCGTTCGCGCTACCGTCCTGGTGTTCAAGGACCCGCGTTCCCAGGAACTGCTCAGCCGCATCGAGCGCCTGGCGCCCAGCGAAGCCAATACGCTGATCATCGGCGAGACCGGGACCGGCAAGGAACTGGTGGCGCGGCATATCCATCAACTCAGCCGTCGTGGCCGCGAGCCGTTCGTGGCGGTGAACTGTGGCGCCTTTGCCGAAACCCTGGTGGAAAGCGAGCTGTTCGGCCACGAGAAGGGCGCCTTCACCGGGGCGACCAATGCCAAGGCCGGCTGGTTCGAGGCGGCCAACGGCGGCACGCTGTTCCTCGACGAGATCGGCGACCTGCCGTTGAACATGCAGGTCAAGTTGCTGCGGGTGTTGCAGGAGCGCGAGGTGGTGCGCCTGGGCTCGCGCACGCCGATCCCGATCAATGTGCGCCTGGTTGCCGCCACCAACGTCAACCTGGCCGACGCAGTGGTGGCGGGGAATTTCCGCGAGGACCTGTTCTACCGCCTGCACGTGGCGACCATCCGCCTGCCGCCACTGCGCGAGCGCCCGGGGGATATCCTGCCCCTGGCCGAATTCTTCCTTGAGGAACACTGCCAGCGCCTGGGCTACAACCGCGCCAGCCTCAGCCCGGAAAGCGAACGCAAGCTGCTGTCCCACAGCTGGCCGGGGAACATCCGTGAACTGGAAAACGCCATCCACCACGCCTTGCTGGTGTGCCGCCAGCAACGGGTGCAGCCGGGTGACCTGCACCTGGTGGACATGCGTCCGACCGGGGTGCGCCACGAGGAGCATGCCCTGCCGCAACGCCTGCCGGCCGCACCGCCGGATCTGGAAGCGGCGCTGACGGCGCTGTTCGAACAGAACATCCCCGACCTCTACGAGCATATCGAGGAGACCGTGTTCCGCACCGCCTACCGTTTCTGCCACGGCAACCAGTTGCAGACCGGACGCTTGCTGAACATTAGCCGCAATATCGTCCGCGCGCGGCTGGAGAAGATCGGTGAACTGCGCAGCAACAGCGCCTGATCAGATAAAGCGGGTCAGCAGCCAGTACAAGGTGGCGGACAGCAGGATCGACATCGGCAGGGTAAGGATCCAGGCCATCGCCAGGTTGCGGATGGTCCTGCCCTGCACCCCGGAGCCGTTGGCGACCATGGTTCCGGCCACCCCTGAAGACAGCACGTGGGTGGTGGACACCGGCAGGCCGAAATGGTCCGCCGCGCCTATGGTGCACATGGCCACCAGTTCCGCCGAGGCGCCCTGGGCGTAGGTCAGGTGGGTCTTGCCGATCTTCTCGCCGACGGTCACCACGATGCGCTTCCAGCCGACCATGGTGCCCAGGCCAAGGGCCAGGGCCACGGCCACCTTGACCCAGAGCGGAATGAAACGCGTGGCATCGTCGATCGCCCCCTTGAACTGCTGCACGGTCTGGCGCGTGGCGGTGTCCACCTCCAGCAGCCCGTGCTTGTCCATCAGGCGGATCGCCTCGCTGGTCAGGTACATGTCGTTGCGCACGTTGCTCACCGCCTCGGCGGGAATGCCGGCAATGCCATAGCTGTCCACCTGGTGACCAATGTCCCCGGCCAGCGCGGCGAGCGCCGGAACCAGCAGGGGGCTGGCTTGCGGAGTGCGGATGAACTGGGTCAGGACCTCGCGTGGTTTCGCGTTGAGCAGGGGCTCGGTGATGTAGCCCGAAAGTGCCTGGCGCGTGTCCTCGGCGACCACGACGAACTGCTGCGATTGCTCCTCCGGCATGGTCCGGTTCAACGCGTAGGCCATGGGCAGGGTGCCGACCAGGATCAGCATGATCAGGCCCATGCCTTTCTGTCCGTCGTTGGAACCGTGGGCGAAGGACACGCCGGTGCAGGTGATGATCAGCAGGCTGCGGATCCACAGCGGTGGGGGCTGGTCGCCCTTTGGCGCTTCGTACAGGGCGCGGTTCTTCACCAGCTTGCGCAGGCCCAGCAACAGCACGGCGGCGCAGGCGAAACCGAGGATCGGCGAAAACAGCAGGGCATAGCCGACCTTGCCGGCCTGGGCCCAATCGACTCCGGAGGTGCCGTCGCGCCCGTGCATCAGCGCATTGGCCACGCCGACGCCGATGATCGAACCGATCAGGGTGTGCGAGGAAGACGCCGGCAGGCCCAGCCACCAGGTGCCGAGGTTCCAGATGATCGCCGCCAGCAACAGGGCGAAGACCATGGCGAAGCCGGCCGAGGAGCCAACCTGGAGAATCAGTTCCACCGGCAGCAGGGCGATGATGCCGAAGGCCACCGCGCCGCTGGAAAACAGCACACCAAGAAAATTCCACAACCCCGACCAGACCACGGCGAAGCGCGCCGGCAGGGAATTGGTGTAGATCACCGTGGCCACTGCATTGGCGGTGTCGTGGAAACCATTGACGAATTCGAAGCCCAGGGCGATCAGCAGCGCCAGGCCGAGCAACAGGAAGGGGGTCCAGGTGGTGATTACCGTGCCGCTGGCGTCGATATCGCGCAGCAGGCTCCAGGCGGTGTAGAGCAGGGCGCCGATCAGCAGGCTGCAGAAAACCACGGCGGGGGTTCGGCTCGCGCGGGAGCCGGCGGAGGGTGTAGCGAGCACGGCCGAGGGAGTGGCGGCGCTGGTCTGGGTAGTCATGAACGGGTCCGGGGGCGACATTTTCAGGCTCCTGCCTGTACCAGGGCAGCGTACTAGCATAGGCACTGATCGAGCTGACGCCAGTCAATGAAAGCGGGTGTAAGCTCCATTGATTTCAGTGATGGAGGGGGGGCTCATGATCCGTTGGCGACAGGTCCTTGCAGCATCGAACGGGCAGCGCGCGCCATGACCCTGCAACTGCGCCGGGCCGGCGACCTCGACCTGCCCTTTGCCCGTGACCTGACCCGGCGCGGCATGCTGCGCTACTACTGCGAATTCGACCTGCTGTGGCAGGAAGAGGCCTTCGACCAGGCCTGGGGCTGGCGCGAGCAGTGGCTGGTCATGGACGACGAACGGCGCCTGGGCTTTTGCAGCCTCAGCCAGGACATGCGTGCGTTGTATATCCGCGAACTGCATATCGCCCGGGAGTGCCACGGTCGGGGCACAGGCACCTGGGTATTGCGCGAATTGAACGCCTGGGCGGCGCAGCGGCGGTTGTCGTGGCTGCGTTTGACCGTATTCAAAACCAATCCGGCCCGTCAGCTTTATCTGCGTGAAGGATTTTGCGAAGAAGGCACCGAGGAATGCTTCATCCGCATGCAGCGCAGCGTCCGCTGACACCCTTCGAAAGGCGTAGGATGG
Organism: Pseudomonas bharatica; assembly: GCF_048586865.1. NCBI lineage: Bacteria > Pseudomonadati > Pseudomonadota > Gammaproteobacteria > Pseudomonadales > Pseudomonadaceae > Pseudomonas > Pseudomonas bharatica. Next base: position 147,051 of record NZ_JBMAWR010000012.1, on the reverse strand, counting down.
CTTGTGCAGGACTTCGCCGCGCAGGCATAGTTCACGCTTGTTGACGGTGCAGTGGATGTACCGGGTTTCCTACCCGCTATCGGGTGTTTTGCAAAGGATTATGTATTCGTATGAAGGGTATTGGACTACGTCTCAGGGAAGAACGTGAACGCCTCGGCCTCACCCAGCGGGCATTTGGCGACATCGGCGGGGTCGAGCCCAACGCCCAGGGCAAATATGAAAGTGGCGAGCGCACCCCGCGTGCGGACTATCTCGCAGCGGTCGCGGCACGCGGGGTGGACGCCCTCTATGTGCTCAGCGGCGTGCCGACGCCGGCAACCCTCGACGATCTTCGCCCCGGCGAAAACCATCTGCTCGACTGCTACCGGCGCTTGCAACCGGCGGATCAGCAGGCTGTAAGACATCTCCTGGAGAGCTTGGCGGGCAATGCCGTGTCGCCTGTAGGCAAAGTGGCATCGGCTTGATACGACAGAGCGAAACCGGAGCGTCGAAAAAATGAAATCTGACGTCATATTCGTGACGCAATCTGTTAGGTCCCCCCTGCGATTTTTTGATAAGGTGGCCGGATCCAATTCAGACCGTAAGGCGAGGTGTCTGCTTGATTAGGGTTCTGGTGGTCGATGATCACGATCTGGTACGTACCGGTATAACCCGCATGCTGGCCGACATCGACGGTCTGCAGGTGGTGGGCGAAGCCGACTCCGGCGAAGAAGCGCTGAAGAAGACCCGCGAACTGAAGCCGGACGTGGTCCTGATGGACGTGAAAATGCCCGGAATCGGTGGCCTCGAAGCCACCCGCAAGCTGTTGCGCAGTCACCCCGACATCAAGGTGGTAGCGGTCACCGTCTGTGAAGACGATCCGTTCCCCACCCGCCTGCTCCAGGCCGGCGCCGCCGGTTACCTGACCAAGGGCGCGGGGCTGGAGGAGATGGTCCAGGCCATTCGCCTGGTGTTTGCCGGGCAGCGTTACATCAGCCCGCAGATTGCCCAGCAACTGGCACTCAAATCCTTCGAGCCGAAGAACGCATCGCCGTTCGACAGCCTGTCGGAGCGGGAAATCCAGATCGCTTTGATGATCGTCGGTTGCCAGAAGGTGCAGATCATTTCCGACAAACTGTGCTTGTCGCCGAAAACGGTGAACACGTACCGTTACCGCATCTTCGAAAAACTCTCGGTCACCAGCGATGTGGAACTCACCTTGCTGGCGGTCCGCCACGGTATGGTTGATGCCAACCTCTGAACATGACCCCCGCGTTTGATCCAAGTGCTTTTCTGGCGACCTGCAGCGGCCGTCCGGGTGTCTACCGGATGTTCGACGCTGGCGGTCGCCTGCTTTACGTAGGCAAGGCCAAGAATCTCAAGAAACGCCTGGCCAGCTATTTCCGCAAAACCGGCCTGGCACCCAAGACCGCTGCGCTGGTCGGGCATATCGCCAATGTCGAGACCACCATCGTCTCCAGCGAGACCGAGGCGCTGCTGCTCGAACAGACGCTGATCAAGGAATGGCGCCCGCCCTACAACATCCTGCTGCGTGACGATAAATCCTACCCCTATGTTTTCCTGTCCGACGGCGAGTTCCCGCGGCTGGGCATCCACCGTGGTGCCAAGAAGCAGAAGGGCAGGTACTTCGGGCCCTATCCCAGTGCCGGCGCGATCCGCGAGAGCCTGAGCCTGTTGCAGAAGACCTTCCACGTTCGCCAGTGCGAAGACAGCTACTACGCCAACCGCACCCGGCCGTGCCTGCAATACCAGATCAAGCGCTGCAAGGGGCCGTGCGTCGGCCTGGTGGACAGCCAGGAATACGCCGACGATGTACGCCACTCGGTGATGTTCCTCGAAGGCCGCAGCCATCAACTGACCAACGAGCTCAACGCCGACATGGAGAAGGCCGCCATGTCCCTGGAGTTCGAAAAGGCCGCCGAGCTGCGCGACCAGATCGCCCTGCTGCGCCGGGTCCAGGACCAGCAAAGCATGGAGGGCGGCAGCGGCGACGTCGATGTGGTCGCGGCGTTCGTCAACCCGGGCGGCGCCTGCGTGCACCTGATCAGCGTGCGCGGCGGGCGGGTGCTGGGCAGCAAGAACTTCTTTCCCCAGGTGGGCATCGAGGAGGAGGTGGCCGAGGTCATGTCGGCCTTCCTGTCCCAGTACTACCTGGGCAACTCCGAGCGCGAGCTGCCTGCGGAACTGATCGTCAACGTGCTGCACGAAGACTTCGATGCCCTGCGCGACGCCGTGGAGACCCTGCGCGGCCGGGAATTGAGCATCAGCCACCGGGTGCGTGGCACCCGCGCCCGCTGGCAGCAACTGGCGGTGACCAACGCCGAGCAGGCATTGATGGCCCGTCTTGCCAACCGCCAGCATATGGCGGCGCGTTTCGAGGCCCTGGCCGAGGTGCTCGGTCTGCCCGAGGTGCCGCAGCGTCTGGAGTGCTACGACATCAGCCACTCCAGCGGCGAAGCCACGGTGGCCTCCTGCGTGGTGTTCGGCCCGGAAGGCCCGCTGAAATCGGACTACCGCCGCTTCAATATCGAAGGCGTCACCGCCGGCGACGACTATGCCGCCATGCAGCAGGCCCTTACCCGGCGCTATGGGCGGATCAAGGACGGCGAGGGTAAATTGCCGGACGTGCTGCTGGTGGACGGCGGCAAGGGCCAGCTGAACATGGCCCGGGAAGTGATGCAGGCGCTGCTGGTGCCCGACCTGACCCTGCTCGGCGTGGCCAAGGGCGTGACGCGCAAGGCCGGTTTCGAAACGCTTTACCTCAACGATGTACAGCATGAATTCACCTTGCGCGGCGACTCCCCGGCATTGCACCTGATCCAGCAGATCCGCGACGAGGCCCACCGTTTCGCCATCACCGGCCACCGCGCCCGGCGTGGCAAGGCGCGGCGCACGTCGAGCCTGGAAGATGTCGCCGGGGTCGGGCCGAAGCGCCGCCGCGACCTGCTGAAACATTTCGGCGGCCTGCAGGAATTGTCCCGTGCCAGTGCGGAAGAAATCGCCAAGGCGCCGGGAATCAGCAAAAAGCTCGCCGAGTCGATTTATGACAGCCTGCATAGCGAGTAGAATCCTCCGCTCACCTTGTGGCCAGTTGTCCTGATGAATATCCCGAATCTGCTTACAGTTCTTCGTGTCCTGCTCATCCCGATCTTCATTCTGCTGTTCTATCTCCCGTATCACTGGAGCTACGTAGCAGCCAGCAGCGTGTTCGCCATCGCCGCCGCCACCGACTGGCTCGATGGCTACCTGGCCCGACGCCTGCAGCAGAGCACGCCGTTCGGCGCCTTCCTCGACCCGGTGGCGGACAAACTGATGGTTGCCGTGGCGCTGGTGCTGCTGGTGCAGGTCCACGCCAACCTGTGGCTGACCCTGCCGGCGGCGGTGATCATCGGCCGCGAAATCGTGGTCTCGGCGTTGCGCGAATGGATGGCGGAGCTGGGGGCGAGGGCGCATGTCGCGGTTTCCAACCTGGGCAAATGGAAGACTGCGGCGCAGATGCTGGCGCTGGTCATCCTCCTGGCCAACCCACCGGCCTTCACCGCCTGGGTAGTGCTCGGCTATGCCTTGCTGATGATCGCGGCGGGCCTGACCCTGTGGTCCATGCTGCATTACCTTCGTGCCGCCTGGCCGCACCTGCGCGAAGGCTCCGAGAAAAAATAAAGTTTTTTGAATCAAGGGCTTGACGATATATTTCAAGTCTATACAATGCCCACCATCAAGACGACGCGGGAATAGCTCAGTTGGTAGAGCACGACCTTGCCAAGGTCGGGGTCGCGAGTTCGAGTCTCGTTTCCCGCTCCAAATATGGCGCTTCAGAGTGATTTCTTTGGTCATTCTGGAGTGAAAGAAAAAAGGCCCTTCGGGGCCTTTTTTCGTTTATGCCATATACCTTCTTCCCTCTCCAGCACGCCTGTCTGCTCAATGGACACCATGCTAAGATTTGGTCAGGACTGGAGACCTGAAATGACCCGATCTTCTGATATCAGTGTTGCCACTGAAGTACGAAAGCTTGCCAAAAAGCATAACGTTACCGCAGCGCGTGACGGGGTGAGTGGTATGGCAGTGACTATCAGTCGCCTGGCTGGTGACGTTGTCAATCTGGACGTTGTCGAGCAGTTGTTGGTGAACCTTAAAAGGAAAGGCGTGCTAAGCAAGGTTGAGATCATTGCGCTTCAAGGGCGCTATCTCGCTGAAAAGAGGCGCACCAGGAAACCGATCAGCGCATGACTTTTGACCCGTTCGGAGATTTCGAGACGGCAGGTTATCTGCAGAACGCGCTGCAGCTCAAAGATTCTATCGAGGTTAAAGAGTCGGAGCATTTGGCATTCGAAGCCAGTATCGAGGATGCGCTCGCATTTCTGAAGAATGAGCGTTCGATCGGCTACGCCGCAGTTCTCAAGGCGAAATTCGCGATCCGTCGACCGGGCATCTTGACCGCTATCTACAGCCGTTTGTGGTAGAAATTTCCAGCCGGGAAGAGTGGCCGGGGATCATCAGCGGTATCAAAGGGCTGGATGGGCTGGACAAAGAGGGCATTACGTACGAAAGCCTCGATAATCCCGAAATTCAGCAGATCTACAAAACCTATCGTACTACTGCAAAGGCACTGATGACCGGTAAGGCGAAAGCTGAAACCGAGTCGTGATTCGGGCCTCTTTCCCCGCTCCAAGCGTTGCGTCGAATTTGTCCCAGGACGAATGAACCGACTCATGCCCAAGACTTGACGCCATTTTTCCAGCTTACTAATATCGCCCAGCCAATGATGGCATAGTGATACCGGCAAGGATTCTGGCTCATGCATTTCCACCACCTCGCGATGAGGTTGTGCCTTCTGGCCCTGAGCCTGGGCGCCACTCTACCGTCCTTCGCCGCCACCCCGGGCGACCAGGACCTGATCCGCGATCGACAGGACCGCCTGCTCCAGGAGCAGCAACGCCGCCTTGAGGAGCTGCGCGATCTACCAGGCCAGTCCGCCACGCCGCCGGCTGCCCCCGCCGCCCCAGATAGCCGCTGCTTCCCCATCGACACCATCGAGATCAAGGGCGCCGACCAGCTGTCCCAGACCGACCGCGACAGCCTGGTCAAACCCTGGCTGGGCCAGTGCATCGGTGTCGAGCAACTCAATGCCTTGCTCAAGGCCATTACCGATCACTACCTCGCCCGTGGCCTGGTCACCAGCCGGGCCTACCTGCCGCAACAGGACCTGAGCAGCCGCCATCTGGAAATCCAGGTCGTCGAAGGCCGCCTCGAAGGACTGGATGGCAACGGCGTGTCGCCCCGCGAACTGGCGATGACTTTTCCGGGGCGGGTGGGCGAACTGCTCAACCTGCGCGATATCGAGCAGATGGTCGACCAGCTCAATCGCCTGCCGTCCAACCAGGCCAAGATGGAACTGGTGCCCGGCAGCAACGTCGGCGGCAGCACCGTGCAGGTCGGCAATACACCGAAAAAACCCTGGCGCGCCAGCATTTCGCGCAACAACGACGGCCAGCTCGCCACCGGCGAACAGCAGTGGGGCTATGGCCTGGAATGGGACAGCCCGCTGGGCCTGGCGGACCAGCTCATGCTGCGCGGCGGCCATGACGCCGTGAGTGATCACCAGCGTACGTCCCACAGTGAAATGCTCTTCTACAACCTGCCCTGGGGCTGGTGGAACTTCAGCTACTCGTACAGCCAGAGCGCCTACCGCTCCCGGGCCGAGGCCAACAACTTCACCTTCAAGCAGACCGGCGACACGCAAAACCACCAGTTGCGCGCCGAACGGGTGATCCATCGCGACAGCCTGTCGAAAACCTCGCTCAACAGCGGCATCGCCTACCTGCGCTCGAACAACTACATCGAAGACAGCCGCCTGGAGAACAGCAGCAACCGCCTCAGCGAAGCCCAGTTCGGCATCAACCATGGCCGGCGTATCGGCAATGCCTTCGTCAACCTCGACCTCGGCATGCAGCAGGGCATCGGTGCCTTCGACGCCCAGGCCGATCGCCAGGAGCAGCCCGGCGACCCCGATGCCCGCTACCGCAAGTACAGCCTCACCCTCAGCTACCTGCAGCCGTTCAGCCTGTGGGGCGAGAATTTCAGTTTCAGCAGCCTGGCCACCGGACAGCGCAGCGAGGATCCACTGTACAGCCCGCAACGCCTGAGCCTGGGCGGGCTGTCGTCGGTGCGCGGCTATAAGGACCAGTCCTTGACCGGCGACAGCGGCGGCTACTGGCGCAACGACCTGCGCTGGAGTCGCCCGGTCACGCTTGGCTGGCTGCAGCCGGTGCTCGGCGAGTACGGCGCCAGCCTGGGCTACGACCGCGGGGTGATCCGCGGCGATCGCTACAACGGCGACCAGCACGGCCAGGTCTCCAGCCACTCCATCGAATTCTTCGCCCGCGGCCAGCACCTGGCCGCCAGCGTGACCTTTGCCCATTCCCTGGAGCGCCCGGACGTGATCACCGAGCGCGAAACCCCCGTTTACTTCCGCGTGGAGCTGCTCTTGTAAGCATAGGTATCTAACACACCCCAATCAGGTACAACCCAGCCCTCTGTGGGAGCGGCTGTTAGCCGCGATTGGGCGCGAAGCGGCCATAAAACCTGTTCCTTCGGAGTGTCAGGCAGACCTGGGACTCAGGTTTTACGACGGCTTTGCCGCCGATCGCGGCTAACAGCCGCTCCCACAAGGTACCTGGTTGAGAAGTGTGGATAGCCGTGCTTGTGAGCCCCGCCAAGCCCGAACCGAGACCACGACATGGACGTCCGTCAATTCGCTTTCCTGGCCCGTCTGCCTTCGGCGACCGTGCAACCGCGCGAGTCGTTCTGCGGCATTCCGAAGCGGGCGCTGGCGTTCCTGCTGGCCAACGTCATGTTCTGGCAGCCGGTCTGGGCGCAGGCGGATGGCATCGCGGTCAGCGCGGCGGGCACGGGCCTGGCCCAGGCCGGCAACGGCGTGCCCATCGTCAATATCGCCGCGCCCAATGCCAACGGTCTGTCCCATAACCAGTTCAAGGACTACAACGTCGATGCCAAGGGGCTGATCCTCAACAACGCCACGGATCGCACCCAGGCCACCCAGCTCGGCGGGATCATCGTCGGCAACCCGAATTTCAGCGGTCGCGCCGCCGATATCATCCTCAACGAGGTGAATGGCGGCAGCTCCAGCCAGTTGCGCGGCTACACCGAGGTGGCGGGCAAGTCCGCCCATGTCATCGTCGCCAACCCCCACGGCATCACCTGCGACGGCTGTGGCTTCATCAACACCCCGCGCGCTACCCTCAGCACCGGCAAGCCGGTGATCGAGAACGGCCAGTTGAGCCGCTACCAGGTGGACCAGGGCAACGTCGCCATCCAAGGCGCCGGGCTCAACGCGAGCAACGTCGACCAGTTCGAGATCATCACCCGCGCCACCCAGATCAATGCGCAACTCCAGGCCAGGAAGCTGGATATCGTCGCCGGGCGCAACGACGTCGATGCGCGCACCCTGGCCGCGACGGCCCGCGCCGCCGATGGCAGCCAGGCGCCGGAACTGGCGATCGACTCCTCCGCGCTGGGCGGCATGTACGTCGACACCATCCGCCTGGTCGGTACCGAAGCCGGGGTCGGGGTGAAGCTGGCGGGCGACATGATGGCCGGTGGCGATATCCAGATCGATGCCAACGGCAAGCTCGGCATGGGCCGGGTCTACGCCGGCAAGGACCTGGCCGTCAGCGCCAAGGGTGATGTGACCGGCACCAGCCTTGCCGCGCGCGACCGCCTGAGCATCGACAGCAGCGCGCGGTTGATCAACCAGGGCGTGATCGAAGCCGGGGTGAATGCGGACAACAGCCGCAATGCCCAGGGTGACCTGCGTATCAGCGCACAGGGCATCGACAACAGCGGTCGGACGCTGGTGGCCAGCCGTGACCTCTCGATCACTAGCGCAGCGCTGGCCAACCAGGGCGGTACCGTTAGCGCCGGCGGCAATGCCCAGGTCGATGCCAGCCAACTGGACAACCAGAATCGTGGGCGGGTCCTGGCCGGGGGCAATCTCTCCAGCACCAGCCAGGCCCTGCTCAACGGTCAGGGCGGGTTGCTGAGCAGTGGCGCGGCCTTGAACCTGAACAGCGGCAGCCTGATCAACCGCAAGGGCGAGCTGGCCGGGGCAGGGCAGGTCACATTGCGCGTGGCGAGCCTGGATAACGTCGCGGGGCTGCTCAGTGCCGGCCAGGGGCTCGGCCTGTATGTCGCTGCACGGCTGGACAACAGCGGCGGCGGTCAGATCAGCAGCCGCCAGCAGATGATCGCCAGCCTCGGCAGCCTCGACCAGCAAAGCGGTGGTCGCCTGCGCAGCGACGCCGGCCTGAGCCTTGACCTGCACCATGGCCTGCTGGACAACCGCAGCGGCGTGATCAATGCCGCCGGCCAGTTGACCCTGGACAACCTCGCCACGGTCGATAACCGCCAAGGCGAGATCTCCAGCCAGCGAGCCTTCACGCTCGCCGCCAGCGGCCTCGACAACGGCGCGGGCAAGCTGCTCAGCGACCAGACCCTGACCTTGCGCATCGCCGGAGCCCTGAACAACGCCGCCGGGCTGGTCGCGGCCCAAGGGCTGCAGATCGATGCTGCCAGCCTGTTCAACGGCCAGCGGGGCACCCTGTCCAGCCGCGGCACCCTGGCCGCGCGGATCGGCGCTGCGCTGGACAACCATGACGGCAACCTCAGCGCCCAGGGCAATATCCAGCTCGCCGTGGGCAGCCTGGACAACAGCGCCGGGCGCCTGCATGGCCAGTCGGGCATCAGCCTCGACCTCAACCGTGGCCACTGGAACAACCAGGGCGGCCTGTTCACCGCCCCGGGCCAGGTGCAACTGTTCAACCTCGCCAGCGTCGCCAACCAGGCCGGCGAGATCTCCAGCACCCTGGGCTTCCAGTTGCGCGGCGACAGCCTGGACAACCGGGGCGGCACGCTGCGCAGCGACGCCAGCCTCGACCTAGTGCTGGGCGGCGGCCTGGACAACCGCGGCGGCCTGCTGAGCAGCGCCTCGACCCTGAAGGTCAAGGCCGGAGAACTGGACAACCGCAGCGGCGGGCGCCTGCTCGGTCGCGAGCTGGACGCCAGTGTTGGCGGGCTGCTGCAATCGGCCGGCAGCCAGCTGTATGCCAAGGATGTACTGAGCCTGGACCTGAACAACGGCCATCTGGATAACCAGGCCGGCCTGATCAGCACTCCCGGCCAACTGCTGTTGCACAACCTGGCCAGTGTGGACAACCGCGCTGGCGAGATCTCCGGCAGCCGCGCCTTCGAGTTCGCCGCCCGCAGCCTCGACAACCGTGGCGGCAAGTTGCTCGGCGACCAGTTGCTGACCCTGCGCATCGCCCAGGCCCTGGACAATGCCGCTGGCCTGGTCTCGGCCGCACGGCTCGACGGTCGCAGCGCCAGCCTGAACAACGCCGGCGGCAAGCTGAGCGTCGGCAGCGACCTGGTGTTCAGCACCGCCGGCCTGCTCGACAACGGCAACGGCGAGCTGCTGGCCCGCGACCTGGTGCTCAAGGCTGCCGCGCTGAACAACCAGAACGGCATCCTGCGCGCCGAGCGCAGCCTGGATCTGCAAGCCGGGCAGGTGAGCAACGGCGCTGGCGGGCGCATCAGCGCCGGCGAGCAACTGACCGCCAGCGTCACCGGCCTGGACCAGCAGGGTGACGGCCAGTTGCTCAGCCAGGGCCGCCTGACCCTCGACCTGAACAACGGACATCTGAACAACCAGGGCGGGCGGATCAACGCCCCCGGGCAGTTGCTGTTCAACAACCTGGGCACGGTCGATAACCGTAATGCCGAGATCTCCAGCAACCTGGCCTTCCTGCTGGCGGCGGGCGCACTCGACAACACCAGCGGCAAGTTGCTCAGCGAGCAGGGCCTGACCCTGCGTATCGCCCGCCTGCTGGATAACGCCAAGGGCCTGGTCTCCGCGCCCGTGCTGGATATCCAGGCGGGGCGGCTGCTCAACCAGGGTGGTAGCCTGAGTGCCGGCAGCGAACTGGCCCTTGCGGTCGATGAGGCGCTGGATAACCGCGACGGCAAGCTGCTCGCCGACAACGCCGTGATCCGCCTCGGCAGCCTGGACAACCGCCAGGGCCTGCTGCAGGCCGATACCCGCATGGCGCTGGTCAGCCGCGCAGCCCTGGACAATCGCCAGGGCACCCTGTTCGCCGGGCAGCACCTGAGTGCAGGCGCCGCCAGCCTGGACAATACCGCTGGGCGGCTGAGCAGCCTTGGCAGCGTCACCCTCGACCTGAACAACGGCAGCCTGAACAACCAGGACGGCCTGATCAACGCCCCGGGCCAGTTGCTCCTGCGCAACCTCGGCGAAGTCGGCAACCAGCGCGGCGAGATCTCCAGCAAGCTGGCCTTCGAGCTGGCTGCGACCGGCCTCGACAACACCAACGGCAAGCTGCTCAGCGAGCAGGAGCTGACCCTGCGCATCGCCCGCGCGCTGCTCAACGGCCAGGGCCGGATCGGCGCGGCAGGCGTGGACCTGCGCGCCGCCAGCCTGGACAACCGCGAAGGCCTGGTCGAGGCCCGCAACGGCCTGGCCCTGGCTGTCGCCGGCGTGCTGGGCAACCAGCAGGGCAAGCTGCTCGGTGCGCAGACCTCGGTCACCAGCCAGGCGCTGGACAACAGCAACGGCTTGATCCAGGGTGATAGCAGCCTGGTGTTGCAGCAGACGGCCGAATTGCTCAACGCTGACGGCCAACTGCTCGCCGGCCAGCATCTGAACCTCACCGCCGGCAGCCTGGACAACACCCAGGGCAGCCTGACCAGCGATGGCCGGCTCGACGTGCAGGTAAGCGGACAGGCGATCAACCAGCACGGTCTGCTGGCGGCCAAGGGCGACGCCAATCTGATCCTCGGCAGCCTCGACAATCGCGAAGCCGGACGCATCGCCAGCCAAGCCAACCTGTCGCTGCGCAGCGGCAACCTGGATAACCGTGGCGGCGTCCTGGCTGCAGAACAGGGTCTCAACCTGCGGGCCGGGCAGGTGAGCAATGGCGACGGCGGGCGCATCAGCAGCAGCGGTCAACTGACGGCCAGCGCCAGCGGTCTTGACCAGCAGAACGACGGCCAGTTGTTCAGCCAGGGCGGCGTCAGCCTTGACCTCAAAGGTGGCCTGCTGGACAACCGTGGCGGGCGGATCAACGCCCCCGGCCAGTTGCTGTTGAACAACCTCGGCAGCGTCGACAACCGGGGCGGCGAGATTTCCAGCCAACTGGCCTTCCTGCTGGCCGCCGCTGCGCTGGACAACGGCAGCGGCAAGCTGCTCAGCGAGCAAGGCCTGACCCTGCGCATCGCCCGCCTGCTGGACAACACCCGGGGCCTGGTCTCGGCGCCCCGTCTGGATATCCGCGCCGGCAGCCTGGTCAACCCGTCCGGCAGCCTGAGCAGTTCCGGCGCGATCGACCTGTTGGTAGACGGCGCCCTGGACAACCAGGGCGGCAAGCTGCTGGCCGACAGTGCGGCGATCCGCGTCGGTTCGCTGGACAACCGCCTGGGCCTGGTGCAAAGCGATACCCGCCTGGCTATCACCAGCGTGGGCGGCGTGGACAACCGCCAGGGCACCCTGTTCGCCCGGCAGGGCGTCGAGCTCGGTGCCACCAGCCTGAACAACGCTGGTGGCCGCCTCTATGGCCTGGCCGATATCACCCTCGATCTGAACGGCGGCCCTCTGCACAACCAGGGCGGCCTGATCAACGCACCGGGCCAGTTGCTTCTGAAAAACCTCGGCAGCGTGGCCAACCTCGATGGCGAGATCTCCAGTGCCAGGGCCTTCGAGCTGGCCGCGAACCGTTTCGACAACGGCGGCAAGCTGCTCAGCGAACAGTCCCTGACCCTGCGCATTGCCCAGGCACTGGACAACACCAAGGGCCTGATCAAGGCCGCTGCCCTGGATGTCCGTGCCGGCAGCCTGGTCAACCGGCAGGGCACCGTTGAAGCCGGCAACGGCCTGACCTTGCTGGTGGACAGCAGCCTGGACAACCAGCAAGGCGAAATTCTCGGCACCAGCACAGGGGTGATCAGCGCCACGCTGAACAATGGCGCCGGCCTGATCCAGGGCGACAAGCGCCTGACCCTCGACCTGTCCGGCGCCGGCAGCAATGCCGGCGGCCGTCTGCTGGCCGGCGAAGCCCTGGGCCTGACCGCCGCCAGCTTCGATAACAGCCTCGGCCGGGTTGCCAGCGATGGCACCCTGGAGATTGCCGTTGGCGGGCAATTGCTCAACCGCGACGGCCTGCTGGGTTCGGTCGGCACCTTGCAACTGAGCGCTGCCAGCCTCGACAACCAGCTCGACGGCCTAGTCTCCAGCCGCAGCAACCTGACCCTCGACGCGACCCGCATCGACAACCGCGGCGGCAGCCTGATCGCCAGCGGGCAACTGCGGGTACGTGGCAGCGAACTGGACAACCGCCAGGCCGGCCTGCTCAATTCCGGCGGCGCCATGGCCCTGTACGTGACCGGCGTGGACAACCGTGCCGGGGAAATCTCCAGCGTCTCCGGCCTTACTGTCAACGGCAGCCGCCTGGACAACAGCGGCGGCGGTCGCCTTGTCGCCAACGCTGCCCTGCAACTGACCCTGGCGCGCCTCGACAACCAGAACCAGGGCATGGTCTCCGGGCAGCAGTCCGTCTCGATCACTGCCGGCCAGGTCAACAACGGCGCCCAGGGTAGCCTGTACGGCAAGACCGGCCTGTCGTTGCTGCTGCGTGGCGGCAATGGACTTGCCGGGCAACTGGACAACACCCAGGGTGTGCTGCGCAGCGATGCCGGCCTCGGCCTTGACCTGATCAGCCTGGTCAACGACGGCGGCCGTATCAGCAGTGCTTCGACCCTGCTGGTGACGGCAGGGCAGGGCATCAGCAACCAGGGCGGTCGCCTGACCAGCAGCGATCGCCTCGACCTGAGCGCCGCGCAGGTGGACAACCGCGGCGGCCGCATCGCCAGCGCCAGGGCCCTGACCGCCAGTATCAGCGGCCTGGACCAGCGCAACGGCGGCGAGCTGTACAGCAACAGCGCCCTGACCCTCGACCTCAACCACGGCGTACTGAACAACAGCGGTGGCCTGATCAACGCACCGGGGCAGTTGCTGCTGCGCAATCTTGCCGCCGTGCACAACCGTGGCGGCGAGATCTCCAGCGAACAGAGCTTCGAGCTGAATGCCGAAAGCCTCGACAACAGCGGCGGCGACCTGCTCAGCGACGCGGCGATCAGCCTGCTCGTGAAGCAGGCGCTGCTCAATATCGGCGGGCAGATCGCCGCCGACGGTCTCACCGCCGAAGCGGGCAGCCTGAACAACAGCAATGGCCTGTTCAGCAGTTCCGCCAACCTTGAGCTGAAGGTCGCCGGGGCCCTGCTCAACGAGGAGGGCGAAGTGTCCGGCGCCGGCAGCAGCCGGGTTCGTGCGGCGAGCCTGGGCAACGGCAATGGCCAGGTGATGAGCGACATCGCCCTGGACCTGGGCGTGACCGGAGCGCTGTTCAACCAGGGCGGCACCCTCGGTGCCGGTCGCCAGTTGCAGGTCGCCGCCGGCAGCCTCGACAACCGCCAGGCCGGCAGCCTGGTCAGCGATGGCAGCTTCGGCCTGAACATCAGCGGCCTGCTCGACAACCAGGGTGGCAGCCTGCTGGCCAAGGGCGTGATGGACCTGCTGGTGGGCAACCTCGACAACCGCGGCGGTCGCCTCTCCGGGCAGAACACCCTGACCCTGCGCGGTACCGGCCTGGACAACCGCGACGGGGTGATCCGCGCCAACCAGGACATGCTCCTGCGCCTGGCCCTGCTGGATAACCGCGACGGCCTGATCAACGGCGTGCGCGCCCTCGACCTGGGCGCCACCGAGCTGCGCAACCAGGGTGGCCTGGTCAGCGCCAGCGGCCTGGTTCGCCTCGACGCCGCCAGCGCCAACAACGCCAAGGGCCGTATCGCTAGCCAGAGCGACCTGATCGCCACCGTCGGCGTGCTCGAACAGCAGGGCGGCGAGCTGGTGGCCCAGGGCGAGCTGAGCCTGGACGGCGAGCGCCTGGACAACAGCGCCGGCGGTCTGGTGGGCAGCACAAAAGCGCTGAAACTCCAGGTCGCCAGCACCGACAACCGTGGCGGTGCGATCTCCAGCCAGGCGGACGTCACCCTCGGCGGCACGCAACTGGACAACAGCGGCGGCAAGCTGCTGGCCGGCACCCGCCTTGAAGTCACTGTCACCCGGTTGATCAACCAGGCCAAGGGCCTGTTGTTCGCCCAGGACATCAGCCTGGGCGCTGGCCATCTGGACAACGCCAAGGGCACCGTCGCCGCGCAGCGTTCCCTGGACGTGACCTTGCAGGGCGACCTCGACAACACCGAGGGCAGCCTCAGCAGCGAGGGCAGCCTGAGCCTGGCTGGCAACCGCCTGGACAACCGCTCCGGGAGCATTTCCAGTGCCGGCGTGCTGACCCTCAAGGGCAGCGCCGGCCTGCTCAACCAGGGTGGCGTGGTCGAAAGTGCCCAGACCCTGAACCTCACCAGCGCCAGCCTGGACAACGGCAATCAGGGCCTGATCAAAAGCCAGGGCAACGCGACCCTGGTCACCGGCCGCTTCGACAACAGCCTGGGCGGTCGCCTGATCGGCAGCGCCGCCCTCGACCTGAGCGCCGGCCAGGTCAGCAACGGTGGCCGCATCGCCAGCACTGGCGTGCTCAGCGCCAGCCTCGGTGGCCTGGTCCAGCAGCAGGGCGAATTTTTCAGCAATACCCGCCTGAGCCTCGACCTCAACCACGGCGACCTCGACAACCAAGGCCTGATCAACGCGCCGAACCTGGTCCTCGCCAACCTCGGCGCAGTCAGCAACCCGGGCGAGATTTCCAGCCAGAACGCCTTCAGCCTGGCTGCGCGCAGCCTCGACAACAGCCAGGGCAAGCTGGTCAGCAACCAGGGCCTGACCCTGCGCATCGAGCAACTGCTGGGCAACGTCGGTGGCCGTATCAGCGCCGCCAGCCTCGACCTCGCCAGCCTGCGCCTGGACAACCGCGATGGCCTGCTCAGCAGCCGTGGCGCCCTGACCCTGGTCAACGGCGACTGGCTGCGCAACCAGGGCGGCACCCTGGTAGCCGATGGTCGGCTGGGCATCACCAGCGCCAGCCTCGACAACCGCCAGGGCGAGATCGCCGGCAAGGCTTTGCTGGAACTGAACGCGGGTGCCATCGACAACCAGGGCGGCCAACTGATCGGCACCGAGCGGGTGACCGTCAACGCCGCCAGCCTGGACAACCGTGGCGGCCTGCTGGGCGCCACAAAAGCGCTGAAACTCGAGATCGGCAGCGTCGATAACCGTGGCGGCGAACTCACCAGCAACAGCGACCTGACCCTGACCGGCCAGCGCCTGGACAACAGCGATGCCGGCGTGATCTTCGCCGCCGGCAACCTGACCCTCGCCGTGCAGCAGGTGCTCAACCGCGCCCGTGGCCAGCTCAACGGGCAGGGCGTCAACCTCGGCGGTGCCAGCCTGGACAACAGCGGCGGTGCCATCTTCGCGCAACTGCCACTGGTACTCGCCTTCACCGGCGACCT
The DNA here is from genome assembly GCF_048586865.1 of Pseudomonas bharatica. Taxonomy (NCBI): domain Bacteria; kingdom Pseudomonadati; phylum Pseudomonadota; class Gammaproteobacteria; order Pseudomonadales; family Pseudomonadaceae; genus Pseudomonas; species Pseudomonas bharatica. Next base: position 131,496 of record NZ_JBMAWR010000012.1, on the reverse strand, counting down.
CAACAACCGCCAGGGCACCCTGAGCAGTGAATCGACCCTGAGCCTCAGTGCCGCCAGTGTCGACAACAGCGCCGGCAGCCTCGGCAGCGCCGGCGACCTGACCCTGACGGCCAGCAACGGCGTGAACAACACCGACGGCGAACTGGTCACCGACGGTGCTCTGGCACTGCGCAGCGCCAGCCTGGACAACAGCCGTGGCAGCCTCAGCGCCAAGGGCGCGGTCAGCGTCACCACCGGGGTTCTAAGCAACAGCGGCGGGCGCCTCAACAGCGCCGAAACCCTCGACCTCACTGCCAGCCAGTTGAACAACGGCGGCAACATCGGCAGCCTCAAGGCCCTGACCGCCAACCTTGGCGGGCTCGACCAGCAGGGCGGCAAGCTGTCGAGCAACACCCGCCTCAGCCTCGACCTCAACGGCGGGCGCCTGGACAACCAGGGCGGCCTGATCAACAGCGCCGGCCCGCTGCTGCTGAGCAACCTGGCCGACGTCGGCAACCGCAACGGCGAAATCTCCAGCGCCCAGGCCTTCACCCTCGCGGCCCGCAGCCTGGACAACAGCAACGGTCGGCTGCTCAGCAACCAGGCCCTGAACCTGCTCATCGCCCAGGCCCTGACCAACGCCAAGGGCCTGGCCGGTGCTGCCAGCCTGGTTGTCAGCGCCGCGTCCGTGGACAACCGCGAAGGCATCCTCAACAGCCGTGGTGACCTGCAACTGACCAGCAACGGCCTGCTCGACAACCGCCAGCAAGGCCTGGTCAGCGCCGCCGGCATCCTCACCCTGAACAGCGGCGACCTCTACAACCAGGCCGGCAGCCTGCTCGGCGCCAGCGCCGCAAGCCTCACCGTGCGCGCCCTCAATAACAGCGCCGCCGGCCTGATCAACAGCCAGGGCGGGCTCCAGCTCCGCGCCAGCAGCCTCGACAGCAGCGGCGGCGAAGTCTCCGCACGCAGCAACCTCACCCTGGACCTCGGCGCGTTGCTGTTGACCGGTGGCCGCATCGTCGGCGACCAGGCCGTCACCCTCGACCTCAACGGCAATGACCTCAGCAACACCGGCGGCCTGATCCTGGCCAAGGGCGCGCTGACCTTCGACCGGGTCGGCGCCTTCGGCAACGCCGGGGGCGAGCTGTCCACCCAGCAGAGCCTGACCCTCAACGCCAATAGCCTGGACAACCGCAACGGCAAGCTGATAGGCGTCGATCGCCTGATCCTCAACGTCGGCAGCGTCAACAACCAGCACGGCCTGCTGTCCGGCTGGCAGGGGCTGAGCCTGCATGGCGGCAGCCTCGACAACCGCAATGTCGGCACCTTGTCCAGCCGCGATGGTGCGCTGGATGTGCAACTCAGCGGGGCCTTGCTCAACGGCGCGGACGGCGCGCTGGTCAGTCAGGGACGCACGGATATCGGCGCGGCCAGCCTGGATAACACCGGTGGCGTGCTGTCCAGCGGCGGGCAATTGCAGCTGGCGGTCGACAGCCTGGGCAACCAGGGCGGCAGCATCGATGCGCAGCAGGCGATGACCGTCACCGGCACCCATCTCGACAACAGCAATGGCCGTATCGCCGGCAACGGCAGCCTGGTCTTCGACCTGCGCGGCAACCTGATCAACACCAACGGCGAAATCGTCAGCGCCGGCAACCTGCTGCTGAAACAGGCGCAGCAGCTGCTCAACCACGGCGGCAAGATCGTCAGCCGCGCCGGCCTCGAACTCAACGCCGGCATCCTCGACAACAGCCAGGGTGGTGCCGTGGCGGCTCGCAACCAGGTGAAGCTGGTCGCCGGCTCGACCCTGCGCAACGACGCTGCAGGCCAGATCTTCAGCGAAAGCGCCGACGTGCTCCTGCAGGCCGCCGCGCTGATCAACCAGCAGGGCCAGGTGCAAGGCCGCAGCGGGCTGCTGCTGGATGTCGCCGGCGCGCTGAACAACCGCGGCGGCACCTTGCTCACCCAAGGCGGCAACCTCGTGGTGCAGCGCGCCGCCAGCCTGGACAACCAGGCCGGGGTGCTCGCCAGCGTCGGCGGGACGGTCGATCTCTCGCTCACCGGCCTGCTCGACAACCGTCAGGGCGGGGTAGTGCAGGGTCAGCAAGTGCAGGTACAGGCGGGCACGCTCGACAACAGCGCCGGGCGCATGGCCGCACAAACGGGCGACCTGCGCATCCGCGGCGGCAACCTGATCAACGCCGGCGGCGGCTTGTATGCCAAGGGACTGGTGCGGGTAGACGGCCTGGAGCTGGACAACAACGGCGGGCAACTGGCCGGCAATCGTGTCGAACTGGCGCTGGCTGATGCTCTGAGCAACCGCTCCGGAATCATCGAAAGCGACACCCACCTGCTGCTCTCCGCGAGCACCGTGGACAACCAGGGCGGCGTGCTGCGAGCGCTGGGCGGCGCGGGCAAGAGCGACTTCCAGGTACGCGGCGGCTTCGACAACCGCAACGGCAAGCTGGAAGCAGGCAGTACCGACCTGACACTGAATGCGGTGGGGCTGAACAACCTCGGCGGCTCGGTGCTGCATGGCGGCAACGGCACCTTCGATATCTCCACCGCCAATGTCAGCAATGCCGGCGGCAACCTGGTCACCCGCGGCGGGCTGACGTTGACGGCGGATAGCTGGACGAATGGCAGTGTGATTCAGGCGGGGCGGTTGACGCTGAACGTCGGGGAACTGACCCAGCTTGCCGGCGGGCAACTGCTCGCCTCGGAAAGCTTCAATGGCAGCGGTGGCAACTGGACCACGAACGGGCTGATTGCCAGTGACGGGCGTCTGGACCTGAATCTGGCAGGCACTTTGAACGCGGGTGCGCGGATTACCAGCCTGGGGGAGATGAACCTTGGGGTGGGGCAGTTGCTGGTTGGCAGTGCGGCTAGCATTACCGGTGGCGGAAATACCGGCATCAGGGTTGGCGGGCTGCTGAATAACGCGGGACGGGTGGCTGCGGTTTCCAACCTGACGTTGTCTGCCGGGAGTATTGCCAACTATGGGTCGCTGGGCGGAAGCCAGGGGTTGACCGCGACTACGGCGAACCTGCTGAACCAGGGCGGGTTCGTGTTCAGCGGTGGGGATATGGGGTTGTATGCGAATAGTCTTTCCAACGCGGAAGGGGATATCTACGCACTGGGGGCGATTCGGGTTGCGAGGGATGTGCAGGGGAATCGGTCGGCGTTATTGGAGAATGTTTCTGGGACTATTGAGAGTGGTGGGGATCTTTCTGTTATATCGGCGGTTGTTTCAAATAAGCGTACTGAGTTTGAGCTTCAGTCTAACTTAACGACAGCGTACGTCGGAGTTAAATGCGTTTCTTGCTACAGTCTAGATGAGACCTGGGGTGGGATTGCGCCTGAGCTCTCCCACTGGGTATGGGCGCAGAAATATAGCGGTATTTCTATTGAGGGAGATGCTCCCAAGCAAGCTAGTCTTATTTCTGGGGGGCGTCTCGCCATCCAAGGTGAGGATGTTTCAAACTCCAACTCATTGATGTCGGCTGTAGGCGAGATTTCTATAAAAAGCAATAGTTTTTCCAATGTGGGAAGCTCGCTTGGTAGTTATACCGTTCTCAAGTACATTGATATCAGTTCTCCTGGTTGGGATGTGCTGGCAGATATTCTGAAGTATAACTCAGAAAATGATGCTGGCTACAATGGGGGCGTTCACTTCTGGAATGCTGTAGGAACGGAAATAGTTACACCTACAAGGGTCGAAGCGATTACCGCAGGTCAGGACTGGCAGTGGGAAGAGTATCAAGTTATCGGGAGCATGTGGATTCACCGAGATAAGTGGGCTCCAAAGTACGGCCTATCCATCCCCGCAGCCAATTATAAAGGGGCTAGCGCGGTTGAAGCACCTCTGGCGGTAAAAAACGCTAGATTAATATCAGAGAAAATCGTTACTGATGTCGGCTCTAGCTTTCTGTCTTCGATTGTTCAAGCAGGTGGCGAAATTTCCATTACTGCGAACAATAAAATTATTAATGGTGTAGAGCGGTCGTATACAACCGGCGTAACGGGTGACTCCCGATCGTTTGATGCTGGGGTGACTGGAGCTGGTATTTCCAGTGTGATTTTGTTGAACAAGCAACTCTCTTCTAACTTGGCTCAACAACAGATAAACCCCCTGGGTCTCCCTGGCTTCACCCTTCCCACCAACCAGAACGGCCTGTTCCGCCTGAGCGGCCAGTCCGCCAGCACCGGGCAGATTAGCCAGATCGACAACACCCCGCGCAACTGGACCCTCGGCGGCGCCAGCATCGACCTGGCCCAACGCGAACAATCCGCCCCCGGCACCACCGGCCGCACCTTGCAACTGGACGCCATCACCCAGTTGTCTGCCAGCACCCGGCAAAACACGGTCTCGGCCCGCGAGGCAAGCACCGTCAGCGCCGATGCAACCGCTATCAGTGTGTCTACCGTGGGGGCCGTCAATAACGGCACCTGGCAGTCCACCCGCAGCGATGGCAGCGGCATCACGCGCATCGACGATATCGACGGTCAAGGATCTGCCGGCGACTCCAGCGGCGCGCTCAGTGCAGCGGGCCAGAGTGTCGATGTCTCCGGTATCACCGGTAGCCGCGATACCCAGGTCGGGGTCACCACCCCAAACGGCAATTCCACCCCGAACGTACCCGGCCTGTCCAATGGCAGCCGTGATACCACGGTGGTCGGCGGCCAGCAGGGGCCGGACCTGAACATTCCCGGCCTGGCCCCAGGAAGTCGCGACACTGCGATCGGCGTCACCGCTGCCGTCCCTGGCCTGTCCACGGACGGGCGGGACACCACTGTCGCGGGCCAGCCCGGCGGCGCGCCTGCACCCGGCAACCAGGCCGGGATCGGAATGGGGCAGTCATCACTCCCGGCCACCTTCGACCCGACTTCGGGCCAGCCAGTCGTGCCAGCGTCCGAGCGTCCGGGGACGCCGCAGATCGACCCCCGTAGTACCGCAGTCACCGCCCCGGTCACCACTCAGCCGACCCCGGCCGGCAGCCAGACCATCGACCGCGTCCAGGGCCTGCCCGACCGCAGCGCCGCTGCGCAACCCCACAAATACCTGATCGAAACCAATCCGCTGCTCACCGAACTCAAGCAGTTCATGAGCTCCGACTACCTGCTCGCCGGCCTCGGCTACAACCCGGACGACAGCGCCAAACGCCTGGGCGACGGTTTCTACGAGCAGCGCCTGATCCAGCAGGCCATCGTCGCCGGCACCGGCCAGCGCTTCATCGCCGGGCTGACCACTGACGAAGCGATGTTCAAGTACCTGATGGACAACGCCATTGCCAGCAAGCAGCAACTCAACCTGGCGATTGGCGTCAGCCTCACCGCCGAGCAGATCGCTGCGCTGACCCACGACATCGTCTGGCTCGAAGAAGTCGTGGTGAATGGCGAGAGGGTCCTGGTGCCGGTGCTCTACATGGCCAACGCCAATGGTCGGCTGGCGCCAAATGGCGCGTTGATCGCCGGTAATGACGTCACCCTGATCGCAGGGCAGGATCTGCTCAACGCTGGCACGCTGCGCGCCACCAACAACCTCTCGGCCATGGCGGGCAACGACCTGATCAACAGCGGCCTGATCCAGGCCGGCAACCGGGTCGACCTGCTGGCGGGCAACGACATCGTCAACAAGGCCGGCGGCATCATCTCCGGACGCGATATCAACCTGACCACGGTGCTGGGGGATGTGATCAACGAGCGCACGGTGACCAGCCACGTCACCAACAGCGCTCGCCTGTATGAGCGAACCGATTACGTTGACAGCGCCGCGCGCATCGAGGCGGCCAATAACTTGAGCATCGGTGCCGGCCGGGACTTCCTCAGCCAGGGAGGTGTGCTGCAGAGTGGGCAGGATATTTCGATCAAGGCTGGCCGCGACGTGCTGCTTGGCTCTGCCGAAGCGATCAACAGCGCCGCCTATGGGCGCACCACCACTCAATCGGTCACGCAGAACGGCTCGTCCGTTACCGCCGGGCGCGATGTCAGTGTGGTTGCTGGTCGTGATCTGGCTGCGGTGGCCAGCCAGATCGATGCGCAGCGCGATATCGATGTCTCAGCCGTGGGCGACGTCATGCTCATGTCGGCGGCGGATGAAGACCACTACGCGTACATGTCGAAAAAGCTGAAGGTCAAGGAAGATCACGTCAGCCAGGTCTCCACTTCCCTGAGCGCGGGCGGGGATGTCGCCATCACTGCCGGTCAGGACCTGGCGTTAAGCGCCAGCCGGGTCAGCGCCGGCGATGAGGCTTACCTGGTAGCAGGTGGAAAACTGGCCCTGTTGGCAGCGGAGGACAGCGACTATTCGCTCTACGAGAAAAAGAAGAAGGGCAGCTTCGGCAGCAAATCCAGCAAGCGCGACGAAATCACCCAAGTCACCACTATCGGCAGCGAAATCACTACCGGCGGCGACCTGATGCTGGAAAGTGGCAGCGACCAGCACTACCAGGCGGCGAAGCTCAACAGCGGTGGTGATCTGACCCTCGACAGTGGCGGGGATATCACCTTCGAAGCGGCCAAGGACCTGCACCAGGAAAGCCACGAGAAGAGCAAGTCCAACGCTGGCTGGTTCAGCATGAAGGGCAAGGGCAGCACCGACGAAACCCTGCGCCAGACGGAAATGGTGGTCCAGGGCGACCTGGTGATCAAGGCGGTCGGCAACATCAAGGCCGATGTGCTGCAGGTCAACCAGCAAACGGTGCACGAGTCCATCGAAGCGATGGTCAAGGCCGATCCGAAGCTGGCGTGGCTCAAGGAACTGGAAGCGCAGGGCGGAGTGGATTGGCGGCAGGTGCAGGAGATTCATACCAGCTTCAAGTATTCGAACTCGGGGTTGGGGCCGGCGGCACAGATCATTATTGCGATCCTGATGTCCGTGATCGTTGGCCCGGCGGCAGCCGGAATGGTGACCGCCGGAGGTGCCACTGCCGCCGCAGTGGGAGCGGTAGCGGCCAGTGCGGCAACTACCGCCACGGTCAGCGCTGTCAACAATCGGGGCAATCTTGGGGCGGTGTTCAAGGACGTAACTTCCTCTGACGCCATCAAGGGATATGCCGTCGCCGGCATCACGGCAGGTATTACCAAGGGCCTGATTGATCCGAAGTTTGGTGGGACCAATCCCGCTTTTGAAAATACTGCCGGGTTCGATATAGGAACCATGGAAGGCTTCACCGGTTACAGCATTCGTGCCGGTGTGATCGGTGTCACAAACGGCGCCATCAATACCGCCATCAATGGCGGCAGTCTTGGTGGCAACCTTGTGTCCGGCTTGGCGACCCAGGCCAGTAATGTCGCCATGGCTACTGGGTTCAATGCGGTGGGTACGTGGGCCGAAGGGAAATACGCTGATGGCAGCTTGCAGAAGATCGTTGCTCACGCCTTGGTGGGTGGTTTGCTCAGCGAGGCCACTGGCGGAGACTTCAAGACCGGCGCGTTAGCGGCGGGCGCCACAGAGGCAATGGTTGAAGCACTGTCCAATGAATTGACGATGAACAAGGACATGGAGTCCATTGCATCCCAGATCATTGGAGTTGCCGCAGCGGCCATTACTGGTGGCGACATGAGCAAGGCTGCGGAACTGGCAAGGAGTTCCAACGCCTACAACCGGCAACTGCATGATTTCGAGAAAAAGCAGATCGTCAAGGAGGCCGCCAAGCTGACGGCTCAAGGGCAATCCAAGTCTGGAATGCTCTGGGAAGACTTGCTGATGATCGCCTCTGGAACGGAGCTGGACGCAGAGGGTGCCATGAGGCTTCAGGGCATTCTCAATATCTATGGGGCAGATAATCCGAGCGGTGACTGGTTCAAGGAGGACATGGCGCGGGCATTTGCGGTTGTTGACCAGCTAGCCAGCCAGGGGTTGATGCTGACCTGGAATGACGGCTCTGCCGTCATCGCCGATGGAGAGCCCGTGTACGCGTTCCGCGCTACGGAAAAGCAGTGGGCTGACGTCAATCTGTTCAATACGGATTTGAGCCGGGCACAAGCGACCAATTATCACCTCTCGTATACCGAGCTGGTGCCCAAGGAGTGGAAAGCACAGTTCGGCTCTGCTCAGGCAGGACAGTATCTGAGAGAGATTGCCCAGGCGGCGGGGAGCAGTCCGGATGATCTGAATGTCGCATTTGAGCGGATGGCTACGGTTGCCAACGGCGGCGTGCTTCCGGTGACTTGGGATGTGGACGTTGCATTGAGTTTGGCAGGTGGGGGGCTTGGACTGGAGGCAACCAGGAATCTTGCGAAATGGATTTCCGGAAAGCTTACTGCAGGCGGTACCAAAGCGAACGGGGCGATTGCAGAGGGAGGGCGCTTAGTCTACCTATCCAATTCCACCGCACCTATGATTAGGGATAGACTTTCATCGGCAATTAGTGAAATTCGAATAGGGTTGCCTCGTGAAGGAAACGTCGCATTTGCTGAGGTGGATGTTGCTGCGCTGTCACCAGAAACTATGGTGATGAAGGCATATAGTCGGTTTAACGATAGGGTCGAGGAATTTTTACCGAAGCCCAGTGGCGATTTGAACTCATGGGTGTTGAAACCTCAAGTTTCCACGTCGAAATATGTAGGGACACCTGAGGGATATCTGCGAGACATGGATACGGAGTTTAAGATTCTGGAAACTTTAGCTCAGCGTCTAGGTCCTAGCTCCCAGGTCTCGGGGCGAATAAATTTGATTTCAGAGAAAGTGGTTTGTCCAAGTTGTAGTGGTATCGTCTCTCAGTTTCGTGAGCGGTATCCTAATATTCAGTTGAATGTATTTACTGTGGAGAAATAATGATGGCGTCCGACTTGAGTGTGGAAGAAATTTATTCGATAGTTTCTAGGCTTTATGATGAGGCGATACGTCAGTTGCATCTTCGGCCAGAGCAGGCTTTTGCATATGTTCAAGATGAAGCGGGCTCGATTTGTCCGTCGGGTGATGTGGGTATTAATGTGGTGTTGCAAACTGCAATATTTAGAGAGGGTATGAGGTATGGGTTGGAGTTGTCTAGAGCAAGTCCTTATGCAGAGGATATGTTGGAGGCTTTGTCTAAATTATATGAAGAATGCGATGTTGATGATTTGGTAGGGGTTGGGCTTCAAAGGGAACAGTTGCGAGAAGTGCTCGATTCTATGGCGAAGGTAAAAAGAAAGTATCTTTTTTTGGGGTAGGTTGCGGGGGGGGAGGGGACGGATGTATTTTTATCGCGACCGAAAAGGGGACGACCGAAAAGGGGACAGATTTATTTTTCTAGTAGGGAATAAATCTGTCCCCTTTTTGCATATTAATCCTAATGCGATTCCCTCTGGTATAGATCGGGCTGCTTTTTATAAATGGAAGGTGCAATGCTGGCAGCAACGATCCGCAGATTTAAGGAATTAAGTATGAGCCAAGTTATAGTGCAAAAAATTAGAGAATTAGTGTCATTAAATCCTGACGTCGTGTGCTTCGGTAGTGAGGCTGATCAGGTGGGCGACGACTGGATTAAGAAGGCGGAGCAGAAGTTAGGGTTTGAGCTTCCAAGGTCGTACAAGTGGTTTTTGAACACGTATGCGGGTGGGGAGATTGGTGCTGAGGAAGTTTACAGTATTTATGGTGTGGACTTTGAAAACGTCAATGGGGGATATTGTCTATCAACATATCGTGGGTGTAAAAAATAATTTGGTAGATGATAAAAAGCTCGTAATTAGTGAAACTGACATGGGTGAGGTGTTTTTCTTTGATTATTCAAGGTTTGTAGATGGTGAATGCCCGGTGAGCCTTCGGCTTCCGTCTGGCGAGAACGTAGATTACGCTTCGGATTTTCATGAGTTTATATATAAACGGATTTTAGCTCATATTTGAATTATCTCCTACGTGGTCACAACAATAAATAAATCTGTCCCCTTTTCCCTTTTTTTCTACTCGCTAGAATTAAGGCGGAAGCTACTATAATTGGTAGCCAGGTTAATAAGTGGCTTACAAGGAATTGAAGATGGATTACTACTTGCTCAGGCAGGATGTGGCTGTAGTGGATAAATGGGTTCTTGGTGATATACGTCATGTTGATAATTGGAAGTTTAGTGATCCTCCAGACAGCTTCATGGAGCCAGCTGCGTATGTCCTTGATGTGCGATTTGATGGAGTGGAATTAGATTATACCCTTGCAGGGTATGCGAGCGCTCCGGTGTTGAGCAGGAAGGCCAAGGACTCGTTGGTAGGTTTGCCTGAGGTTGATGAACCATATAAGAATGTGGTGTTTGAGTCTGTTGTTATTGAGGGAAAGAAAACTTCTGGCAGCTACTATATAATGATAGTAGAAAGTCAGGCTGACTGCGTTGATGAGACTAAGTCGAAATTTGAGGTTTATACAACTGAGGATCCTGTTAGGCCTGATTTGGCTGGTTGCTATCGTGCTTTCTACAATCTTGTTATCGATGGCTCAAGAGTTGGAGGTAAGCATATTTTCAGACTGAAGAATTATTTGGGGGCGCTAGTTGTTAGCGGTGAGGTGAAAAGGCGATTCGAGCAGGCCGGTGTAGTAGGTGCGATCTTTGAATCGGTGAATGGAGATAGAGTGACGGTTGCGTGAGTTCCAGCGTGGGGGAAGGAGGGGACTTGGCAGCTAGCCCAAAAAAAGGGGACCAAAAAAGGGGACAGCAAAAAAGGGCAGAAAAAAGAAAAAAGGGGACAAAGAAAAAAGGAAAAAAGGGGACAGATTTATTTTTTTCCGGGAAAAGGGGAGGGTAGGAAAAGGGGCAGATTAAGTAGAAAATAATCTGTCCCCTTTTTTTCAAGTTAAAAATCCGAATAAGTACGAGCAGGGTTTGGTTCGCGGTGCTGAACTGCTGAGAAGTGTGGGATATGCGGGGTTCTAGATGACGAAAAAAGTTAAGTTTGGCGATGTATTGCAGATTTTAACTTCCGAAGGAATTGCTTATGCGCAGGTTACGCACAAGAGTCCAGAATTTGGTTATTTGATTCGGGTTTTTTCTGGAGTCTATGGGAAACAGCCAGACAGCTTTCTGGATGTGGTGCGTAACCCGGTTCAGTTTTCTGCTTTTTTTGTAGTTCAGAGTGCTGTCAATCAAGGGTTGTTGACAGTGGTCGCCAATGTGCCTGTGCCTGAGGTGCTACAAAGTTTTCCAGTGTTCCGTTCCAGGAACCGCGGCGCGGGTGGGTCTATTTGGTTGTGGGATGGAGAAAAGTCTCTTCGGCTGGAGAGAGACCTAACGCCGCAGGAATTGGAATATCCCACTGAGGGTATAATTAGCGCTCCTCTTTTGGTTGAGCGAATTGAAATGGGTTATCGTCCTGAAGTACATGAGGTGTGGTGAGAGGAAAAGGGGACGACGAGGAAAGCGAGCGGAAAAGGGGACAAGGAAAAGGGGACGGGAAAAGGGGATCGGGAAAGGGGACAGATTTATTTTTCTCCGGTTGGAATCCAGTGGAAAATAGACTGTGTTCTTTTGCTACGGTCCGCTTGCCGGCAAATCCAGACAAAGCGACTAGACTGAAAGCCTCAACGGAGTGAGGTTGCTATGCCAAGGGTTGGACGAGTAGTACTGCCGAATTATCCCCACCATGTTGTACAACGTGGTCACAACCGACAGGTCGTTTTTGCAGCGCCGCAGGACTATCAACGTTACATCCAAGACCTGCGTGAGCTTAAGGACGCATTTGGTATAAAAGTCTACGCGTATTGCCTCATGACAAATCATGTCCACTTATTGGTGCAGCCAGGGGAAGCAGTAGCCAGTCTTGGGCAGCTGATGAAAGCCCTTGCGGCGCGTGCTACTCGCTACCGCAATAAACTGGAAGGGCGCACCGGGACACTATGGGAGAGCCGTTATAAATCTAGTGTTGTACAGTCAGAAACCTATTTGCTTGCGTGTTGCAGATATATTGAGTTGAACCCGGTGCGAGCCTTTATGGTTCTTCAACCAGAAGATTACCCTTGGTCGAGCTATCGAGGCCGAATTAGCTCGCAGCTGGATTCTGACTGGCTGGATATTGCCCCGTGTTTTGAGTCGCTGGGTGAATCACCAAAAGAAATAGTGGATCGTTATATGTCCTTTGTCAGGCAAGCTAGCCCACAGGGAGAGCTGGATTTCATCAGAAAAGCCTTGCAGCGGGGTCAGTTGACAGGGACGTCTCGTTTTGTGGATGAGGTTGAAGAAATAACGGGCATCCGAATAGAGTGGCGTGGACAGGGCAGGCCGAATGCGTGTAATAAATAAATCTGTCCCCTTTTTTCAAAATGCAAAGCAATATGTAGAGAAGGCTAAGAGTTTCTTAACAAATCCTCCTCAGGGAACTCTGATAAAGACCAATGCACGAGGAGATATACTTAGATATGACCCTAGCACAAATACATTTGGTGTGTTAGGACAAGATGGGGCACCTAGAACGATGTTTCGTCCTACTGATGGAATTAACTACTGGAATCGGCAATAGGATATTAAGCAGTGAGATACCATTGTCCTTGTTGTGAATATTTGACATTTGATGAAAGTCCTCCAGGAACTTTTGAGATTTGTCCTGTTTGTGGGTGGGAAGATGACGATGCGCAATTCCGTGATCCCACTTACGATGGGGGGGCGAATTCCGTCAGCCTTGAGCAGGCCAGAATTAATTTTGTTACCATCGGTGCTAGCGACAAGAAGTTCTTGAACTCTGTCCGTGAGCCATTTGTAGAAGAGATTCCGGACTAACTCGGTGCAAAACGAAAAGGGGACCGAAAAGGGGAAAAGCGGGAAAAGGGGACCGGGAAAAGGGGATAGATTTATTTTTTCTGCTAGACGAATGACATCGGGTGGAAAATAAATCTGTCCCTTTTTTATTTTTTATTGGTCCTTTAAGTGATCAGGCCCGTGCCGCTGGAAAAGGTCAGATCTATTTTTCTCGGTTAAGTGAACTGCATCACGTCTCGCAACCCATAGCCCTTTGTCCCAAGCTGTCGCATTTAGCGTCAAAACTTCCACTGCTTCCGACTTTCTTGTAGGCAATTTCCCAAGCATACTCCCGACCCCCGCCTGTTGGTTGCGTCCTGCGGAAACCCTGCCTAGTCTTCGCCGGTCGTCGCACATCGACGATACGGATTAGCAGTCCGTCGAAATGATGAAACCACCAGCAACCTGTTTATGGCGGCTGTGCGTGTGGGCACCTTCGGGTGCGCCGGGTTTTCTCATTTCACCGGTCTGCTAACCCACGCACAGTCGCCACCATACATTCGTTTAGCAGCGAGTCCAGTGGCGAATTCATTCGATGAAATGAGGAAACACGCCATGAAGAAACTTGTTCCCGACCCACCGCCGGCTCTCTGTGTCGGTCCCGGCCTTTCCCATGAGGAAGCCATCAAGCGCGCGGCCGACCATCTCAACAGGGCCATTCTCCAGACCGCCTACCTTCCCGATCCTCCTGATGCCCGGCATAGGGAAATGCTCAGCAACGCGGTGTTGAACATGAGGATCTCAAAGGCATTGCTGTCCCTGGTCGTAGCGGAGTCGCCGGTGACCATACCGGTGTGAACAGCCCTCGTGACTGGGAACAGCGCATAATTTCTTGATTCAGACATAACCGGCAGAGGCGGTTCACCTTCGATAACGTCAGTGAGGTCACTGCCGTCGTCACAGGGGAACCGTCCTCTCTCATTGGTTCGATCGATGCTCTTCCTGGTCACAAGGCACAGCACAAAAGCCAATCATTACCCTAACCGTAACAAAGCACCTCTTCCCTTGATTGATGCCCTGCGGCCTGCACTTCTAATGTGCCTTCACGAAAGCGGATTTCGTGGAGTTTCCAATGCCAACAACACGCTCCCCTGCGCCGCGCTGTTCCTGTCGCCGCGCCGGGACGATCCGGCGATTCGCTCGGTGCGTGCCCTGGCCCGGCGTGTCCTCGCGCCTGGATCCCCTGTATTTTCTGCTGCGCCAGGAGGTGAACCGCAGCCGATAGCACTACCGATTACCGAAGCACAAAAACAATAACTTCGACGAATCAACGAGGGTAAAAACAATGATCATCTACGGTGTAGCCCTACCTGCCTTTTGTTCCCGGGCCGGTTTCATCAGGCTGGACAGCGGATTGCTGTCCGATGAAACGAACCTGCTGCCTCGGGAGGCCGTATGAGCCCTGAAATTGCAACGATCATCGGTCTGGTGGTGATGTTCATCGTGGCCACGGCGCTGCCGATCAATATGGGCGCAGTCGGCTTTACCCTGGCGTTCATCGTTGGCGGCGTGTGGGTCGGCATGGGGGGCAAGGAGGTTCTGGCCGGGTTCCCCGCCGATCTGTTCCTGACCCTGGTCGGGATTACCTATCTGTTCGCCATCGCCCAGAAGAACGGCACCATCGACCTGTTGGTGCATTGGGCGGTGAAGGCGGTACGAGGCCATATCGTGGCCATTCCCTGGGTGATGTTCATCGTGACGGCCGTGCTCACGGCTTTCGGTGCGCTGGGGCCGGCTGCGGTTGCGATCATCGGCCCGGTCGCGCTGCGTTTTGCCAAGCAGTACGAGATCAATCCGTTGATGATGGGCCTGCTGGTGATCCACGGTGCGCAGGCGGGCGGGTTCTCGCCGATCAGCGTGTATGGCGGCATCACCAACCAGGTGGTACAGAAGGCCGGGCTGGATGTCACGGAGATGGCGGTGTTCCTCACCAGTCTCGGCTTCAACGTGCTGATGGCGTTCATCTGCTTCTTCGCCTTTGGCGGCATCGCCTTGCTGCGCCGTGGGCGTGCCGTGGTCGAGGAGCCGTTGCTCGCCGGTGTGCAGGCGTCGTCGCGGGAGTTCGCCATCGAGGGCCATGGTGCGTTGGTCAGTGCCGGTGGCGGTACCCTGTCCAATGATCCGCAGGCGCTGAGTGAGCTGCAGATCAATCGCGATCACCTGATCACGCTGGTCGGCCTTCTGGGGCTGGGCATCGCCGCGCTGGCGTACGACCTGAACGTCGGCCTGGTGGCGATCACCGTTGCCGTCGCTATCGCGATCGTTTCGCCGTCGGCGCAGAAGGGCGCGGTGGACGGCATCAGTTGGTCCACGGTGCTGCTGATCAGCGGCGTGGTGACCTATGTCGCGGTTCTGCAGAAGGCGGGTGCGGTCGATTTCGTCGGCCACGGCGTCAGTGCCATCGGCATTCCGCTACTGGGTGCGCTGCTGGTCTGCTATGTCGGGGGCATCGTCTCAGCGTTCGCATCGTCGGCGGCGGTGCTGGGGGCAACCATCCCGCTGGCGGTTCCCTTCCTGATGCAGGGCCATCTCGGCGCGGCCGGTGTTATCTGTGCGCTGGCGGTGTCTTCCACGGTGGTGGATGTCAGCCCGTTCTCCACCAATGGCGCCCTGGTGGTGGCTTCGGCGGCGAAGGAAGAGCGCGAAGCCTTGTTCCGTCGCTTTCTTGTCTACAGCGGGTTGGTGGTGGCCTTCGGGCCGTTGCTGGCCTGGCTGCTGTTCGTGATGCCGGGCTGGATGTAGGCCCTGCGCAGGTGGCGGCCACGGGTCGCCACCTCACGTCTGCCGGCATGCGCTGCGGCGTTCCTATATGCTCACGGGCAGCCCCTTCCTGCCTGGACCCGAGTATGCAAATCGACGAAGAGCTGACCCTCAAAAAGCTGGAGATCTTTCTCTCGTTCATGCACAACGGCAACCTTGCCCGCGCCGCCAGCGAGCTGGAGACCAGCAGTGTCAGCGTGCACAGGGCCATCCATTCGCTGGAGAACGCTTTGCGCTGCCCGCTGTTCAAGCATGAAGGGCGCAAGCTGACGCCGCTGGAAAGCGCCTATGTGCTGGAGGAAAAGGCCCGCAAGCTGATCCAGGACGCCGGTGAAATGGTGCGTCTGACGCGTGAGGCCGCCGGCTTCTCGTCCGAGCGTTTCAAGCTCGGCGCCTTGTATTCGCTGACGGTGAAGACCGTGCCGCAACTGGTCATGGGCCTGAAGCTGCGGCGCAGCGAGCTGAATATCGACCTGATCCTGGGCTCCAACGTCGACCTGATGTATCGCCTGAAAAACTTCGAACTGGACGCCATCCTGGTTTCCCTGGACGAAAGCACCAGCGACCCGACCTGCGAACAGCTGCCGTTGTTCTCCGACGATATCTTCCTGGCCGTGCCCACCGACTCGCCCTTTGCCCAGGAAGCCGAGGTGGACCTGGCCGATCTCGCTGCCTCGACGTTCATTACCCTGGCCCAAGGCTTCGCGACCTACCGCGATGGGGTGCGGGTGTTCGAGCAGGCCGGGTTCGAGCCCAACGTGGCCATGCAGGTGAACGACATCTTCACCTTGCTCAGCATGGTCAGTTCCGGGGTGGGCTACGCCTTGCTGCCGGGGCGGATCTCGGCGGTCTATGAAAACCGCGTCAAGCTGATCCCGCTGCAGCCGCGCTATCGCCTGCAGCAGCATATTGGTGTGGTGTTCCTGAAGAGTCGTGAGCGGGATCCGAACCTGCTGGCGCTGGTTGCCGAGTGCCGTATGTATAGCCGGGGGCGTGAAGAGGGGTGAGAAGGTTCGTCAGGAGATTGCGTCAGGGCTGACAGGTGCTTGGCATGGCTTTTCTGGCGCCCTTGAGATCGAGCGCCGCGCGGGCGGCGCTCGATCTGAAGAGCACTGCAGATCTAATGGCTAGCACAAAACCCGCACCTGCGATCATGACAAGGAGGTATCTGCCTCCCTGCGCAGCAGCGCATCCAGGGTATCCGCACGGGCGTCCTGGCAGGCGATCACGGTTCCGGGGGTGAACACCGGCCGGGCCAGGCCGCTGAGCACGGCGCCGGGTGGCATCTCCACCAGCAGGCGCACGCCCCGTTCCCAGGCGGTGCGGACGGTCGCCGCCCAGTCGACGCGGCGGCACATGTTGTAGGCCAGGTCGTCGCGCAGGGCCTCGGCGCTGGCTACGGGCCTGGCGCTGTTGCTGCTCAGGAACCTGATGCCGGGGCGGCGCAGGGGGACCGCGGCGAAGGCCTGTGCCAGTTCCCTGGCCGGCGATTCCAGCAACGGGCAATGGGACGGCACGCTCATGGCCAGGCGCCTGGCCGCGCGAGCGCCCATGGCCAGCGCTCGTTGGGCGAGCCGTTGCATGGCCCGGTCATTGCCGGCGACCACGAACTGTTGCTCGGCATTGATATTGGCCAGGAACAGCGGCTCGCGCTCGGTCTCGATCAGTCGTTCGACGCTGCCCTGGTCCAGGCCGATCAAGGCCGTCATGCCGTAGCCAGCGGGGTAGGCGCGTTGCATCAACTCGCCGCGCAGGGCCACCAGGCGCACCGCGTCGGCGTAGTCCAGGGCGCCGGCGATCACCGCTGCCGGGTAGGCACCGATGGACAGCCCGGCAACGTAGTCCGGTGGCGGGTTGCGTTGCAGCAGCCCGCGCGCGGCTGCCACGCCGGCCACCAGCAGGCACAGTTGCACGGCGCGAGTGGAGGCCAGTGCCTCGCGGCTGTCGAGGCCCAGCAGGGATTCGCCGAGCACATCGCCGGCTTCTTCCAGGCAAGCCCGGCCCGAGGCGTCCTGCACCAGGCCTTGGAGCATTCCGGCGCGTTGCGCGCCCTGGCCGGGAAAGGCGAACAGGCTGCTCATGCCGGCTGCTCCGCCAGGTGCCAGGGATCGCTGACCAGGCGGGCGCCGTCGCGGTGCTTGAGCAGCACCCTCGCACTGTCCGTGACCCACTCGGCCAGGGCCACGGCGCCGTTGGGCGTTTCCAGTTGCAGGTCGATGCGGCAGGCCATGGCCTTCAAGGCCTGGCCCAGGCTTCGGGCTTCGCCACGGCTGATGGGCGTCGGTGTCCGCAGCAGCAGGTCGAGATCACTGTCGGCGTGCAACACCGTCAGCCCGGTCGCCAACTGGTAGGCGACGCCACCGGTAGGGCCCCAGTCGAGGCCGGTGCTGTCCAGGATCGGTGTTACCTGGTGCAGGGCAACCAGCGCTGGCAGGTCCGCCGGGCCGTTCAGGCGCAGGTCCTCGGGGCGGCGCCGGCAGCGCACCACCGCCGTCGCCATCCAGGCCGCCAGGCGCCGCGCGCGCTGGTCGCCGCGCACGCCGACCGGCACCGAACCCGCCTCGCCGCTGGCCCGGCGCACCACCACCGGCAGGCCAGCGCCCAGCACCTGGCGCGCCCAGTCCGGGGCATCTTCGGGCAGTTGCGCGGGGGGCATGCCCCACAGCAGATCGTGTGCGCGAAAGGTGCTGTTCATCCGAGTTACCACTGGGCCCGCAAGCGCTCGCGCACCCGCGACGACATCGCCCGGTTCGGTGCGCCGAGGCGGCCGCGCAGGTCGGTGCTCGTGCCGATGTCCAGCACCGCGCGGGCCAGCACCTCGTTGACCCGGGCAGTGTCCGCCGCGCCGGGCTGCTCGATGCGCTCGACCTTGACCCGCTCCCACAACAGCCCCAGCGAGGCATAGCTGGCGATGTCGTAGGCCATGGGCGGGACGCTGGCGGCCAGGGCTTCGAGTTCCTCGACGCTGCGCAAGGTGATGCGCGCGGCGGCGGCCTTGCCCATGGCATGCACCATCACGCCGTCGTCGTCCAGGGCGATCAGGCGCTGGGCCTGGTAGCCGTGTGCCAGGAAGGCCCCCGACATCGCCTTGCCGACCAGCAGGGCAATCACCGGGTGACCGGCGAGCCGGGCGCGGGCATAGGCATCCACCGCGCCGGCCAGCGCCTGGTGGATACCCAGCGCCTCCTCGCGCCGGCCATAGGCCTGGCTCGGTACATCAACCACCGCCACCAGCACCCGCGGGGTAGCGCCGAGGTCGGCCTCGATGGCTTCGTCTATGGCCTTGGCCAGGCCCCAGCCTTCAAGCAGGCCGACCTCGCCGTGGCGCGCCCGGGGGAACGGATTGCGTGCGTCCGGTACCACCGCCAGGTAGCGCGCGGGGCGGTTCGCCAGTTCGCCATCGATGACTTTCACCGAGGCGGGAAAGCCCGGCAGTTCCTGCCCGGCGGCCAATGCGCGCAGCCACTGGTATCCTCGGCTCATTGCAATTCTCCCTGGTAGATGGCGCGCACGCGGCGCGCGTCCAGTTGTTCGCAGTCCGCCCCGAGCTTGTTCAGCAGGGCAAGAAAATCGGCATGGCGCCGGCTACGGGGCAGGGCGGGTTCGCCGGCGGCGAGGGCCCTTGCCAGCGCCGTACGCAACTGTTCGACATCGTCCGCGATGTAGCTGTCTGCCAGTGCGCAGGCATGCCGTTGTTCGCCGCCGGTAAGACTCCAGATGAAGGGCCGGTCGCGGGAGTCGTATTCGTCGATGCCCGCTTCCTGTTCGATCACCTGAGGGCCATTGAGGCCGAGGCGCGCTTCGCGGGTGACGATCAGGTGACTGCACAGCCCGGCAGCGATGGACATGCCGCCAAAGCAACCGACGGCACCGGCGACCAGGCCGATAACCGGCTGGAACTGACGCAGCTCGACGATCGCCGCCTGGATCTCGGCGATGGCCGCCAGGCCCAGGTTGGCTTCCTGCAGGCGTACGCCACCGGTTTCCAGCAGCAGTACCGCGGCGGTGGGGATGCCCTTGCGGTTGTCCTCGACCGCCAGTTCAAGGGCGCCGGCGATCTTGGCACCGCCGACCTCGCCCATGCTGCCGCCCTGGAAGGCGCCTTCGATGGCGGCCACCAGCAGCGGCCGGCCGTCCAGGGTGCCCTTGGCGATGACCACGCCATCGTCGGCCTGGGGCACGATGCCCTGGCCGGGCAGCCAGGGCGACATCAGGCGATCGAACGGCCCGAGCAGTTCGCGCATGCTGTCGGCATCGAGCAGCGCCCGGGCACGCTCGCGGGCGCCGAGTTCGACGAAGCTGCGGCTGTTGAGCAAGCGGGCGACGTCAGTCATGGGCAATCTCCTCGAAGCCTTGTTCCAGGCGCAGGCGCACCACACCCGGGGTAGCGCCGAAATCGTGGATGTCGATGTTCATGGCCGGCGGCAACTGCTCGGTGAACAGGCGCTGGAACAGCTGCTCCCAGCGTGGTGCGCTGCCGTTGACCGAGGTGACCACGGTGATCGCCAGCACACCGTGGGCGCCGGGTTCGAGCAGCACTTCCAGATCGCCGGAACCGACGCAGCCCACCAGGGCACGGCCGGCGCCAGGCTCGCCGGCGGGAAAGGTGAAAGACAGGGTTTCCATGGTCAGAGGCTCCCGGCGTTATCGAGGAACAGGCAGGCCGCCAGCAAGTCTGCGGCGCCGCCTGGCGAGGCGTTGAGGGCCAGCAGGCTGGTGTCCAGTTCGCGCAGGCGGCGGCGCCCGGCAAGGCTGGCGCTGCCGCCGGCATCGAGGATGGCCCGGGCGCCTTGCTGCATGGCGTGCAAGCCCTGCGGGCCGGCGCGCCAGAGCACGCAGGTGTCGTCGAGGGTGGCCATGATCGCCAGCAGAGCGTCGAGGCGCGCATTCTGCTCGCCCGCGCCGCGGCTGCGGCTGGCCCGCAGCTGTGGCAAGCCATGGCCGAGTACCGCCGGGAAGCCCGATTGCGCTTGTTCCCGGGCGCCGCGTGCACCGTAGCGACGTTGCACCTGAAGGCCGTGGCTGTCCGGCTGCCTTGGCGCGAAGCGGTCGTCGATCAGGGCGATGCGTCCGGCGCGCGCGGCGACTGTACTGGCGTCTTCGCCTGGCTCGCCGAGCGCACGGGCGGCGACCAGCAGGCCCAGGGCCCAGATCGCGCCGCGGTGAGTGTTGACGCCGCCGGTGGTCGCCAACATCGCGCGTTCACCTTCACGGCCAATGCGCCCGAGCGCTTCGCGCAGCGGCAGGCCGACTTCGCCCAGGGCCAGTGCAGCCTCCGCCATTTCCTTGAAGCAGGGCCAGAGCGCCAGGGCCGAGGCGTGCATCAGGCCAAGGTGCAGATCGTGATGGGCACCCGTGCCGCGGCGGTCCACCAGTGCCGGTTTGGGCGACAGGTCGGCCTCGTCGATCAGGGCGTCCACGGCGGCATCGGCCAGCCAGTGGGCGAACGGAAGCGGGGTATGGATCAGTGTGGATACGCTCATTTACCAGCTCCTGAAACGTGCGGGCGGGTTGTACAGTCCGCCGGACCACTCGACCAGTTCGGCGATGCTCTTGGCCGCGAGCAAGGTGCGACTGGCCTGGGTGCGCTGGATGCCGAGGTCCTCGGGCAGGGCGATCAGGCCTTCGCGGCGCATGCGCTGGGTGTTTTTCGGATCGTGGCGCAGGCCGATGGCGGTGACGCCGGCGACCGCGGCGATCATCGCCTGGCGTTCTTCGAGGCTGCGCGCTTTGTACAGGTAGGCGATGCCCTCCTCGGTGAGCAGGTGGGTCACGTCGTCGCCGTAGATCATCACCGGCGCCAGGGGCATGCCGGCTTTCCTGGCCACGTCCACGGCATCCAGGGTCTCGACGAAGGTGGGCTTGCCGCCTTCCTGGAAGGTCTCGACCATCTGCACCACCAGCTTGCGGCCCCGTTCCAGCAGGGTCACCGGCTCGGTCATGTCCAGCCAGGCCGGGGTCGCGTGGCGCCGGCCGCGTGGGTCGTGGCCCATGTTCGGCGCGCCGCCGAAGCCGGCCAGGCGGCCGCGGGTAACGGTCGAGGAGTGCCCGTCGCCATCCACCTGCAGGGTGGCGCCGATGAACAGGTCGACGGCATACTGGCCGGCCAGTTGGCACATCATGCGGTTGGAGCGCATCGAGCCATCGCGCCCGGTGAAGAACACGTCCGGGCGCTGCGCGATGTAGTCTTCCATGCCCAGCTCGGTGCCGAAGCAATGCACGCTCTCGACCCAGCCGGACTCGATCGCCGGAATCAGCGTCGGGTGCGGGTTGAGCGTCCAGTTGCGGCAGATCCTGCCCTTGAGCCCGAGGGATTCGCCATAGGTCGGCAGGATCAGCTCGATCGCGGCGGTGTTGAAACCGATGCCATGGTTGAGCGACTGCACGTTGTGCTTCTCGTAGATCCCGCGGATCGCCATCATCGCCATCAGCACATGGACCGGCTTGATATGGCGCGGGTCGCGGGTGAACAGCGGCTCGATGTAGAACGGCCTGTCGGCGACCACTACGAAATCGACCCAGGACGCCGGGATATCGACCCGGGGCAGGTCGCGGACATCGTCGACCAACTGGTTGACCTGGACGATCACGATGCCGTCGCTGAAGGCGGTCGGTTCGACCAGCGCCGGGGTATCCTCGGTGCTCGGGCCGGTATAGATGTTGCCCTCTCGGTCGGCCATGAAGCCGGCCACCAGGGCCACGTTGGGGATCAGGTCCACCAGCAGGCGCGAGTACAGTTCGATGTAGGTATGGATGGCGCCGACCTCCAGGCGGCCGTCTTCGAGCAACTGGCCGATGCGCAGGCTTTGCGGGCCGGCGAAGGAGAAATCGAGCTTGCGGGCGATGCCCTGTTCGAACAGGTCCAGATGCTCGGCGCGGCTGACGCTGGGCATGATCATGTGCAGGTCGTGCAGCTTGCCGGGGTCGGCCTTGGCCAGCGAGCGAGAGAGGAAATCGGCCTGTTTCTGGTTGTTGCCTTCGAGCACCACCCGATCACCGGGGGCGATCAACAGTTCCAGGGCTTCGACGATTCGTTCACCGGGTATCACCGCGCCATCTGCGAGGTGGCGTAGCTGATCGAGCCGCCGCTGCTTCTCGGTGCGCCGGCGCGACCACTGCGGTGGGGGGGAGGGTCTTGTTGTCATTGGGTGACTCCACGGGTCCGCTTTCGTGGAGGTCAACATACGAGGGGAGGAGGAAAGGCATCAATCAAGATGGTTCGCGGATCATTACGCTTAAATTAACGATCGCTCAGGCTGGAACATGGCAAAAGATGTTGAAAACCCTTGTGTATCGCTCTGTCAGCTGAACAGCGAGATGTGCGTCAGTTGCGGGCGGACCAGGGAAGAAATCCGCAAATGGCGCGGGATGAAAAGGCCGGAGAAGATGGCCGCGGTGCAAAAGGCGGCGCTACGGATGAAGGGCCTCGCGAAGAAGAAAAAGTAGAGCCCGGGATATATGCGCCGCAACCCGGGCCAGCAGCGACAGCAGCTTGCCGCCGACGATCTGGCTGTAGTGCGGAAACTGTGGGAGTCCGCCCAGCCTTTCAGGCTGCGCTGTCGCGCAGAGAACAGTTTCCAAAGCACGACGCGTACCTTGTGGGAGCGGGTTCACCCGCGATTGCGGTAGTGAGTTCACCATAGCAATCGCGGGTAAACCCGCTCCCACAAAGTCCCTGGAAAGAGTTATGTTTTGTTCTATGACAGCTGGCTTGCCAGCGATAGCGGCGGTGAAGTCACTACCGCAATCGCGCGCAAGCTCGCTTATGCAGTAGGCCCACATTGACCTGTCGGGTTGTTGGTTACACCTCGAACGTATCGTGTGAGGCCCTGCAACAACTGAGCGAAACGGTGGGCCATCACTCCACCTTCGGAAGGGCGCAGCAGGGTGCTGCTGATTTCCAACTGCAGGGTCGGGACCTGCTTGCTCGAGGCAAAGCGGGTAATTGTCTGGTTCTTTTCTGCAGCGAAGTAATTATTCGAGAGGTTGGTCATTCCCTCCTGGCGCAGATGTTCAACAAGATCAACCAGAAGGGCCTGATTGCCCAATAACGATTTGCCATTCATGGTGCCGATATCGACATCGTAGGGCCTGAAATCACTGCTTCCGTGGATATCCAATACGAGTGCTGGACGATGGCTGCCGATCAGTTCTGCCAGTTGGTCTTTAAACTCGTTGTCATCGTAATAGTTGGGATCGGATGGCGTGCGGTACTGCGTATAGATGACCGTCGCGCAGGTAGTTCGATTCAGCATTTGCGCCAATGCTGCAGTGCCGGCGCCATCGGAGAACCGATACTTGCCCTCTCGGAAAGGTTCCGTGGCGTGGGGAGCGGTGATGATGACCTTGCTGCTGCCCTTGAAACGACCACTGGCGACTCGCCGCTGGGCGCGGCGGTATCAGCCTGTGCGGAGATTCGGTTCTCCAGCTCGATGGCCTGCTGCACCATCGCGGGCTCGATAATGGCCCGTTGTAACGATGTTTCACGCGGTACTTCGTTGGAGTCAAATGCGAAAGCTGCCGGGCTCAGTGACAAGATGACGAAGGCGGTCATATATGCCTGCTTCATGGTGTCTCCTGCGGTGATATCCATTTCGTTGACGGCCATTTCGAATTATAGGTGTCGACGGCAGGAAGAAACTGATCGTTTTGCCAGGGCGGGGTAAAAGTGGAAAGGGGGACAAGGAAAAAGGGAGGACCGATATCTTTTGTCTTCGATCCTGTTTGAAGGGCCGCATACGCGGCCCTCGCATCGGCTGTCAGCCACTTGCTCTCTGCTGTGCCAACCCACTCAGTAATGACTCCACCAACGCCTGTGAAATCTCCAATGAGTGATAGGTTGCCCAGGCCAGCCCGCCCAGCGACCGTTCGGTCTGTTCGCAAACTTGGGTGTTGGTTTCGGCTGCCGATTTCAGGGTCATCGACAGATGCACCAGCGCATCCTCGATATCGACGCCATCACAGACCGCGAACAGCGGTTTGTGGCTGTTGTTGCAGGCGCTGAACTGGGTATGGACGGTAGTGAGGCGAGGGGGATCGGGTACGGGTTTTTTCATGGTGCATCTCCTTCTGCGGCCAAACTGCCAGCCCTCGCCGCGAAACGAAGGGTGGCAGCTGTACGTGGGTTCGCGGACCGAGGCAAAAGGAACCCGGCAGACCCGAGGGTCTCCCACGCACAGCCGCCATTGGACAAACGGCAGGCGCAAAAAAAGCGCCTGCTATCTGGATGGCGCTATCGAAGCACCTTTCGCCAACAGACCGCGAAGTCTGTGTCGCTGGATCGCAGCGACCGGCGAAGCGTAGGCAGCAAATGCCCAGGAGCGCAACGACTGAGAAGGCGGAAAAGTATGCTTGGGAAATTGCCTACATGAAAGTCGGAAACGGTCCGAGGCCTGTAGGGTTTTTCGGCCATCGGTGAACGATCAAGTCCCTTGCAACGCCTGCATCGCCCACGAATTTTTGAACGACACCTCCCGGCCCCGCCTCCAACGCCCATCACCCGGAGGATTTCCCATGCAGCCCAAGACCGAAGGACTGGAAGAGCACGGCCCAAGCGGCGTGCCCTTCATCAACGACCCCGAGAAGCCGTCTTCGCCACCCTTGAACGATGCCGACGCGACCGACGCCGCAGAGGCGGAGGAAGATATCGAGGACGACGGCCAGGCGCTTTGATCGGCAGCGCCTGGTGGCATGCCGGTGGCTTTGCCGCAGTGTCCCCCTAAGGTTTCCCAATAAAAAATCCGATGCCTGTTACCGGGCACCGGATTTTTCGTGGCCTGCACGTTCAGCGAATCACTTGATCAGCGGTACACCGCTGAGCTTCTGCAGCTCGTCGAAGTCGATATCGGCGCAGATCTCGATGACTTTCAGGCCCTCGGCCGTGACTTCCAGCACCGCCAGGTCGGTATAGATGCGGCTGACGCAGGCGATACCGGTCAGCGGGTAGGTGCATTCGGGGACGATCTTGCTTTCGCCGGTCTTGGTCAGGTGGTCCATCATCACGAACACCTGGCGCGCGCCGGTGGCCAGGTCCATCGCGCCGCCTACGGCGGGAATCGAGCCTTCGGCGCCGGTGTGCCAGTTGGCCAGGTCGCCCTTGACCGATACCTGGAAGGCACCCAGCACAGCGATGTCCAGGTGGCCGCCGCGCATCATCGAGAACGAGTCGGCGTGGTGGAAGAAGGCGCCCCCCGTGAGCAGGGTCACGTGCTGCTTGCCAGCGTTGATCAGGTCGTCGTCCTCCTCGCCCGGGGCCGGGCTCGGGCCCATGCCCAGCAGGCCGTTTTCGCTGTGCAGGAACACTTCCTTGTCGCCCAGGTAGTTGGCCACCAGGGTCGGTGCGCCGATACCGAGGTTGACGTAGGCGCCTTCCTGGATGTCGGCGGCCACGCGCTGGGCCATCTCGGTGCGGGAAAGTTTTTTGGTGATGGTCATGGCAGGCCTCAGACAGCTTTGGCGATCGAAGAAGCGGCAGCGCCGGAAACGGCGACCACGCGCTGGACGAAGATACCGGGAGTGATGATGTGCTCCGGGTCCAGTTCGCCGAGCTCGACGATCTGGTCGACCTGGGCGATGGCGGTCTTGGCGGCCATCGCCATGATCGGGCCGAAATTGCGCGCGGCCTTGCGGTAGGTCAGGTTGCCCCAGCGGTCGCCCTTGTGCGCCTTGATCAGCGCGAAGTCGGCGTGCAGCGGCATTTCCAGCACGTACTGGCGCCCGTCGATCTCGCGGGTTTCCTTGCCTTCGGCCAGCAGGGTGCCGTAGCCGGTCGGCGAGAAGAACGCCCCGATGCCCGAACCGGCAGCGCGGATGCGCTCGGCCAGGTTGCCCTGCGGGACCACTTCCAGTTCGATCTTGCCGGCGCGGTACAGTTCGTCGAACACGTAGGAGTCGGACTGGCGCGGGAACGAGCAGATCACCTTGCGCACGCTGCCAGCCATGAGCAGTGCGGCCAGGCCGATCTCGCCGTTGCCGGCGTTGTTGCTGATGATGGTCAGGTCGCGGGCGCCAGTGGCGATCAGCCCGTCGATAAGCTCGGACGGCATGCCGGCAGTACCAAAACCACCGACCATGATGGTCGAACCGTCGGTGATCCCTTCCACCGCACTGGCGATGGACTCATACGTTTTATTGATCAAAGCGGGCTCCTGGTCATTCCTGGAGTATTGATTGCCGGACTGGCCGACGCGCCACAAGGCCTGGGCCAGTCAGCGCCTGGAGTCGTTGGCTGACTTGTCCATAGCGTGCCGCAGAGAGGGCGACAAGTAGAGGGGGTTTGGCGGAATTGGTGCGATTATCGAACTGTTGTGCGATCTGCGAGCGCTGGCAATTTCTTATAGGAGCGAGGCCGGCGTTCTGTCCCGGCTCAAATTCACGATCCGTGTTCCATCCCTCTCCATTTCACCCGTTGAACCCGTTCCTGCCGCAGCTATCCTCGACACCAGCCTGAAAGAACAAGAAATGGAGTACCGCCGATGTTCCCTGACTTCCATAAATCCACCTGCATCATCGACGGTGTCGAGATTGCCTACCGCAAGGGCGGTGAGGGCCCGGCGCTGCTCCTGCTGCACGGCCATCCGCAGACCCATGTGATCTGGCACAAGGTCGCCGCCACCCTGGCCGGGCATTTCACCGTGATCGCCGCCGACCTGCGCGGCTATGGCGACTCCGCCAAGCCCGAGGCCGACCCCGCCCACGAGCGCTATTGCAAGCGCGCCATGGCCAACGACATGGTCGGGCTGATGCGCGAACTGGGCTTCGACACCTTCGCCTTGATGGCCCACGACCGTGGCGCCCGGGTCGCTCACCGTCTGGCCCTGGACCACCCGCAGCGCCTGAGCCGCCTGGTCCTGCTGGATATCGCCCCGACCCTGGCCATGTACCGGCAAACCAACGAAGCCTTCGCCCGTGCCTACTGGCACTGGTTCTTCCTGATCCGCCCGGCGCCGCTGCCGGAAACCCTGATCGAAGCCGACCCCGAAGGCTACCTGCGCAGCGTCATGGGCGGACGCAGCGCCGGCCTTGCGCCTTTCACCGACGAGGCCTTCGCCGAATACCTGCGCTGCCTGTCCCTGCCCGGCGGCGCCCGCGGGGTATGCGAGGACTACCGCGCCGCCGCCGGCATCGACCTGGAACACGATCAGGCCGACATCGATGCCGGCAACAAGCTCCAGCTTCCATTGCTGGTGATGTGGGGCCGTGATGGCGTGATCGGCAAGTGCTTCTCGCCGCTGCAGGAGTGGCGCGCCATCGCCACGGACGTGCGCGGCGGCGAACTGCCGTGTGGCCACTACATCGCCGAAGAAGCCCCCGAGGCCCTGCTGGAGCACGCGCTGCCGTTCCTCCGTGATGGACATGACCATGACTAGCCCAAGAACGCTGTACCGGAAACACATCGACGCCCATACCGTGTGCGAGCTGGACGACCAAGGCCATGTGCTGCTGTACATCGACCGCCAGGTCGCCAACGAGTACACCAGCCCCCAGGCCTTCAGCGGTTTGCGCGAGGCGGGGCGCAAGGTCTGGCGGCCGGCGGCGACCCTGTGCGTGGTGGACCACGTCAATCCCACCACGCCCGAACGGGGTGCCGAAATGGCGGACCCGGGCGGTGCGCGCCAGGTCAGCTACTTCGAGGAAAACTGCCGCGACTTCGGCATCGAGCTGTTCGGCGTGCTCGACAAGCGCCAGGGCATCGAGCACGTGGTAGCGCCGGAACAAGGCTTCATCCTGCCGGGCATGGTGGTGGCGGCGGGCGACAGCCACACCACCACCTACGGTGCCCTCGGCGCATTCGGTTTCGGCATCGGCACCTCTGAGATCGAGCACCTGCTCGCTACCCAGACCCTGGTGTACAAGCGCCTCAAGACCCTGCGCGTGACCGTCGAGGGCGAGCCGGGCCCGGGGCTGGTGGCCAAGGACATCATCATGGAACTGATCCGCCGCATCGGCGCCTCCGGTGCCACCGGCTACGCCATCGAATTCGCCGGCCCGGCCATCGACGCCCTCAGCGTCGAAGGGCGCATGACCCTGTGCAACATGGCGGTGGAAGCCGGTGCCCGGGGTGCCTTCATGGCCCCGGACGACAAGGTCTTCGACTACCTCAAGGACAAGCCGCGGGCGCCCCGTGGCGCCGTGTGGGAGCAAGCCGTGGCGCGCTGGCGCGAGCTGTCCAGCGACCCGGGCGCGCAGTTCGATCGTGAGGTCACGCTGCAGGTCGGCGCACTGGAGCCCATGGTCACCTGGGGCACCAGCCCCGACCAGGCCGCCGCCATCGGCGCCTGCGTGCCCGATCCACAGGCCGAGCCGGACCTGATCCTGCGCCAGGACCTGCAACGTGCCCTGCGCTACATGGGGCTGCAACCCGGCATGGCGCTCAGTGGCATCCCCATCAGCCATGCCTTCATCGGTTCCTGCACCAATGCCCGCATCGAAGACTTGCGCGATGCCGCCCGCGTGGTTCGGGGACGCAAGGTCGCCGAAGGGGTACGGGCGATGATTGTCCCGGGCTCCACCCAGGTGCGCGACCAGGCCGAAGCCGAGGGGCTGGCGCAGCTCTTTCGCGAAGCCGGCTTCGAATGGCGGCAGTCGGGGTGTTCCATGTGCCTGGCGATGAACGACGACGTGCTCAGTCCCGGTGACCGCTGTGCGTCCAGTACCAACCGCAATTTCGAAGGCCGCCAGGGGGCTGGCGCGCGTACCCATCTGATGAGCCCGGCGATGGTCGCCGCGGCAGCGGTAAGCGGCCATCTTGTCGATGTGCGTTCGCTGCAAGGGGAGGTGTGAGATGCAACCGTTCGTTCATGTACAAGGCGTGGCCGCGCCATTGCTGGCGGCCAATGTCGATACCGACGTGATCATGCCCAAGCAGTTCCTCAAGGGTATCGACCGTGCCGGGCTGGATCGCGGGGTGTTCTTCGACCTGCGCTTTCTTGCGGATGGCTCGCCCGATCCGGCGTTCGTGCTGAACCAGGCACCCTGGCAAGGGGCGGCCTTCCTCGTGGTCGGCCCCAACTTCGGTTGTGGCTCGAGCCGCGAGCATGCGGTGTGGGGGCTGAAGCAACTGGGCATACGGGCGTTGATCGGGACCAGCTTCGCCGGGATCTTCAACGACAACTGCCAGCGCAACGGGGTGTTGACCATTCAACTGAAGCCGGACGAACTCAAGCGTCTGGGCGAGCGGGTCAGCCAGCCTGAAACCAACGGCATCGAGATCGACCTGCCGGGGCAGCGGATTGTGTTGGGAGAGGGGGAGAGCATTGCCTTCCAGATCGATGCGCTGCGCAAGCAAGCCTTGTTGTCGGGGCTGGATGCGATCGGCAGCACCTTGCAGCGCAGCGCGCAGATCCGGGCGTTCGAGGTGCGGCACCTGGCCGCGAATCCCTGGCTGGCTTGAGCCTTGTGGTGCTCTTCAAGGCCCTATCGCTGGCAAGCCAGCTCCCACAGGTCCGGCGGTGCATGCGGTCACTGTGGGAGCTGGCTTGCCAGCGATGAGGCCCGGAAGAGCACTACACAGCCAGATGCTTCAACCGCGCTTCCAGAAACTCCACGCACACCCGCAACTTCGCCGAATCAGCCAGGCGCGTCGGATACACCGCCCAGATATCCGCGCCCTGGCTGTACTCGTGCAACACCTGCACCAGCCGTCCCTGGGCCACCAGCGGTTGCACATCCCACCACGAACGCAGCAACAAGCCGCGATGGGCCAGCGCCCATTGCAGGACGATCTCGCCGCTGTTGGACGATAGCGTGCCGTTGACCTGCACCGTATGTTCCCTGCCGGCAGACTCCAGCCGCCACAAGCCGAACGGGCTGTTGCGTTCCTTGAGCACCAGGCAGTCGTGCTGGCCCAGGTCGTCCAGGGTCATCGGTGTCCCGCAGCGCTCCAGGTATTCAGGCGTGGCACAGATCACCCGCCGGTTGCTCGCCAGGCGGCGGCTCATGTGCTGTCCCGGCAGGTCGTTGCCCACGCGGATTTCCAGGTCGAAGCCCTCGGCGACGATATCCACCACCCGGTCGAACACCTCCAGGCGCACCTCCAGGTCCGGATAGGTCGCGGCCAGTTCGGCGATGGCCGGGGCCACATGGTTGCGCCCGAAGCCGAAGCTGCTGCACAGGTGCAACAGGCCGCGCGGTGCCTTGCGCACCTGGCTCAGGTCGCTCATGAAGTCGTCGAACTGATCGAGTATCCGCTCGGCCCAATGCTGCGTGCGCAGGCCCGCGTCGGTCAGTGCGATGTGCCGCGCCGAACGGTGCAGCAGGCGGGTACCCAGGGTGCTTTCGAGGATCTTGATGCGCTTGCTGACATACGCCGGCGACTGGTCGAGCTCCAGCGCCGCGCTGGCGAAGCTGCCTTTGCGGATGACGGTCAGGAACACCCGCAGGTCGGTGGCCAGGGGGGCGGCTTCGGGAAGGCTGGTCATGGAGGCTGGGTCGGCGGCGGAAGGTGGCGCAATTCTAGCCCCTTTTGGTCCGTCCGCTGTTCATGGCCGGATGGTGGGGCATGCTGAAGATAGTCGGCAGCACCAGGCATAAGCGCGTATAACTATTAACAATCATCTCTTCTGCATGCTCATCAGGCCCCGTCCATGACCCAGACCCAAGTCGTTCAACCTTCGGAGTCGCCCGCGGCTTGTGCCTTTACCGTGCTCGACGAACTGGGTGACCTGGAGCTGGTGCACCGCATCAGCACCATGCTGATCGGCGAACAGGATCTCGCCGCCCTGTACGGCAAGATCGTCGACGCGGCAGTGGCCATCTGCGGGTCGCAGTTCGGCACCATGCAGGTGTTGTCCGCCGGTAGCGACAGCGAGGGCAGCGCCATCGGCCTGCAGTTGCTGTGCGCGCGACATTTGCCCGAGGATGCGGTGCGGTTCTGGCAGTGGGTCAGCCCCTCGGCCCTGAGCAGTTGTGCCCTGGCCCTGCGTCTGCAGCAGCGCGCGATCATTGCCGACTATGAGCAATGGCCGGACATCGCCGGTACCGAGGAGCTGGAAGCGTTTCGCCGCACCGGTATCCGCGCCGCGCAAACCACCCCGCTGGTATCGCGCAAAGGCGCGCTGCTGGGCATGATCTCCACCCATTGGGGCCAGCCCCACCATCCTTCCGAGCGCGATCTGCGACTGCTGGATATCCTCGCCCGCCAGGCTGCCGACCTGCTCGAACGGACGCACTCGGAAGAAGCCCTGCGCCTGCTCAACGACACCCTTGAACAACGGGTCGAAGAGCGTACCCAGGCGCTTATGGCTGCTGAGGCCAGTCTGCGCCAGTCGCAGAAAATGGAGGCGGTCGGGCAGTTGACCGGCGGGATCGCCCACGACTTCAACAACTTGCTGGCTGGCATCTCGGGTGCCCTGGAGCTGCTCGAAGGGCGCATGCTCCAGGGGCGATTCGGCGAACTGGGCAAGTACCTGATCGCCGCTCAGGACGGGGTCACCCGGGCAGCGGCGCTGACCAGCCGGCTCCTGGCATTTTCCCGCCGGCAGCCGCTGGAGCCCCGGGCTACCGATGTCAATGCGTTGATCAGCGGCATGCTCGAATTGATACAACGCTCCGTCGGCCCCGCCGTCACCCTCGAAACCCACGGTGCGCCCGACCTCTGGCCCGCCTTCGTCGATGCCAGCCAGTTGGAAAACGCGTTGCTCAACCTGTGCATCAATGCCCGTGACGCCATGCCCGCAGGCGGGCGGATCCAGGTCAGCACCAGCAACCTGTACCTGGACGACGACCAGGCGCTGGCGCTCGAACTGCCAGCGGGTGGTTACCTGTGCCTGGCCGTGTCCGACACCGGCAGCGGAATGCCCGAGCACGTCCTTGCCCGGGCCTTCGAGCCGTTCTTCACCACCAAGCCGGCCGGGCAGGGGACGGGGCTGGGCCTGTCGATGATCTACGGCTTCGCCCGGCAATCCGGCGGCCAGGCGCACATCGCCTCGCAGGTGGGCACGGGTACCACGGTTTCCCTCTATCTTCCGCGGCAGAACCCGATCACTTCGCCAACCACTCCACCAGTGCCTGGTTGAATTTGGCCGGCTCCTCCATCTGTGGTGCATGCCCCAGCCTCGGGAATTCGATCAGGTCTGCCCCAGGTATCGCCTTTTGTGCGGCTCTTCCCAGTTCGGGGTATTTACCGATCCTGGCCTTGACCTCGGGCGGTGCGATATCGCTGCCGATGGCGGTGGTATCGGTCTGCCCGATCATCAGCAGGGTGGGTACCCGCAGTTTTGGAAACTCATACACCACCGGCTGGGTGAAGATCATGTCGTAGACCAGCGCCGAGTTCCACGCCACTGCCTGGCGGCCAGGCCCGGCATTGAGCCCTGCCAGCATATCCACCCATTTGTCGTACTCGGGCTTCCAGCGGCCATCGTAATAGGTCTTCTGTTCGTAGGCCTTGATGCCTTCCGCCGTTACTTTCAGCTCCCGCTCGAACCATTGATCGACCGTCCGGTACGGTACGCCCATGGCCTTCCAGTCTTCGAGGCCGATCGGATTGACCATCACCAGCCGGGCGGTTTCGGAGGGGTACATCAGGGCGTAGCGGGTCGCCAGCATGCCACCGGTCGAGTGGCCGATGATGCTGGCCTTGTCGATACCCAGGTGCTTTAGCAGTTCATGGGTGTTGTGGGCGAGTTGCTGGAAGCTGTACTGATAGTTGTCGGGTTTGCTCGATGTGCAGAAGCCGATCTGATCGGGCGCGATCACCCGGTAGCCGGCCTGGCTAAGCCCCTTGATCGTGTCTTCCCAGGTGGCCGCGCAGAAGTTCTTGCCGTGCAGCAGTACGACCGTGCCCACCGTTGATCCGGGCTTTTGCGCGGGCACGTCCAGGTAGCCCATCTGCAGGGCCTTGCCCTGGGAGGTGAAGTTCAGGTGCTGCAACGGATAGGGGTAGGCAAAGCCCTCCAGTTGCGGGCCGTAGACGTTGGCTGCGGTGGCGTATGGCAGGCCGGAGCCCAGTAAACCCGCAAGGAGTGCGGCTTGTAGGGTGCTTTTCATAAGGCGTGCTTCCTGTTTTCCAAGGTTGGCCACCACTGGGCATTGCCTGGATTAACCCGGCGTTAACGACTCTCGGAAGGGGGATCCTGTGCCGCGAGCAACCCCTCGATCAGTTCCAGGCAGCGCTGCAACTCTGGCCCGGCGTCGTCCTTGCGCCGGCTGAGGATGATCGGGCTCACGGCATCCCGGTCACTCACGCCTGTGTATTCCAGGTCCGCCCGATGCTGCTGGCGCACCGAGGCCGGCGCGAGGGTCACGCCAAGGCCGGCCGCCACCAGGCCCAGCGCGGTCTGCAATTCATTGCTCCACTGCCCGACCTTGACGCTCAAACCATGGTGGGCGAACAGCGCCAGCACGTGGTCGGCATAACTGGGCCGCGGCGTGGCGGGGTAGAGCACGAAGGGTTCGCCGGCCAGTTGCGCCAGGCTTGGCGTTGTGCCGCACAGCGCATGCCCGCGCGGCAATACCGCCACCAGCGGATCCTCGTACAGCACCCGCTGCTCGATAGCCGGGTCGTCGATGCGGATCCGCCCGAAACCGATATCGATGCGCCCGGCCTTGAGCGCTTCGACCTGCTGCAGCGTGGTCATTTCCACCAGGTCCAGCTGCAGCTCGGCGTCGCGGCGCAGTTCGCGGGTCAGTTCCGGCAGCAGGCCATACAGGGTCGAGGGGGCGAAGCCGATGCCCAGCCAGTGCCGCTGGCCCTGGCCGATGCGCCGGGTGGTGGCGGCGATCTGTTCGAGCTGCTGGAGCAGGGTGCCGGTCTGTTCATGGAAGTAGCGTCCGGCCTCGGTCAGGCGCAGCGGCCGGCCGCGTTCCACCAGCAGGGTGCCAAGCTCTTCTTCCAATTGGCCGATCTGCCGGCTCAGCGGCGGCTGGGCCATGTGCAGGCGTTCGGCGGCGCGGGTGAAGTTCAGGGTTTCGGCGAGCGCCTTGAAGTAACGCAGGTGGCGAAGCTCCATCAGACTTCCTGGGTATGGTGGCAGAGGTAATCGATATTGGATTGCCAGCCGCCAACAGGCAATCCTTTGCCCGTCCACTGAACAACCACGGCGATGCAGGGCGTCGCCGGCAGAAGGTGCCCGGCAAATGAGCAATGCAGTGATCGAACAGGTCCAGGCGGTGATCGTCGACCTCCCCACCATCCGCCCGCACAAGCTGGCGATGCATACCATGCAGCAGCAGACCCTGGTAATCCTGCGCCTGAGGTGCAGCGACGGCGTCGAAGGTATCGGCGAAGCCACCACCATTGGCGGCCTGTCCTACGGCTATGAAAGCCCCGAGAGCATCAAGGCCAATATCGATGCGCACCTGGCCCCGGCCCTGGTCGGCATGGCCGCGGACAATATCAACGCCGCCATGCTCAAGCTCGACAGGATCGCCAAGGGCAACACCTTCGCCAAGTCCGGCCTTGAAAGCGCCTTGCTCGATGCCCAGGGCAAGCGCCTTGGCCTGCCGGTCAGCGAACTGCTGGGCGGGCGCGTGCGCGACAGCCTGGAAGTGGCCTGGACCCTGGCCAGCGGCGACACCGCCCGGGATATCGCCGAGGCCGAGCAGATGCTGGAGTTGCGCCGCCACCGCATTTTCAAGTTGAAGATCGGCGCCAACCCGCTGGAGCAGGACCTCAAGCACGTGGTGGCGATCAAGAAGGCCCTGGGCGACTACGCCAGCGTGCGCGTCGACGTCAACCAGTACTGGGACGAGTCCCAGGCCATCCGTGGCTGCCAGGTGCTGGGCGACAACGGCATCGATTTGATCGAACAGCCGATTTCCCGGGTCAACCGTTCCGGCCAGGTGCGCCTGAACCAGCGCAGCCCGGCGCCGATCATGGCCGACGAGTCCATCGAAAGCGTCGAGGATGCCTTCAGCCTGGCCGCCGACGGCGCCGCCAGCATCTTCGCCCTGAAGATTGCCAAGAACGGTGGCCCTCGCGCCGTCCTGCGCAGCGCGCAGATCGCCGAGGCGGCGGGTATCGCCCTGTATGGCGGGACCATGCTCGAAGGCTCGATCGGTACCCTGGCCTCGGCCCACGCCTTCCTAACCTTGCGCCAGCTGACCTGGGGCACCGAACTGTTCGGCCCGTTGCTGCTGACCGAGGAAATCGTTCGCGAAGCGCCGGTCTACCGCGATTTCCAGCTGCATGTGCCGCGTACCCCCGGCCTCGGCCTGACCCTGGACGAGGCGCAACTGTCGCGCTTCGCCCGCCGCTAAGAAGGACAAGACCATGCTCTTCCACGTAAAGATGACGGTAAAGCTGCCCGTCGATATGGACCCGGCCCGGGCCGCGAAGCTCAAGGCCGACGAGAAGGCCCTGGCGCAGAGCCTCCAGCGCGAGGGCAGCTGGCGCCACCTGTGGCGCATCGCCGGGCACTACGCCAACTACAGCGTATTCGACCTGCCCAGCGTCGAGGCCCTGCACGAAACCCTGATGCAGTTGCCGTTGTTCCCCTACATGGATATCGAGATCGACGGGCTGTGCCGACACCCCTCGTCGATCCACGGGGACGATCGTTGAGAACATGAGGCCCGGCGGGGGCGGCACCCGCATAGTTGCCGAGCACTGTCTGTCGCCGGTGAATTGTGCCAGTCCTCGCCTTTGCGTACTGTGATGCCGGAGGGCGCCCCCGCAGCGTTGCTGCCGGAGGAGCGCCACGACAATAAATACAAGAACCGAGTGCCTTGCCGATGGATAGCCGCCTGCTGAGTGACCGCAGTAGCGTGTTTCGACATGCCGACCCCTATGCCGTGTCCGACTATGTCAATCGACACGTCGGCCAGCACTGCATAGGCCTTTCCCGCAGCACCCACCCCCAGGCCAGCCTCAACCACCGCAAGTTCGCCGACCTCGACCTGTGCCGGATCAGCTACGGCGGCAGCGTCCGCGTCACCTCGCCGGCACTGGAGACCATCTACCACCTGCAGGTGCTGCTCAGCGGCAACTGCCTGTGGCGCGGGCACCGGCGCGAGCACCATCTGGTGCCGGGCGAGCTGCTGCTGATCAACCCGGACGATCCGGTAGACCTGACCTACTCCGAAGACTGCGAGAAATTCATCCTCAAGCTGCCGGTCAGGCTGCTCGAGTCGGTGTGCGACGAACACCGCTGGCAACGCCCGGACAGCGGCGTACGCTTCCTGCGCAACCATTACCGCCTGGATGAACTGGAAGGCTTTTCCAGCCTGCTGGCGATGGTCTGCATGGAAGCCGAAGCCAGCGACCCGTTGCTGCGGGTGCAGAGTCACTACAGCCAGATCGTCGGCAGCAAGCTGCTGTCGCTGCTGAGCACCAATATCCGTCGCGAAAGCCTGGCGCCGTCGGTGGCCGGTTTCCAGCGGATCCTCGACTACATCGAACGCAACCTGAAGCAGGAGCTGTCCAGCGAGCACCTGGCGGAGCAGGCGCGGATGAGCGTGCGTTCGTTGTATGGGCTGTTCGAGCGCCAGTTGGGCATCACCCCGAAGCAGTACATCCGCCAGCGCAAGCTGGAGCGCATCAATGCCTGTCTCAGCGACCCGGACTGCCACGTACGCAGCCTGACCGAACTGGCGCTGGACTACGGCTTCCTGCACCTGGGGCGCTTCTCCGAAAGCTATCGCCTGCAGTTCGGCGAACTGCCCTCCGACACCCTAAAACGCCGGGCATAAAACCAGACAACACTGCGGACCCTGTGGGAGCTGGCTTGCCAGCGATATCGGTAGTGACTTCACCGCCGCTATCGCTGGCAAGCCAGCTCCCACAGGGTTCGCGTCATTCTCACCTGCAAGAAACGGATAACGGTCTGCAAAAACCGGATATCCCGGCCATCCCCGCCTGCTTAACCTTTCCTCCGTCTGATAATAAAAACGGAGGTCCCGGCCATGACCCTGGGAATCGACTACCTGAATGCCCTGCTCGAGGAAGACAAGGACCGAGGCGTCTACCGCTGCAAGCGGGAGATGTTCACCGACCCGCGCCTGTTCGAACTGGAGATGCAGCACATCTTCGAAGGCAACTGGATCTACCTCGCCCACGACAGCCAGATCCCCGAGAAGAACGACTTCCTCACCACCACCATGGGACGCCAGCCGATCTTCATCGCGCGCAACAAGGACGGTGAACTCAATGCCTTCCTCAATGCCTGCAGCCATCGCGGCGCGATGCTCTGCCGGCACAAGAGCGGCAACCGTTCCAGCTACACCTGCCCGTTCCACGGCTGGACCTTCAACAACAGCGGCAAGCTGCTCAAGGTCAAGGACCCGAGCGAAGCCGGCTATCCGTCCTCCTTCAATTGCGAAGGCTCCCACGACCTGACCAGGGTGGCCCGTTTCGAGTCCTATCGCGGTTTCCTGTTCGGCAGCCTCAACCCTGACGTCAAGCCCCTGATCGAGCACCTCGGCGAGTCGGCGAAGATCATCGACATGATCGTCGACCAGTCGCCGGACGGTCTGGAGGTGCTGCGCGGTTCCAGCTCGTACATCTACGAAGGCAACTGGAAGCTCACCGCCGAGAACGGCGCCGACGGCTACCACGTGAGTTCCGTGCACTGGAACTACGCCGCCACGCAGAACCAGCGCAAGCAGCGCGAGGCCGGTGAAGAGATCAAGACCATGAGCGCCGGCAGCTGGGCCAAGCACGGTGGCGGCTTCTACTCCTTCGAGCACGGCCACTTGCTGCTCTGGACCCGCTGGGCCAACCCCGAGGACCGTCCGGCCTTCGAGCGCCGCGACGAGCTGGCCCGGGACTTCGGCCAGGCCCGCGCCGACTGGATGATCCAGAACTCGCGCAACCTGTGCCTGTACCCCAACGTCTACCTGATGGACCAGTTCAGCTCGCAAATCCGCATCGCCCGGCCGCTCTCCGTGGACAAGACCGAGATCACCATCTACTGCATCGCGCCCCGCGGCGAAAGCGCCGAGGCGCGGGCCAAGCGTATCCGCCAGTACGAAGACTTCTTCAATGTCAGCGGCATGGCCACCCCGGACGACCTGGAGGAATTCCGCTCCTGCCAGACCGGCTACGGCGGCGGTCGCGGCTGGAACGACATGTCCCGCGGTGCCGAGCACTGGGTCGAAGGTGCGGATGACGCGGCGAAGGAAATCGACCTGCATCCGCTGCTGTCCGGCGTGCGCACCGAGGACGAGGGGCTATTCGTCCTGCAACACAAATACTGGCAGGACACCATGCTCAAGGCCGTCGGCGGCGAGCCGCAACTGATCGCCGTGGAGGCCGTGTGATGAGCGCTCTCTACGCCACCGTGCGCGACTTCCTCTACCGCGAAGCGCGCCTGCTCGACGATGCCCGGTGGGACGAATGGCTGGAACTGTACGCCGCCGACGCGACCTTCTGGATGCCGTCCTGGGACGACAACGACACCCTCACCGAAGACCCGCAAAGCGAGATCTCGCTGATCTGGTACGGCAACCGCGGTGGCCTGGAGGATCGTGTCTTCCGCATCAAGACCGAACGCTCCAGCGCGACCATCCCCGATACCCGGACCTCGCACAACCTGAGCAACATCGAGATCGTCGAGGAGGGCGAGGGCCAGTGCCAGGTGCGTTTCAACTGGCACACCCTGAGCTTCCGCTACAAGACCACCGACAGCTACTTCGGCACCAGCTTCTACAGCCTCGACCTGCGTGGCGAACAACCACTGATCACGGCCAAGAAAGTGGTGCTGAAGAACGACTACGTCCGCCAGGTCATCGACATCTATCACATTTGAATACCCGGCAGCGGTGCCCCAAGCCCGCTGCCGTGCGAGGTGCAGCATGAGCTTCCAGATCGCGCTCAATTTCGAAGACGGGGTGACCCGCTTCATCGACGCCACCGCCAGTGAAACCGTGGCCGACGCCGCCTATCGCCAGGGCATCAACATCCCGCTGGACTGCCGCGACGGCGCCTGTGGCACCTGCAAGTGCTTCGCCGAAGCCGGCCGCTACGACATGGGCGACAACTTCATCGAAGATGCCCTCAGCGCCGACGAGCTGGCCCAGGGCTACGTGCTGACCTGCCAGATGCGCGCCGAAAGCGACTGCGTCGTGCGGGTGCCGGCGTCGTCCCAGGTCTGCAAGACCCAGCAGGCCAGCTACGAGGCCGCCATCAGCCAGGTACGCCAGTTGTCCGAAAGCACCATCGCCTTGTCGATCAAGGACGAGTCGCTGTCGCGCCTGGCCTTCCTGCCGGGTCAGTACGTCAACCTCAAGGTGCCGGGCAGCGAGCAGAGCCGCGCCTATTCCTTCAGCTCGCTGCAGAAGGATGGCGAGGTCAGCTTCCTGATCCGCAACGTACCGGGCGGGCTGATGAGCAGCTTCCTCAGCGGCCTGGCCAAGGCCGGCGACAGCATGACCCTGAGCGGCCCGCTGGGCAGTTTCTACCTGCGCGAGGTCAAGCGCCCGCTGTTGCTGCTGGCCGGCGGCACCGGCCTGGCGCCGTTCACCGCGATGCTGGAGAAGATCGCCGTGCAGGGCAGCGACTACCCGCTGCACCTGATCTACGGGGTCACCAACGACTTCGACCTGGTGGAGCTGGAGCGCCTGGAGCAGTTCACCGTGCAGATTCCCAACTTCACCTTCAGCGCCTGTGTCGCCAACCCCGGCAGCCAGTACCCGAACAAGGGCTATGTCACCCAGCACATCGCCCCGGCGCACCTGAACGACGGCGATGTCGATGTGTACCTGTGCGGCCCGCCGCCGATGGTCGAGGCGGTCAGCCAGTACCTGCGCGAGCAGGACATCCATCCGGCCAACTTCTACTACGAGAAGTTCGCCGCCGCCGTCTGAACCCTTTTATGGGGTTGCCCTGTCGTGCGGGCGGGGTGACCCCCTTTTATTCGAGGTCGCAATGAACAGATTCGACGACAAGATCGCGCTGGTGACCGGCGCCGCCCAGGGCATCGGCCGCCGCGTGGTCGAGCGCCTGCTGGCCGAGGGCGCCCGGGTGATCGCCGTGGACCGCTCCGAGCTGGTGTTCGAGCTGGAACAGGGCGAGACCTTGCTGGCCCTGACCGCCGACCTGGAACACTACGCCGATTGCCAGCGGGTGATGGCGGCGGCGGTCGAACGCTTCGGCCGTCTCGACGTCCTCGTCAACAACGTCGGCGGGACCATCTGGGCCAAGCCGTTCGAGCATTACCAGGCGCACGAGATCGAGGCCGAAGTGCGCCGCTCGCTGTTCCCCACCTTGTGGTGCTGCCATGCGGCGTTGCCGTACATGCTGGAGCAGGGCAGGGGGGCGATCGTCAATGTCTCGTCCATCGCCACCCGCGGGGTCAACCGCGTGCCCTACGGCGCGGCCAAGGGCGGGGTGAATGCCCTGACCGCCTGCCTGGCCTTCGAGAACGCCGGACGCGGCATTCGCGTCAACGCCACCGCCCCCGGCGGCACCGAGGCGCCGCCACGGCGCATTCCGCGCAACGCCGCGCAGCAGAGCGAGCAGGAGCAGGGCTGGTACCGGCAGATCGTCGACCAGACGATCGACAGCAGCTTGATGAAGCGCTACGGCACCCTCGACGAACAGGTCGGCGCGATCCTCTTCCTGGCCTCCGACGAAGCCTCCTATATCACCGGAACGATTCTCCCCGTAGGCGGAGGCGACCTCGGTTGACCCCTGCGCCGACACGGTTTCTACAACAACAAAAACAAGAGATGGATGCCATGCGAAAAATCGACGTTCACCAGGTCATCGACCAGGCGCCCTTTACCCGCTTTCACTGGATGGTGATGTGCTGGTGCGCCCTGCTGCTGATCTTCGACGGCTACGACCTGTTCATCTATGGCGTGGTCCTGCCGGTATTGATGAAGGAGTGGGGCCTGACCCCGTTGCAGGCCGGTGCCCTCGGCAGCTACGCCTTGTTCGGCATGATGTTCGGCGCCCTGGCCTTTGGCAGCCTGGCCGACAGGATCGGGCGCAAGAAGGGCATTGCCATCTGCTTCGCCCTGTTCTCCACCGCGACCCTGCTCAACGGCTTTGCCAGCAGCCCCAGCGAGTTCGGCATCTATCGCTTCTTCGCCGGCCTCGGCTGCGGTGGCCTGATGCCCAATGCCGTGGCGCTGATGAACGAATATGCGCCCAAGCGCCTGCGCAGCACCCTGGTGGCGATCATGTTCAGCGGTTACTCGGTGGGCGGCATGCTCTCGGCCGGGATCGGCATCTACATGCTGCCGCGCTTCGGCTGGGAGTCGATGTTCTTCGCTGCGGCCATCCCGTTGTTGCTGTTGCCGGTGATCCTTTACTACCTGCCGGAGTCGATCGGTTTCCTGGTACGCCTGGGGCGGTTCGAACAGGCCAGGGCCCTGCTCAAGCGCCTCGATCCGGCGTGTGATCCGCAGGCCGAAGATGTGCTGCAGGCCCACGACAACAAGGGCAAGGGCGTCTCGGTCCTGGAACTGTTCCGTGGCGGCCTGGCGGTGCGCACCCTGTCGGTGTGGGTGGCGTTCTTCTGCTGCCTGCTGATGGTCTACGCCCTGAGTTCCTGGCTGCCGAAACTGATGGCCAGCGCCGGCTACAGCCTGGGGTCGAGCCTGTCGTTCCTGCTGGCGCTGAACTTCGGCGGCATGGCCGGGGCCATTCTTGGTGGCTGGCTGGGCGACCGTTACAACCTGGTCAAGGTCAAGATCGCCTTCTTCCTCGCGGCGGCGGCTTCGATCAGCCTGCTCGGGGTCAACAGCCCGATGCCGGTGCTTTACCTGCTGATCTTCATCGCCGGCGCCACCACCATCGGCACCCAGATCCTCCTGTACGCCGGCGCCGCCCAGCTCTACGGCCTGTCGATCCGCTCCACCGGCCTGGGCTGGGCCTCGGGCATCGGCCGCAACGGCGCCATCGTCGGCCCGCTGCTGGGCGGCGCGCTGATGGGCATCAACCTGCCGCTGCAACTGAATTTCATTGCCTTCGCCATTCCCGGCGCGGTCGCCGCCCTGGCCATGACCATCCATGTGCTCAGCGGCAAGCGCCAGGCCCTGGCGGCTGCCCCGGCGGTGTGAAGGCACCCCGCGATACCCATCGATAACAAGAGGTGAACAGCATGACCGTGAAGATTTCCCACACTGCCGAGGTACAGAAGTTCTTCGAAGAGGCCGCCGGCCTGGGTAACGACGAGGGCAGCCCGCGCCTGAAACGCATCATGCTGCGGGTACTGCAGGATGTGGCGCGGATCGTCGAGGACCTGGAGATCACCGAGGACGAATTCTGGAAGAGCGTCGATTACCTCAACCGTCTTGGCGGGCGCAATGAAGCCGGCCTGCTGGTGGCGGGCCTGGGTATCGAGCACTTCCTCGACCTGCTGCAGGATGCCAAGGACGCCCACGCGGGCCTGACCGGCGGCACCCCGCGCACCATCGAAGGCCCGCTGTACGTGGCCGGTGCGCCGCTCGCCGAGGGCGAGACGCGCATGGACGATGGCAGCGAGGAGGGCGTTGCCGTGCCGATGTTCCTCGATGGCCAGGTGCTCGACCCGCACGGCAAGCCGGTGGCCGGCGCCATCGTCGACCTGTGGCATGCCAACACCCGGGGCACCTATTCGTTCTTCGACCCGGGCCAGTCCGAGTACAACCTGCGCCGCCGTATCGTCACCGACGCCGAAGGCCGCTATCGCGCCCGCAGCATCGTGCCCTCCGGCTACGGCTGCGACCCCCAGGGCCCGACCCAGGAATGCCTGGACCAGCTCGGCCGCCACGGCCAGCGTCCGGCCCATGTGCACTTCTTCATTTCGGCCCCGGGTT
This sequence comes from Pseudomonas bharatica, assembly GCF_048586865.1. Lineage (NCBI taxonomy): Bacteria > Pseudomonadati > Pseudomonadota > Gammaproteobacteria > Pseudomonadales > Pseudomonadaceae > Pseudomonas > Pseudomonas bharatica. The sequence continues at coordinate 88,374 of NZ_JBMAWR010000012.1, read as the reverse complement.
ATCGCCACCTGACCACCCAGATCAACCTGTCCGGCGACCAATACCTGTGGGACGACTTCGCCTATGCCACCCGCGAGGGCCTGGTGGGCGAGGTGCGCTTCCACGAGGACGGCGCCCGTGGTGTACCGGGGCGTTATGCCGAACTGAGCTTCGACTTCCAGCTGCAAGCCGCGCCGGATGCGGCTGCCGAGGTGCGCAGCAAGCGTCCTCGTGCCCTGCAGGAAGCCTGAACCGAGCGCGATACCTGTGGGAGCGGGTTCATCGGAGCGCCGAACCCGCTCCCACAGGGTACGCGTCGTGCTTTGGAACTGTTCTCTGCGCGACAGCGCAGCCTGTAAGGCTGGGCGTACTCCCACAAGGTACCCGTAGCAGCCCCCAAAATGGCCCAAGTGAGGTCCCATGAAAGACCTTTTCAAGGATTGTTCGCTGTCCGCCCTGGTGGCCGGGATGATCGCCACGCTGATCTCCTACGCCGGCCCGCTGGTGCTGGTGTTCCATGCGGCGCAAAGCGCGGGGTTGTCCCACGAGTTGCTGTCGTCCTGGGTCTGGGCGATTTCCGTCGGCAGCGCCGTGCTCGGCGCCGTGCTCAGCCTGCGCTACCGGGTACCGGTGGTGATCGCCTGGTCGATCCCGGGTTCGGCGTTGCTGGTCACCGCCTTGCCGCAGATCGGCCTGAACCAGGCCATCGGCGCCTACCTGGTGACCAACCTGGTGTTGCTGGCGATCGGCCTGAGCGGTGCCTTCGACCGCCTTATCGCCCGCCTGCCGGGCTCGATTGCCGCCGGGATGCAGGCGGGCATCCTGTTCAGCTTCGGCATCGAGGTGTTCAAGGCCCTGCCGGCGCAACCGGCGCTGGTGCTGGGGATGTTCGTCACCTACGTGACGATGCGCCGGCTGTGGCCGCGCTACTCGGTGGCGGCGGTATTGCTGGTGGGCGTCGGCATTACCCTGTCCGGCGGGCATTTCCATAGCGAGGCGTTGGTCTTCGACGTCGCCACGCCGCAGTGGATCGCCCCGCAATTCAGCCTATCGGCCGTGCTCAACCTGGCCCTGCCGCTGGTGTTGGTGTCGCTGACCGGGCAGTTCATGCCGGGCATGGCGGTGTTGCGCAACGCCGGCTACCAGACCCCGGCCAGCCCGATCATCAGCAGCAGTGCGCTGGTGGGCGGCGTGCTGGCGCCGTTCGGTTGCCATGGGCTGAACCTGGCCGCCGTCACCGCCAGCCTGTGCACCGGGCGCGAGGCCCATGACGACCCGCGCAGGCGCTATATCGCGGCCTTGTCCGGCTGTGCGCTGTACCTGCTGTTCGGCATTGCCGGGGCGACCCTGGTCTCGCTGTTCGCTGCCTTTCCGGCAGAGTTGATCGCGGCGCTGGCGGGGCTGGCGCTGTATGGCGCGATCAGCGAGGCCCTGGCCCGCAGCCTGGCTGAACCCAAGGAGCGCGATGCCGGGTTGTTCACCTTCCTGGTCACCGCGTCGGGCGTGTCTTTCCTTGGGCTGTCGGCGGCGTTCTGGGGCCTGCTGTTCGGCCTGGCGACCCACTTCCTGCTGGCGCTGCGGCGTCCATCCAGCCGCGAGGCTGCCTTGCGCCGCAGCCACTGATCCACCCGTTCCACACCAACGGCAGCGGCCTCACCGGACCGCCGCCTGGAAAGCTGCACCCCAATAAAAACAAGATCAGAGAGCTTCCCGATGAAACATGCACCTTGCGCTACCCGAGTCATGCTGCCGCTTGGCCTGGCCGTTGCCAGCCCGTCGCTGATGGCGGCCGAGGCGGACTTCTTCAAGGATTCCACCGCCACCCTGACCACCCGCAACTACTACTTCAGCCGCGACTTCTCCGACATCGTCGGGGCCAACCGGCAGTCGAAGGCCGAGGAGTGGGCCCAGGGCTTCATCCTCACCTTCAAGTCCGGCTACACCCCGGGCACCGTCGGCTTCGGCGTGGATGCCATCGGCCTGCTCGGGGTCAAGCTCGACAGCAGCCCGGACCGCGCCAACACCGGCCTGCTGCCGGTGCAGGAAGACGGCGAGGCGGCCGACAACTACAGCCGCCTCGGCCTGACCCTCAAGGCGCGGCTGTCGAAGACCGAGCTGAAGTTCGGCGAGCTGCAGCCCAACCTGCCGGTGCTGGCCTTCAGCGATATCCGCCTGTTGCCGCCGACCTACCAGGGCGTGGCCGTCAGCTCGGCGGAAATCGACGGGCTGACCTTGCAGGCCGGCCACCTCACGTCCACCCACCTGCGCAATGAAAGCGGCGACGGCAAGATGTCCGCCATGCTCGGCCACGTGCCGCAGCGCCAGGCGCAAAGCGATGGGTTCAACTTTGCCGGTGCCGACTACGCCTTCAACGGCAACCGCACCACGGCGAGCCTGTGGTACGGCCAGCTCGAAGACATCTATGAACAGGGTTTCCTCGGCCTCAAGCATTCGCAGCCGCTGGGCGATTGGGTCCTGGGCGCCAACCTCGGTTATTACACGGCGCGCGAAGACGGTGATGCGCTGCTCGGCAACATCGACAACCAGGCGCTGTTCTCGCTGCTCTCGGCCAAGCGCGGCGGCCATACCTTCTACATCGGCTACCAGGCCATGTACGGCGACAGCCCGTTCCCGCGGGTATTCGCCAACATCACCCCGCTGGGCAACGAAGTGCCGACCTACGAGTTCGCCTACACCGACGAGCGTTCCTGGCAGGCGCGCTACGACTACGACTTTGCCGCCATGGGCGTTCCCGGCCTGACTGCCGGGGTGCGCTATATCACTGGCGACAACGTCGATACCGGGCGCGGTTTCGAAGGCAAGGACCGCGAGCGTGACCTGGACATCGCCTATGTGGTGCAGAGCGGCGTGCTGGGGGGCCTCGGCATTCGCGTGCGCAATGCCGTGGCCCGTTCCAACTACCGCAGCGACATCGACGAGAACCGGCTGATCCTGACCTACACCTGGAAGTTGCTCTGAAGGCAGGCTACGCCAGCTTCAGCATCTCCCGGGCATGCCCGCGACCGACCTGCAACGCCCGCTCGCGATCGAGCCCCATGCGCTCGAACCACAGCAGGCTGTCCACCTGCCATTGCTCGATGTCCGGCTGCGAGGTCTGGCCCAGGTCGGAGCTGTAGAGCGCGCGGGGCACTTCGCGCAGCACCCTGGCGAAGTCATCCCAGCCCTGGTAGCCGAGCAGGTAGGTGAGGGCGGTCTGCTCGGTGTACACCATGGGCGCCCGGGCCAGTTCAAGCAGGGCCTCGGCATCGAGGCCGGTGAGCGGGTTGGCCGGCTGGTTGAGCATCAGCCGGGGTACCTCCAGTTGCTGCGCCGCCTCGATCAGCAGGCGCACCTCATGGGCGTCGGCATGGCCGCTGGAAATGACGATGGGGTAGTCCCGGGCCATGCGCAGCACGTCCAGGGTCTGCGCGTTGAGGCGGCCTTCGTGGCTGACGGTGAGCGGCTTGATCGGATGCTCGTCGAGGATCCAGTGCGCGCTGTTGCGCTTGAGCCGCGAAGTGTGGGCGCGGCCGGTGACGGTCGGCAGGTGCACGATCAGCCGGGCGTCGCTGTCGCCGTGCTGGCAGAGCGAACGCTGGACGACACGGAAGTCGATGCCGCCGGCAATCTCGTTGAGCACCACCGAGCCGGACACCGGCAAACCCTCCTGGCGGGCTTCCCAGGCCTGGGCGGCGGTACAGCCCAGGTGATTCTTCAACACCACCCAGCCGTTCAGCGCGGCGTAGCGCCGACCGGCCTCGATCACCCCATGACGCCGGACAAAGGCGTCGGGGCCGGCGTGATAGTGCACATCGATGAATTCGGCGTCGAGCAGGTTTGGCGTGGCATTCATGCGGCCACCTCCAGGTCGATGCCCAAGTGCTCGCGCACGCTGCGCAGGACCAGCCCCGGCGCATCGAGCAGCGGGCGCATGCCGCCACCGGGAATGGCCAGGCGATGGTGGCGCGCCCGCGCATGGGTGTGCACGTTGATGCTGCGTACCAGTTGCGATTGCTCGCCGTAGACCGTCAGCAAGCTGCCGCCGAAGGCTTCGCTGGCCTGGCGCACGTCGAGGCGGTTGAGCAGGCGGAAGCCCAGGTGCAGGCGTCGGGCCTGCAGCGCGGCACTGGCCGGATCGACCTCGATCGGCCCGCTGGGTTGTATCCGCGAGGCCGGCTGCACCCATTCATCGAGCAGTTGCAGGGCCCGCTCGAGCTCACCGAGCTGGGCCAGGTCGGCCATCCGCCCGAGGCGGCCGTCGAGGATACCGTCGGCCAGCGCGGGCGAGGACAGCAGCAGCACCTTGCCGATCTGCTGGCCGATGGGCAGGCCGAGCAGGCTCTGCACCAGCGCGCCGCCCAGGGCCGAGCCGGCGAGCAGGTCGATGTGCCCCAGCGTCGTCAGTTCCGCGTGCCAGCGTTGGGCGAACGCCGGCAGCGATTCGTCCGCGTCGTCCAGCAGCGACAGGGTGTCGAACACCAGTACCCGGTAGCCGGCCTTGACCAGCGGGGCGATCATCGGCTCGAAGAACCGGCCTTCATCCCACACTGGCATGACCGGCGACATGACCACTGCCAGCAGGCTGCCATCGCCCCATTGCCGGCGTGTAGCGGTTGAGCGTTGCGTCATCATGGCCTCCGCGCTCAGGCGATCTTGTCCAGCGCCAACAGTCGCTGACCGTTGCGCAGGATGCGGGTGGTGTCTTCCAGCAGGTCGCTGACGATCTGCCGCGCGGGCTTGATGTCGCCGACCAGGTCCAGCACTTCGCCGGCCCAGATCACCCGCTGTTCGAGGTCGTCGGCGAGGACGGCCCGGGCATAGTCCTGGCGTACCGACTCCGGCGCTTCGGCCAGTGCGTCGTCACGGCCCAGCCAGGCGTCCGAGAAGCGGTTGGCGATGGCCCGGCCGCTGTACTGCTCGGGCCACTCGATGCCGCGCACGCGGTCGAAGATCCGCGTGCGCACGGTGTCGGAGGTGGCGGACTCGATCAGCCGGCGCTTGAAGGCCTCCGAAGGCAGGGCTTCCTCGGAGGCCAGGAAGCGGGTGCCCAGCATCACGCCATCGGCGCCCAGCACCAGGGCCGCGGCCACGCCACGGCCATCGGCGATGCCGCCGGCGGCGATCAATGGTACCCGGTCGCCGACCAGGTCCTGCACCGCGGGCAGCAACGGCAGCAGGCCGCGGCGCAGGCTGTGTCCACCGGCTTCGGCGCCTTGCACGATCAGCGCGTCGGCGCCGGCATCCACGGCGGCGCGGGCCTGGTCCAGTTCGTGGATCTGCACGATGGCCTTGGCGCCGCCGCGGTGGATGGTCGGGATGAAGTCGGCCGGGTTGCCGAACGACAGCGCGACGACGTCGGGGCGATAGTCCAGCGCCAGGTCCAGCAGGGCCATGTTGCGGGCCACGGTGAACATCACCAGGCCGACGCCCCAGGGCTGTTCCAGTTCGCGCATGGGGGCCAGTTCGGTGCGCATCCATTGTTCGTCGCCGTAGCTGGCGCCGACCAGGCCCAGGCCGCCGGCCCGCGACACCGCGCTGGCCAGCCTGGCCCCGGAGGCGCCGCCCATGGGCGCGAGGACGATCGGGTTGCGGATGTTCAGGCTTCGGGTAAGACGGGTATCGAGATCAGTCATGTCAACGCTCCTGTTGGGGTGGCGGCAGGCCGCGCCTGCCGCCCGGGTCGGTCCGTCACTCGGCGAGGGCAGCCACGGTCAGCGCCTGCGGGATGTAGTCGCTGACGTGGTAGAGGTGGAACTCCCAGGTGCCGGTGTTCTTCAGGCCGTTGTAGCGGGACAGGAACTCATCGTCGTGGAACAGCGAGTCGAAGGCGTCCTGGCTGCTCCATTGCGCCTGGTTGATCACGGTCTTGCCGTCGGTGCTTTTGTACAGCCGGCTCCACTGGAAGGCCGGGTAGGTGCGTGCCACGTACTGCACGGTGTCGCGCAGTACCTGCAGGGCAGCATCCTGCTGGCCCGGGTTCACGTGCACCACGTTCACCAGGAAGATGGCCTGGTCTTCGCCCGGTTGAGGGGCCTGGAACTGTTCGATCTGGGTCATGGGTGTCGCTCCTTGAGAGGTGTGAAGGTTCATTGCGCCAGCCGGGCGGAGATCGCCGGGCTGCCGTTTTCCCAAAGCAGGGGGTTGATGGATTCTGCGAAGCGCACTTCGTCGACGCGGCCGATGATCACGTCGTGGGAGCCATAGTCGACGCGTCGGTCCAGGGTGCAGACCAGGCTCGATTGCGCGTCCGCCAGGCAGGGCAGGCCCTGGATGTCTTCCCAGTGGCCGTGGGCGAAGCGCTCCGGGCCCTTGACCTGGCCGGCGAACACCGGCACCAGATGGCTGTGGCGGGCGCTCAGCAGGTTGACGCTGAAGCGCCCGGAGAGGGTCAGCGGGCTATGCAGGCTGGCCGAGCGGTTGACGCAGATCAGCAACGCCGGCGGCGTGGTGCTGACCGAGACCACCGCCGTGGCGACCATGCCCACCGGGTCGTCGCCGTCGCGGCTGGCGATGATCGCCACGCTCGAGGTCAGCCGGCGCATGGCGCTCTTGAAGCGATCGGCGAGTTCGAGGGCATCGTCCTCGCCGTCGACCGGCAGGTGCGCGAGCGCACCGGCAACGGCCTGGGCCTGTGGGTATCCGCTCATGCCACCGCCTCCATGATCCGGCCCGGTTTGTACGGGGCGCGCTGTCCGGCCTGTTCCATCAGCGGCAGGACTTCCTTGACGAAACGTTGCAGGCCGCGCTGGTAGTCCAGCCAGGTCAGGTTGATGCCGTCCACGCCCAGGTCGGACCAGCGTTGCATCTGCTCGACGATCATCGGCGCGGTGCCCACCAGCGGCACGCCGGCAAAGCCTGCCTTGAAGTGGAAGCGGAAGCGCTCGGCGTCCTCTTCGTCCTTGAACATGCCGCTCTGCACGCCGATCTCGCGGGTCACGTTGTCCAGCGCGGCGTCGTCGCCATGCCGGGTGACGTAGTAGTCGAGTTGCTCATGGGCCTGCTCCAGGGTGTCCTCGTGGACCACATAGGCGTACACCCAGATCTGCAGGTCGCGGCCCTGCTCGCGGGCGAGGTCGCGGTAGCCCTGGATCTGCGCGCGGATGGTGTCGTCATCGTCCTCGTGCTTGAGGATCAGGAACGCGGCATCGCAATGGGTGGCACAGAACTGCTTGCCCCGCGCCGAGCCGCCGGCGTTCATCAGGAACGGCCGGTTCAGCGGCTTGGGTTCGGAATAGCCTTGCTTGACGTTGAAGAACTCGCCCTCGTAGTCGAAGTAGCCGTTGGCTTGCCAGGCGGTCTTGGCGATCTCGATCCACTCGTCGGCGTGGTCGTAGCGTTTGTCGTGGTCGCGCTGGTGGCCGTTGAACATGCCCATCTCCTGGCCGAACCAGCCGCAGATCATGTTCAGGCCGAAACGACCGCCGCTGATATGGTCGATGGTCGCTGCCTGCTTGGCGGCGAACAGCGGGTGCACGGTTGACAGGTGCGAGGTGGTGAACAGCGCGATCTGCTCGGTGACCGAGGCCAGGCCGGCGGCCCAGGTGTAGGTTTCGTAGGAAACGCCCATGGGGTTGCTGGCGCCTTCCCAGCCACGCCAGCGGCCCACCGGCAGCAGCAGTTCGAGGCCGGCGCGGTCGGCCAGGGTGGCGATCGCCAGGTTGCTTTGCCAGTCGGCGGCACGGTGGCGTTCCGGGGCGCTGGTCAGGGTGCAGCCGCCTTCGATGTTGAAGCCGAAGACGCCGAGCTTGATCTTGTTCTTGCTGTCGCGCACCGGGTTTGGCTTGCGGATGGACGGGGTTGCATTGGTCATGTCGTACGTACTCGCTGCAAGAAAAATGGAAGGGTTCGCGGCTCAGGCGCTGGTGCGTTTTTCGCCGCTGGAAAGCCAGGGCTGGTCGTAGCGGTGCAGGGCGCGGGCCTGTTCCAGGGAGTAGCCTTCGTTGACGCTCTGGATGATGTCGCGCTCGGTCTGCTCCACGGCCCGGGCGCGGCGGATCACCTCTTCGGCCTGGCCGGCGGGGATCACCAGGCAGCCGCTGCTGTCGCAGACCACCAGGTCGCCCGGGTGGACCGTCACCCCCGACACCTGCACCGGCACCTGGGCAGCCTTGAGCTGCACGCGGTTCTTCGCCGACTGCATGAAGCGCGCGCGGCTGAACAGTGGGTAGCCCAGGCGCTGGACGGTGTCGATGTCCCGCGCCGCGCCGTCGATCAGCGTGCCGCGGATGCCGCGGCTGACCGCCACGTGGGTGAGGATGTCGCCCCAGGTGGTGCAGTCGGTGCGTCCGGGATTGCTGGAAACGATGACCGCATCGGACGGCACGTCATCGATGTAGTTGGCGGCGTTCCTGAAGCCGCTGCGTTCCTGCACCGGTTCGTACAGCACGGTGTAGGCAAAGCCGACGCAGCGGGTGCCGGGCACTTGCTGGTGCAGGCCGGCCAGGCCGCCGGAAATACCCAGGCTATCGAGGGCATCCGACAGGCTGGCGGTATCCAGCGCTTCGCAGGCCTTGAGCAGGGCAGGGTCCTGGCGGACGGGCGACGTGATTGCGTTCATGCGTGGGCTCCTGTGTTCACGGTGTGCGGGGTGCGGCTGGCGCCGGCGTCGAGCTTCGCGGCCCATTCGAGGGTCTGCCGGACGATCACCGTTGCCACCTCGAAGGTGTTGGCGGTGCCGCCCAGGTCGTAGGTGCGGCAGGCGCTGCGTGCCACCTGGGCCACGGCGTTGCGGATCGCCAGGGCGGCCTGGGCATGGCCCAGGTGTTCGAGCAACAGGGCGACGGTGAGGAACATCGCGCTCGGGTTGGCCCGGTTCTGCCCGGCATAGGCGGGCGCGCTGCCATGCACCGGCTCGAAATAGGCACCCTGGGCGCCGATGTTGGCGCTGGGCGCCAGGCCCAGGCCGCCCATCACGCCGGCACCGAGGTCGGAGAGGATGTCGCCGAACATGTTTTCCGCCACCACCACGCCGAAGCGCTCGGGGCGGCGCACCATCCACAGGGCGACGGCATCGACGTTGTCGATGGCGAAGCCGATGTCGGGATAGTCCGCCGCGACCGTTTCCAGGATGTCGCGGGCGAACGCGCCGCTGTAGCGCAGCACGTTGGGTTTGTCCGCCAGGGTGACGCGGTCATGCCCCTGCTCGCGGGCATGCTCGAAGGCGAAGCGGAACAGGCGCGTCAGCCCGGCGCGGGTCTGCAGGCGCACGGTCATGGTGGCGTCGTCCAGCCCGGCGCGGGTCCAGGCCGCGCCGTTGCGCTCGCGCTCCTCGAGAATCGGCGCGAAGGCCTCGGGAATGCTGGCGAAATCCAGCCCCGCGTACAGGCCCTCGGTGTTTTCGCGGATCACCGAGAAGCGGTAGCGGTTATCGCCCAGCACATCGGTCACCGGCCGCACATTGGCGAACAGGCCAAGTTTCTGACGCAACTGGATCACCGGCGAAACATACACTTTGCCACGGCCGCGAAGTGCCTCTGGAAGTTCCGCTTCGGCTTCGCGCAGGGGTTTGCTGGTGATCGCTCCCAATAAGGTCGCATCACTGGACTCGATCAGTTTCCAGGTGGTGTCGGGAATGCAGTTTCCTTCCTTCTGCCAGCAACTCCAGCCGATGTCGCCGAAACGCAGGTCAATCGGAAGATTCAAGGCTTCGAACAACGGAAGTACCGCTTCGGTTACTTCGATGCCGATACCGTCGCCGGGCAATACTGCAACTTTCTGGCGCGGGCTCATTAAACAGTTCCTCCGCTGGCAAGGGGCGCTGATTGAGCGCGCGACAAAGGTTTGATCAGCCGTTGTTCCTTGCTGTTGTCCTGTTCATGAAGAAGTTGCAAGGCATGGAAAGTTGAAGTCGGGTTATGCAGGCGGATCACTTCATCGAGGCGTTGTTGAACATCGAAGGGCATGTTGTAGGTGCCCATCATCAGGTCGGTCAGCGACAGCGGCAGGCTGCTGGCCGGCACGGTGTCGGCGGTGTGCTGCGACAGGTGCAGGGTGCTGGCCAGGTCGTAGTCGTTGCGGATCCCGGCACGGTGCAGGTAGGCGACGAAGACGCCCAGGTGCAGGTTGCCGGCGCCCTTGCCCATGCCGCACACCGAGGCATCGATGTACTCGGCGCCGGCATCCATGGCGGCGATGGCGTTGGAAAGGGCCAGGGACAGGTTGTTGTGGGCATGGAAGCCCAACGGGATCAGGACCCGGCTGGAAATGCGGCTGATCAGCCGATCGACGTCGGCCGGGATCATGTTGCCGTTCGAGTCGGCGAACACCAGCACGTCTGCCCCGGCGCTTTCCGCCCGCAGGCTCATGTCGGAGATTTCCCCTGGGCCGAGGGTGGTGACATGGGTGATGTTGGCGCTGACCTGGAAGCCATGGGCCTTGGCCAGGCGCAGCGTGGCCAGGCCGTCCTCCAGGCGGTCACGGCGCAGGCATACGCGGATCATCGATACGCCGTGCTCGCGCAGCAACTGGAAGTCGCTGGCATCGACGTTATGCGGATGGACCATGACGCACAGGGCGATGCGGCCCTGGGCGGCGGCCTGCAGGGCCTCCAGGTAGCGCGCGTCCACCGCGCTGGTCAGGCCGTGTTCGCGCTTGGGGGCGAAGGGGCCGTTGCGATAGCCGATTTCACAATAGGGAATACCGGCATCGATCATTTGCGAAATGGCGGACTGGGCGTAGTCCACCGTGAAGTTGAAGTTGTTGCGGTAGCCGCCGTCACGCAGCGTGACATCGATAATCTTTATCTGGTTCATGAACACAGTCCCTTTATCATGTTTCGAAGGCACGCAAGTGTGCCGCTTTTACTTCGAATAAAACCGAGGTCACCAGGAGTAGCAATGTCGTGTACGACCGAATGCATATAACGATCCGTCGGCAGAGGTATCGTTATATGCATATGGCCGCTTTGCTTATTATTATGGAAGTGTGGCAGCAACGTGATACAGCGAAGTCATGGCATTTGCGGTGTTGTATACGCCTGACCAGGTTGGATACTGGACAATACAGCCGGGTATGTAAACAGGTTGTTTTTAACAGTGGCTGTTAAAAAATTCACAAGGCACGGCGATAAACCACTTTATTCATGGTGGGCGGCAAAACAATCGATAAGGAAGTCCATCATTGCGCGGATACCGGGGGCAGTGCGCATATCGCGGTGGACCACCAGCCAGAGTTCCGCGTGCAGGGGACGTTCTTCGATCGCCACCCGTTGCAGGCCATCCTGGGCATCGGCCATGAACACCGGCAGCAAGGCGATGCCGGCACCGGCCCTGGCCGCCTCGGCCTGTACGTCGAACGACTTGACCCGCAGCACCACGGGGCGCTGTCCGGCGGCGTGCTCCAGCCAGATGCGCTGCGGCGAGGGCTCCTGGTCATCGTCGTGGGCGATGAATTCATAGTCCGCTTCGCTGCGGCCCTGCAGGTAGGCGGGGGCGGCGAAGAAACCGAAATCCAGGGTGCCGATCTTGCGCACCACCAGGTCGGTCTCGGTCGGTCGCCCGACACTGATGGCGATGTCCGCCTCGCGCCGCGCCATGGACGCCATGCGCAGGCTGGAGAGGATGCGCACGTTGACGTCCGGGCACTGCTCGCGCAGCCGCCCCAGGTGCGGGGCGATGAAGTGGGTGGCCAGGTGCGGCGGGGTGCTGAGGGTGATGTCCGCCACCCGCTCCGTGCGGATGGCGCACACCGTGCGGCTGAGGGCGCAGGCGGTTTCCTGCATGCGGTTGCCCAACTGGGCGATGCGCTCGCCGTTTTCGGTCAGCTCGTAGCGGTGGCTGCGACGGTCCACCAGGCGGATCTTCAAGGCACTTTCCAGGGCGGCGATGCGCCGTGACACCGTGGCGTGCTCGACATTCAGCACACGGGCGGCGGCGGCCAGGGAACGTATGCGGGCAAAGGCAATGAAGTAGCGCAGGTTCTCCCAGTCGAACTGGGTGCTGTCCACGGCAAAATCCATGGGCTGCGCGGTGCTGAGCGAAGAGGTACTGACATCCATTTCGTGACTCCGTCCTAGGCGATGGAAACTGCAAAAGGAAAACCGTGGCTCGCCACGGTTTTCCAGTCACTCACTCTAGTGCAAAACCGCTCGGGTTTCTGGCTCGGGTTCCACCGGCCGAGCGCCGTACATCAACACTTTGGCGGCGATGGTCGCCGCGGCCAGGGCGCAGAACAGCAGGCCGGAGAGGATGGTGCCCTGCATGCCCAGGCGCTCCAGGAACCAGCCACCGGTGGTAGCGCCCAGGGTCACCCCCAGGTTGATGAACGAGATGTACAGGCCGGTGACGAACTCGGGTGCCTCGGGGGCCTCCGAGGTGAGCCAGACCTGGGTGACGATCAGGCCGCTGGTGTGGGTCGCCCCCCACAGCACCACGATGATGATCATCGGCACGATCGCCGGGCTGGCGAAGAAGTGCAGGAGCAGGTACGCCGCGCCGAGCATGATCGGGTGCATCAGCGTGGTACCCACCTTGCTCCGCGCCAGCAGGCGCCCGGCCAGCAGGTTGCCGGCGACACCGCCGACGCCGAACAGGATGAGCATGGCGCTGATCACCTCGCCGCTCATGCCGGCCTCGCGGGACAGGTACTCGGCGCTGTAGGCATACACCGAGAACATCGCCCCGAAGATCAGCGTGGAGGCAAGGATGTTCAGCCACAGGGTCGGCTTGCGCAGGATCGCCAGTTGCTTGCCGTAGGGCGCCCGTTGCCCGGCGAAGGTGTCGGGCAGGCGGGCGATGATGCCCAGGCCGGCGATCACGTTCACGGCGGTGCAGAACAGGAACGCTGCCTCATAGGAAAAGCGCGCGGCGATCCAGGTGGTGATCGGCACGCCGAAGACCATGCCCATGCTGGTGCCGACGAAGGCCTTGGCGGTCGCCTGGGTTGCCTGCTCCTTGGGGTACAGCGACACCACCGCGACGAATGCCAGCGAGAAGTACACCGGGTGGAAGAACGCCGGGATGATCCTCAGCAGCGCCAGGGACTCGTAGTTCGGCGCGTAGGCCGACAGCGCGCTGGCGGCGGCGAAGATGAACAGCGACAGGGTCAGCACGCGCTTGCGGTTGTAGCGCGAGAACAGCAGCACCATGAACGGCCCGAACACCGCGATGATCAGGGCGAACAGGCCGACCAGGAAGCCGGCCTGGGAAGCGCTGACGCTGTAGCGTTCGATGATCACCGGGAGGATCCCGACCACGCCGAACTCGATGGTGTAGACCCCGAACAGGCCCAGGGCGATGAAGAACAGTGGGTTGAACATTTTCACGGTCGGTCCTCCAGGGTCACGATGATCTTGCCGAACTGCTCGCCGGCCTCCAGGTACTCATGGGCCTGGACAATCTCTTCGAAGGGGAACGTGCGGGCGATCACCGGGACCAGGCTGCCGTCCTCCAGGCCGCTGGTAACGAAGGCCTTGCCCTGGCGGAACAGCTGCGGATCGTTGACCACCTCGTGCAGCAGGTAGCCGCGCAAGGTCAGGCTTTTGCCCAACACGGTGAACAGCGGGAAGGGCGACGGTTCGCTGCTCAGCGCGCCGTACTCGATGATGATCCCGCCGCGCGCGGTGGCCTCGGCCAGGCGCGCGATGGCCGGGCCGCCGACCGGGTCGAAGACCACCCGCACACCGTTGCCGTCAGTGATCTGCGCGACCCGGGCGACCAGGTCTTCCTGGTCGCTGACGATCACCTGCACCGCGCCGGCGGCCAGCAGCTTGCGCACCTTGTCCTCGCCCCGGGTCACGGCAATCGGGATCGCGCCCAGCCGGTTGGCGATCTGGATCGCCGCCAGGCCGACGCTGCTCGAAGCCGCGGTGATCAGCACATGGTCGCCGGCACCCACGCCGGCCACCGCCACCAGCGCACCCCAGGCGGTGAGGTATTGCATCCACACGCCGGCGGCCTGCTGCATGTCGAGGTTGTCCGGGTGGCGCACCAGCATGGCCGCCGGCACCACCGCCTGCTCGGCATAGGTACCCCAATGGGCGATGCTCGACGGCGGCACCAGGCTCACCGCATCGCCAATCCGCACCTCGCGTACGCCTTCGCCAACCGCCTCGACCAGCCCGGCCGCTTCGTAGCCCAGGCGGCTGGGGAAATCGGCCTGCTCCAGGTACTGGCCGCGGCGGAACATGGACTCGGCGCGGTTGAGGCCGATGGCCTTGACCCGGATACGCACCTCATCGGGGCCGGGCTGGGGCTCCGGCAATTCTTCGATCCGCAGGACCTGTGGATCACCGTACTCATGGAAGCGAACGACACGTGTCATGGTATTTCTCGCAAGGTTGGCAAAGTCGCAGTCTATGGGCGCGTCCAATGAAGAAAAACGCGCTGGAGTTCCGCTGTTAATGGACAGGAATGTCCGCAATCCTCGTCGGGCGCGGTTGGGCCAGACGGCTGGCGAGGTTGCGCACCAGCACATAGAACAGCGGGGTGAACAACAGGCCGAAGGCCGTCACGCCGAGCATCCCGAAGAACACCGCCACGCCCATGGCCTGGCGCATTTCCGCGCCGGCACCGGTGGACAGCACCAGGGGCACCACGCCCATGACGAAGGCGATCGAGGTCATCAGGATCGGCCGCAGGCGCAGCCGGCTGGCCTCTCGCGCCGCACTGGCGATGCTGTGGCCCTGGCGTTCCAGCTCGCGGGCGAACTCGACGATGAGGATGGCGTTCTTCGACGCAAGCCCCACCAGGACCATCAGGCCGATCTGGGTGAAGATGTTGTTGTCGCCGCCGGTCAGCCACACGCCGGCCAGCGCCGACAGCACCCCCATGGGCACGATCAGGATCACCGCCAGGGGCAGCAGCAGGCTTTCGTACAACGCCGCCAGCACCAGGAACACCAGCAGGGTGCTGACCGCCAGCACCCAGGCACTGCTGTCACCGGCCAGGCGTTGCTGGTAGGTCAGGTCGGTCCATTCCATGCGGATGCCCTGGGGCAGGGTGTCGCGGGCGATGCGTTCGATGGCGGCTTCGGCCTGGCCCGACGAATAGCCCGGCGCGGGCGCACCGTTGACGTCCGCCGCGGTGAAGGCGTTGTAGTGCACGACCATTTCCGGCCCGTAGCCCTGGCCCACGCTGAGCAGGGTCGAGAGCGGCACCATGTCGCCATGGGCATTGCGCACCTTGAGCCGGGTGATGTCCTCGGGGTTGGCGCGAAACGGCGCATCGGCCTGGGCGCGCACCTGGTAGACCCGGCCGAACAGGTTGAAGTCGTTGACGTACAGCGAGCCCAGGTAGATCTGCAGGGTTTCGAACACGTCCGTCACCGACACCCCGAGTTGCTTGGCCTTGACCCGGTCCAGGTCGACGTCCAGTTGCGGCACGTTGATCTGGTAGCTGGAGAACAGCGGCCCCAGTTCCGGCGCCTTGGCGGCCTCGGCCATGAACGCCTTCAGGGCGCTGTCGAGGGCGACATGGCCGAGGCTGGCGCGGTCCTCGATCTGCAGCTTGAAGCCGCCCAGGGTACCCAGCCCCAGCACCGGCGGCGGCGGGAACACGGCGGTGAACGATTCGCTGATCGCGCTGAACTGGCCATTGAGTTCGGCGGCGATCCGGTTGGCCCCCAGCGCCTCGCCGGAGCGTTCGGCGAATGGCTTGAGGATCACGAAGATGATCCCCGAGCTCGACGAGTTCATCAGGCCGTTCACCGACATCCCGGGGAATTCCAGGGTGTGGGCCACGCCCGGATGCTTGAGGGCGATGTCGTTCATCTGCTGGATCACCGCTTCGGTGCGGTCCAGCGAGGCGCCGGCGGGCAGTTGCGCGAAGCCCACCAGGAACTCCTTGTCCTGGGCCGGGACGAACCCGGTCGGCAGGCTGTGGCCGAGCCAGGCGCAGGCTGCCAGCAACACGCCGAACAGCGCCAGGGTCCGGCCCTTGTGCGCCAGCACGCCGCGCACGCCGTTGCCATAGCGCGCTTCGGCGCTACGGAAGCGGGCATTGAAAGCGCTGAAGAAACGCCCGGCGAGGCGGTCGATCGCGCGCTCCAGGGCATCCTTCGGCGCGCCGTGGGGCTTGAGCAGCAGGGCGCACAGGGCCGGCGACAGGGTCAGCGAGTTGAAGGCCGAGATCACCGTGGAAATGGCGATGGTCAGGGCGAACTGGCGATAGAAGCCACCCGACAGGCCGGGCATGAACGCCAGTGGAATGAACACGCAGACCAGGGTCAGGGTAATGGCGATGATCGGCTTGCTGACTTCCATCATCGCCTTGTGCGTGGCCTGGCGTGGCGACAGGCCCTGGGCGATGTTGCGCTCGACGTTTTCCACCACCACGATGGCGTCGTCCACCACGATGCCGATCGCCAGCACCAGGCCGAACAGCGACAGGGCATTGATGGAAAAGCCGAAGGCCAGCAGCACGGCCAGGGTGCCGACGATCGACACCGGCACCGCCAGCAGGGGAATCACCGAGGCGCGCCAGGTCTGCAGGAACAGGATCACCACCAGCACCACCAGGACGATGGCTTCGAACAGGGTGCTGATCACCGCATTGATGCTCGAACGCACGAACTGGGTGGGGTCGAAGACGATCTTGTAATCGACGCCCGCCGGCATGTCGGCCTTGGCATCGGCCATGATCGCCCGCGCCCGGGCGGAGATGTCGAGGGCGTTGCCGCCGGCCATCTGGAACACCCCGAAGCCCACCGCCGGCTGGCCGTCCACCAGCGAGCGCAGGGCGTAGGTGGAGGCGGCCAGCTCGATGCGGGCGACATCGCGCAGGTAGGTGACGCCGCCGTCGGGCAGGCTCCTGACCACGATCCGGGCGAACTCTTCCTCGGTCTTCAGGCGGCCCTGGGTGTTCACCGACAACTGCAGCGGCACCCCGGCCTTCATCGGCGAGGCGCCGATGACCCCGGCCGCGACCTGGACGTTCTGCTCGCGGATCGCCTGTACCACTTCGCCGGCGCTGAGGCCGCGCTGCGCCACGCGATCGGGGTCGATCCAGATGCGCATGGCGTAGTCGCCACCGCCCCAGATGCGCACCTCGGCGACGCCGGGGATGCGTTCGAGCTGGCTCTTGATGTTGAGGATGCCGTAGTTGCGCAGGTAGTTGGCGTCGTACGCGTTGTTCGGCGACACCAGGTGGATGGCCAGGGTCTGGGTGGAGGACGACTTGCTGGTGTTGACCCCCAGGCTCAGCACGTCCGGCGGCAGGCGCGGCAGCGCCTCGGAGACGCGGTTCTGCACCAGTTGCTGGGCCTTGTCCGGGTCGGTACCGAGGGCGAAGGTGACGTTGATCGCCAGGCTGCCATCGCTGTTGGCCTGGGATTGCATGTACAGCATGCCTTCCACGCCGTTGATGCGCTCTTCCAGCGGCGCGGCCACGCTTTGCGCCACCACCTCGGGGTTGGCCCCGGGATACTGGGCGTTGACCACGATCAGCGGTGGCACCACGTCGGGGTACTCCGATACCGGCAGGCGCGTCAGCGCCAGCAGGCCGGCGAGCAGGACCAGGGCGCTGAGCACGCCGGAGAAGATCGGGCGGTCGATAAAGAATGCGGAGATATTCATCATTGCTGCGCCTGTGGTCGGGAGGGCACCTGGACCGGCGTGACCTGGCTGCCTGGCGTGGCCAGGTGCAGGGAGCTCACCACCACCTGTTCATCGGGCTCGATGCCCTGGTCGATGACCCGCAGCGCACCCTGGCGGATGCCGGGCTTGACCTGGCGGTACTGCACGCGGCCCTCGGCATCGACCACCAGCACGTATTTCTTGTCCTGGTCGGTGCCGATGGCGCTGTCGTCCACCAGCGTGGCCGGCCGGCTGGCGCTGCCCGGCAGCAGCACCCTGGCGAACAGCCCGGGGCGCAGCTCGCCGTTGGCGTTATCGAAGCTGGCCCTGACCCGGATGGTGGCCGAACGGGTATCCAGGCGGTTGTCCAGGGAACTCAGGGTGCCCTGGCGCGGGTAGCCTTCCTCGTGGGCCAGGCCGAGCCTGACCGGTACCGGCTCGCCACCCGGGCGGTTGCCCAGGTAGCGCAGGAAGGTGGTCTCGTCCACGTCGAAGTCGGCATAGATCGGCGAGATCGACACCAGGTTGGTCAGCGCCGTCGAGCGTTCGCCGACATCGACGATGTTGCCCGGGGTGACCTCGACCCGCGAAGCACGCCCGTCGAACGGCGCCAGGATGCGGGTGTGCTCCAGGTCCAGGCGCGCCAGTTCCACCCGCGCCTGCGCCTCGTCGACCCGGGCCCGGGCTTCGTTGGCGCTCTGCACGCGTTTGTCCAGGTCGGTCTTGGCGATCGCATTGCTGTTGATCAGGTGCTCGTAGCGTTGCAGTTCCTTGTCCGCGAACTGGCTCACCGAACGTGCCGCCACCAGCGCCGCCTGGGCCTGTTGCAGGGCGGCGGCGTAGGGGCGCGGGTCGATCTGGAACATCAGGTCGCCCTTGCGCAGCAGTGCGCCATCCTTGAAATGCACGCTGACCAGGGTGCCGGCCACCAGTGGCTTGATCACCACCGTGTCGGTGGCGACCAGGCGGCCGGTGTAGCCCTGCCAGTCAACCACGTCGCGGCTGACCGCGTTCATCACCTGGACTTGCGGCAGCGGCGCCGGGGCGTTGGTGGCCTGGGCCCGGGGTGCGCGCAGGCCCATGGCGACCCCGGCAAGCGCTATAAGGGTCAAACCGGCCAGGGCCCAGGCGGGCACGCCGGTCAATTTGCGAAGGTACGAAGACATGGCAAGCATCCTTTCGAATGGAATGGTTCAGGCCAGGGGCACGCCCAGTGGCTGTGGCGCCGGACGGGCCTTGCCCCAGCGGCGCATGGCGGGTTGCTCGACGAAGGCGAACAGCAGCCAGCCGCCCAGCAGCGACAGGGCGAACGTGGCGATGAGGATCAAGGCGGCGGGGCCGGCAGCGAAGGTCTGGCCGCCGAGCAGGTTGGTCACGCAGGTCATGATCAGCAGGTGGATCATGTAGAAGCCGAACGAGATCTCGCCCAGCCAGACCATCAGCGGATGACGGAACCAGGAGCGGCGCCGGGTCACATCGGCCGCCGCCAGGCTGGTGATCAGCAGGGCGATGGGGATCACGGTGGTCAGCGACAGGCTATAGATGAAGGGCACTTCGCCGGCGAGGAAATAGGCCAGCGCCGCCAGCGCCAGTGTCGGTGCGACCGGGATCGCCGGCCAGCGCCCGGCCATGAGAATGCGCGCCATCAGCATGCCGAGCACGAACTCGAACAGGCGCAGCGGCGGGAAGTAGTAAGCCAGCCACCACTGTTGGAGGGAGATCGGGTACTCGGCGATCTGCGGCGTGGCGCCGACGAACCTGGCGATCGCCCAATGGGTGGCGGCCAGCGCGCCCACGGTCAGGCCCGCGCTCAGCCACAGGCGCTCCTCGCGGACTTTCCACAAGGCCCGCAGCAGGAACGGGAAGGCCAGGTAGAACAGCAGTTCGCAGCACAGCGACCAGGATGGGCCGTTGACGCTAAGGAACACCGACATGTCCGGCACCCAGGCATGCACCAGCAGCAGGTTGGGCAGCCAGGCGCCGATGGCCCCCAGCGGCACGGCGAACAGCACCATCGCCAGGACGAAGGTCACCAGGTGGTTGGGGTAGATCTTCACCAGGCGCCGGCGCCAGAACGCTACCAGGGTGTCGTTGCGCCGCGCCGACCAGGTGATCACGAAGCCGCTGAGGACGAAGAAGAACGACACCCCGGTCCAGCCGCCGACGCTGAACAGGCGCTGGAAGCCTGCGATGATGTCGGGGTCGGCGAAGGGGTTGAAACCAATGATCTTGGTCAGGGAGGCGTGGAAGAAGAACACCAGGGCTGCGGCGATGAAACGAAACCCGGTGAGGGAATCCAGGCGCGCGTGGGGGTGCTGGTGGTACAGGTGTGAATGCGTCATGAGTCGATACCTTTCATTAAAGATCCGGCGCCGTCGGGGATCGACGGGCCTGGTCAATTCCATGGGGCAGCTAGACGGGGCCACTCAAGCGGCATTCGCAGCAGGACCGGCGGGGTGGCCGGTCCTGTAGTCATGGGCTCCTTGTTTGCAGCGTGCAGGCGGGTGGGGTCAGGCGCCGTAGACGGCGTTGCACAGATCGACGGTGAACTGGCCGAACATGCCTTCGAAGGCGGTGTTGGTAAAGGCCACGACCGACAGTTGCTGCGCCGGATCGACGAACCACGAATGGCCGAAGGCGCCGCCCAGGCGCCAGGTGCCGACGGATTCCGGGGTCTGCGCGGCCTGTGGGTCGGTCAGCACGGTGAAGCCCAGGCCGAAGCCGCGGCCGGGCCAGTTGGCCAGTTCCAGCTGGCCGGTCTGCACACTGCCCAGTTCCTTCACCAGGCTCGCCGGCATCAGGGCGCCGCCACCCTGGCGCAGGGTTTCGAGCAGGACCAGGAACTCCCCGGCGGTGCCGACCATCCCCGAGCCGCCGGACGCATAGGCGTTGTCATCCAGGACACGGTCGGCGTCCATGCGAATGCCAGCGGTATTTTCGAATACCTCGATCACCTCGACGCCCTGCATGCGCCGTGGCGCCGGCTCGGCATTCAGGTAGGCGGCGGTCAGGCGCGAGCGGTCCACCACCTGGAAGCGCGTATCGGTCAGGCCCAGGGGCTTGCTCACCAGTTGCTCGATCGCTTCGGCCAGGCCGGTCTCGGTGACCCGTTCGATCAAGGCACCGAGCACATCGGTGGCGATCGAGTAGCCCCAGTCGGTGCCCGGGCGATACAGCAGCGGCGCGGTGGCCAGGCGGCGGATGTTCTCTTCCAGGCTCAACGGGGCGTTTTCCAGTCCGTCGCAGACCCCGGCGCGGGCATAGGCGCCGCCGCCCTGGGCTTCAAGGAAGCCGTAGCCCAGGCCCGCCGTGTGGCTGAGCAACTGGCGCACGGTGATGGCTACGCGCGTGCCGTCGGCCAGGGTTGGCTGGAACTCCGGCAACCAGCGGGCGATAGGGTCGTCCAGGCCGATGCGGCCTTGGGCGACCAGGGCCAGGGCGGCGGCGGAGGTGATTGGCTTGGTCACCGAGGACAGGCGGAACAAGGCGTCGGCACGCATGGCGAGGCCGGCCTCGCGGTCGGCCAGGCCGACGGCCCGGCGGTAGGTGACTTCGCCGCGGCGGGCCACCAGGACCACGGCGCCGACCAGGCGCTGTTCATTGATGGCGCTGTCCAACGCGGCGTCGATGCGTGCCTGCATCGGGTCGGTGGCGACGGCGTTGGCGAGCTGGATGGTTTGTTTGACGGTCATGTCTGCATTTCCCTGCTGTAGTAGACGGCGCCATGCTAGGGCGCGGACATCTGCGGAAACAGAGGCTAGAATTCCGGACACATCGGACATCGGGTTCCGTAATCAGGAGCCCAGGACTCAAGGACAGAGCGTGGATAACCTCAGTGGTATCTCGGTTTTCGTGCAGGTTGCCGAAACCCGGAGTTTCGTGGCGGCGGGGCGGCAATTGGGCGTTTCGTCATCGGCCATCGGCAAGAGCATCGCCCGCCTCGAGCAGCGTCTCGGGGTCAGGCTGTTCCACCGCAGCACCCGCAGCATCAACCTGACTGCCGAGGGCGCGCTGTTTCTCGGGCGCTGCCAGCGTGTGCTGAATGAACTGGAGGCGGCGGAGCTGGAACTGTCCAGCAGTAGCAGCGAGCCGCGGGGCAAGCTGCGGGTCAGCCTGCCGCTGGCCGGGCAGTTCCTGTTCAGCCTGCTGTCCGGCTTCGCCAATCGCTACCCGGACATCCATCTGGAACTGGACTTCAGTGATCGCCTGGTGGACGTGGTGGAGGAGGGCTTCGATGCGGTGATCCGCACCGGCGCCCTCAACGACTCGCGCCTGGTGGCCCGGCGCCTGGGCGCGTTCCGCTTCCTGCTGGTGGGCGCCCCGGGCTATTTCCAGGCCCACGGCGAGCCGCGCTGTGCCGACGACCTTGGCCAGCATGACTGCCTGCTGTACCGCGTGCCCTCCACCGGCAAGCTCGAGCGTTGGCCGCTGCCGGAGCAGGCGCCCAATGGCCCGCAGAACCTGCGCGTGGTGCTGGTGTGCAACAACATCGACATGCTGCTCAACGCGGCGCTGGCCGGGCGCGGCATTGCCTGCCTGCCCGAGTTCTCGGTCAAGGCCGCGCTCGATGCCGGGCAATTGCAGGCGGTGCTGACCGAGGAAGTGACCCGCACTATCCACTTCAGCGTGCTATGGCCGCCTAGCCGGTTCATTGCGCCGAAGCTGCGGTGTTTTGTGGATTTCATTTCCATGCATATGTGAGGGGGGGGCTGGTCCTTGTGGTGCTGGTGCTGGTGCTGGTGCTGGTGCTGGGTATTGGGTGTTGATCCGTTTGCTTGGGCGACGCTGAGTCACCTTTTCGCCCTTACGGCGACCCACTTTTGAAGAGCGCAAAAGTGGGCAAAACGCTCTTGCTCCTACATCCGGCCCTCCGCTTCGCTCCGGGTCCCTTCCTTCCGCACTGATTCCAGGGGCCGCGCCATAGGGCAGGAGCCCGTATGGCGCGGCCCCCGGAATCAGCGCGGAGGGAGGGAACCCGGAGCGAAGCGTAGGGCCGGATGTGGGAGCGAAAGCGTTTTGTCGGACCGCCGAACCGCCACTTTTGCGCTTTTCAAAAGTGGGTCGCCGTAAGGGCGAAAAGGTGACTCAGCGTCGCCGGAGCAAACGGATCAACACCCAATACCCCGCACCAACACACCAAAGCCAACCACTTACCGCTCGGTCAAACGAATAATCTGCCTGGCACAAAACGCCCCGGTGAGAATCACCCCGAACAGCCGCAAGGTCTGCATGGCCAGAACCAGGCCGACATCCGCGTGGGTTTCCACCGCGATGATGGCCATGGCATCCAGCCCGCCGGGGCTGGTGGCCAGGTACATGGACAGGAAATCGGTTCCGGCGACACGGGCGAGCAGCCAGGCGCAGCCCGCGCAGAGGAGGATCAGCACCAGCGCGCCGCTGATCATCGCCGGCAGGCGTTTGCCCACGTAGCCCAGGGTCTGGCGGTCGAAGCGCAGGCCGATGTAGCAGCCGATGGCACCGTAGGCGAAGGCCAGCAGCCATCCGGGCATTTCGATCACCAGCACGCCGCCCAGCTGCAACGCGCCGCCGAGCAGCAGCGGCATGAGCAGGGCGCCGGCGGGCATGCGGTTGCCGAGGGTGATGCCCAGCAGGATCACCAGCAGGCCCAGGGCCAGGTTGACCGGGTCCGGATCGCTGACCCGCGCCGCGGCGACCAGCCCCTCGGCCGGGGACACGCCCAGGGCATGGCTGACCAGCGAACCGACCATCACCACGCACACCACCCGCACGTACTGCATGGTCGCCACCACCCGCCCGTCGGCACCGTATTCCTCGGCCATCGACACCATCGCCGAGGCGGCGCCCGGCGCCGTGCCCCAGGCCGCGGTGCTGCCGGGAATCCCGCCGAAACGTACGGTGCCGAGGCCGACCAGGGCGCTCAGCACCACGGTCACCAGGGTGGCGAACAGCATCAACGGCCAGGCCTGGGCCAGCGACACCAGCACTGCCCAGGTCACCGAGTGGGCGACCAGCAGCCCGACGCAGCCCTGGCCGAAGCGGAACACCTGGCGATGCAGGTGCAGGTTGGCGCCGCTGACGCCGAACACGATGGCCACCAGCATGGGGCCGAGGAACAGCCCGGCGGGCACTGACAACGCATGGAGCAACTGGCCCGTGGCGCCGGCGCTCAGTACCAGCATCAGCCAGCGCAGCCAGGAAGGTCGGGGAGGGCGCTCCAGAGTAGGGGAAGGCAAGGTCGAAGGTCTCCTGCAGATGGGACAGCGACCGGGACGCAGCCCGGCCGGCAGGAAAATTATCGACGTCGCCAATCATCAAGTCTATTTTCTACTTTCGATCAATCGATAACTGAAATTCATGAATCATGGACCTTCGCGACCTTAAGTATTTCGCCACCATCGCCGAGCTCGGCCACCTCGGCAAGGCGGCGGAGAAGCTCAACCGCAGCCAGCCGGCCTTGAGCAAGAGCATCCAGCGCCTGGAGGAGTCCCTCGGTGCGCGCCTGTTCAAGCGCGACGGTCGGCGCATCAGGCTCACCGATGTCGGTGAACTGTTGTTGGCGCGGGGGCGGCAATTGCAGATGAGCATCGCCGAGACCGAGCGCGAAATCCGCGATTTCGCCGGCGGCCTGACCGGCACCCTGCGCCTGGGTTGCGCGGCGAGCATGGCCGAATACCTGCTGCCGCAGCTCACCGCCGCGTTGCTGGAGCGGGCCCCGGAACTGGTGGTGAAGCTGTCGATCGCCCAGGATGACGTGCTCAGGGAATCGCTGCGCGCGGACCGGCTGGATGTGATCATTTGCCCTTTGGTCACGGATGATGAGCACTTCGTTTCCTACCCGGTACTCGAGGATGAAATGGTCGTCGTGGCCAGCGTCGATCATCCGCTGTGGGACGCGCCGATCCAGATGAAGGACCTGTGCCGCTACCGCTGGGTGCTTGGCGGGCCTACCGTCAGTGCCAGGCGCTGGATCGACAATGCCTTCATCGCCCAGCAGTTGCCGGTGCCGCAGGTGCAGGTCGAGACCAACTCCATTTCCCTGCTGCCGCGGCTGATCGCCCGGACCCGGCTGCTGAGCTTCGTCGCCCGCGAGATCCTCGAGCATGGACAAGGCATGTCGCGTCTGCGCGAGGTGCCGCTGGCGCAGACCACCATGCAGCGTTCCATCGGTATTTCCCTGGCGGCGGGCCGCTATGTTCCGCCGGCGGCGGCAGCGCTGGTGGAGTTGCTGAAGGCAGACGGGCGGCGCTCGATCTCGAGGACGCTGAAGATCTTCCGGCATGCGCCTGGTGGCCATAACGCGGTTCTCAGGCGGTATAGGCGGGGCGCACTCACCGCTCCCGCCATTTCTCCAGCAGGATCGCCACGAATTTCTCCGCCGCCGGCGACAGCGACGCACCGCGGCGATAGACCAGGCCCAGGGTGCGGGTCACCTCCGGCTCGGCCAGCGGGATGCTGACCAGGGTCGGGTGATCGGCATCCGGCATTGCCAGGCTCGGCATGGCGGATACCCCCAGTCCGGCCTCGACCATGCCCAGCGATGTGGACAGGTGCTGCACCTCATAGAACCACTTGGGCCTGATGTTCAGGCCGCTCAAGGCATGGTCGAGGAGCATGCGGTTGCCGCTGAGGCGACCCACGCCGATCAGCCGATAGGGCGCCAGCTCCGACCAGGTCAGGGCCTTGCGCTCGGCCAGTTCGTGGTCGCGACGGCAGGCCAGGACGAACTTCTCTTCCACCAGCGGTACGAACTCGATGTCGGCGTGCTGGCCGCTCATCATGTTGATGCCGAAGTCCGCTTCGCCGCGCAGTACCGCCTCCAGCCCGTCGTTGGCACTGAGGTCGAGCAGGCGGATGCGGATCTTCGGGTATTGCTCGTTGTATTGGCCGATCACCGACGGCAGGAAGTAGAAGGCCGCGGTCGGAATGCAGGCCAGGGTGACCTGGCCGCTCTGGCGCTCGGCCAGCTCGCGGATGCTGAGGATCGAGTCTTCGAAGTCGTCGAGCAGGCGCCGGGCCTTGGGCAGGAAATCACGTCCGACGCTGGTCAGCCCGACCCGACGGGTGGTGCGCTCGAGCAGGGGCGTGCCCAGGCCTTCCTCCAGTTTCTTGATACGCCGGCTCAGGGCTGGCTGCGACAGGTGCAACGCCTCCGCAGCCTCGTGGAAGCTGCCAAGTTCGGCGATTTTGACGAAAGATCTCAGATCTTGAAGCTCGTATTCCATCGAGAAGGGCCTTGTTCGAGGTACCTGTGATTAATGTTTGAAGTGCAATAATCCGGACGATCTTTGCATTGGATTGATCTATCCAAGCCTGTCACTCTTGTTCGCACAGCATCAATTGTGTCGATTGATAAACGAGAGTCAGTAGTCATGCAACGTATTCCTTGTGTGCTCATGCGCGGCGGTACCTCGAAAGGCCCGATCTTCCATGCCTGGGATCTGCCGGCCAATGTGGTCGAGCGCGACGAAGTCCTGCTCAACCTGATGGGCTCGGGCCACGAGCTGGAAATCGACGGGATCGGCGGCGGCAGCCCGCAGACCAGCAAGGTCGCGATCGTCAGCCCGTCGCTGCATGCCGATGCCGACGTCGATTACCTGTTCGTCCAGGTCATGGTGGCACAGCGTCGGGTCGATACGGCTCCGAATTGCGGCAACATGCTCTGCGCGGTCGGGCCCTTCGCCATCGAGCAGGGCCTGGTCAAGGGCCAGGAAGGGCGTACGCTGGTGCGCATTCGTAACCTGAACACCGGTACCTTCGTCAACTCGCTGGTGGAAACCCCGGGCGGCATCGTTCGCTACGAGGGCCGTACCGCCATCGATGGCGTGCCGGGCACCGCCGCGCCGATCCACCTGACCTTCCTCGACGCGGTCGGCAGCAAGACCGGCAAGCTGTTCCCGACCGGCAAGCCGCGCGACGTGATCGATGGCGTTCCGGTGACCTGCATCGACATGGCCATGCCGATGATGATCGTCGATGCCACCCAACTGGGTGTCACCGGTTCGGAAACCCCGGCGGACCTGGACGCCAACACTGCCTTGCTCGAGCGCCTGGAAGCGCTGCGGCTCAAGGCGGGCCGGGCGATGGGCCTGGGCGATGTCAGCAACATGGTCATTCCCAAGCCGGTACTGATTTCGCCACCGCGCCAGGACGGCACGCTGCAGGTGCGCTACTTCATGCCGCACAACTGCCATCGTGCATTGGCGATCACCGGTGCCATCGGGCTGGCGACTGCCTGCGTCAGCCCGGGTACTGTGACCATGGACATGCTTGGCGACAGCGCCGCGGAACTGACCGAGGTGCGTCTGGAACATCCGGGTGGCGGCATCGATATCGCACTGTCGCGCAGCGGTCCGGACGGCAAGACCATCCAGGCCTCCGTGGTACGTACCGCCCGTCGGTTGTTCTCCGGTTTCGTCTACGCACCTGCCTCGCGACGACTTGCCGGCTGATACTTGTAGCAAATAGTCACAACAGCGCATCCGCACAAATTCAAGAATGGGTGATGCCTCATGAAACTCGCAAAATCGCTGTACTTCCAGATCATCTGCGCCGTCCTGCTCGGCGTCCTGGTCGGCCATATCTGGGGGCAGCAGGCAATCGCCCTGAAGCCCCTGGGTGACGCCTTCATCAAGCTGATCAAGATGATGATCGCCCCCGTGGTGTTCTGCACCATCGTCACCGGCATCGCCGGGATGACCGACAAGAGCAGCCTGGGCCGCCTGATGAGCAAGACCCTGCTGCTGTTCCTGGTGCTGACGGTGATCAGCCTGGCCATCGGCCTGGCCGCGGTCCATCTGTTCAAGCCCGGCGTGGGCATGAACATCGACCCGTCCACCCTGAGCATGGCGGGCCTTAGCCAGTACACCGATTCGGCGGCGAAGCTGGGCGTGGTGGACTTCTTCATGCACATCATCCCCGAGACCTTCGTCGGTGCCTTCAACAAGGGCGAGGTGCTGCCGGTGCTGTTCATCGCCGTGCTCTGCGGTTTCGCCCTGTCTGCCATGGGCGAGCGCGGCCGGCCGGTGCTGGATGTGCTGGAAGCGGTGTCGCAGATGGTGTTCCGCATCTTCGGCTACCTGATGCGTTTCGCTCCGGTCGGCGCCTTCGGCGCGCTGGCGTTCACCGTCGGCCAGTACGGCATCACCTCGCTGGGCTCGCTGGCCAAGCTGGTGATGACCCTGTACATCGCCTGTGCCTTCTTCGTCATCGTGGTGCTGGGCGCAGTGTGTCGCTTCCATGGCTTCAGCCTGTGGAAGCTGCTGCGCTACTTCCGCGAAGAGTTCCTCGTGGTCCTTGGCACCTCGTCCACCGAGCCGGTGCTGCCGCGGATGATCGAGAAGCTCGAAGGCCTGGGCTGCCGCAAGGGTGTGGTCGGGCTGGTGCTGCCGACCGGCTACTCCTTCAACCTCGATGGTACGGCGATCTACCTGTCGCTGGCCGCGGTGTTCATCGCCCAGGCCTGCAATATCGAACTGGGCCTGGGCCAGACCCTGACCATGCTGGCGATCATGCTGCTGTCGTCCAAGGGCGCGGCAGGGGTGACCGGCAGCGGCTTCGTCGCGCTGGCTTCGACCCTGACCGTGATCCACGACATCCCGCTGGCCGGCCTGGCCCTGCTGATCGGCATCGACCGCTTCATGTCCGAGGCCCGCGCCCTGACCAGCCTGGCCAGCAACGCGGTTGCCACCGTGGTCATGTCGCTGTCGGAAAAGGCCTGTGACCGCGAGGTGCTGATGCGTGCCCTGGAGGAGGGGCACCAGGCGCCTGTGGCCGAACCCGGCGAGCAGGCGGTGACCTGGACTGCCGAGCAGCCCCAGCGCCACAGCTGATCCATACCGCGTTACCCCGATACAACACTCCGATATCCCTGTCCGGCAGTCATACTGCCGGGTAGCGGATACGGCTGCCTTCACAATAAAAACAAGAGTGAATCCTATGCTCGCATTGCTTGGTTTGATCATGGTGGTGACCTTTACCTACCTGATCATGAGTAAACGTCTTTCCCCGATCGTCGCCCTGACGGTGGTACCGATCGTCTTTGCCCTGATCGGCGGTTTCGCCCCGGACCTGGGCAAGATGATGCTCGACGGCCTGAAGATGGTCGCGCCGTCCGCCGCGCTGCTGCTCTTCGCCATCCTGTTCTTCGGCCTGATGATCGATGCCGGCCTGTTCGACCCGCTGATCCGCAAGATCCTCAAGCGGGTCAACGGCGACCCGATCAAGATCGCCATCGGCACCGCGCTGCTGTCGCTACTGGTGGCCCTGGACGGTGACGGCACCACCACCTACATGATCACCTGCGCGGCGATGCTGCCGCTGTACAAGCGCATCGGCATGAACCCGATGATCCTGGCGACCATTTCCATGCTCTCGCTGAGCATCATGAGCGGCATGAGCCCTTGGGGCGGGCCGGCGACCCGGGCGATCGCAGCCCTGGGCCTGGACGCCACCGAGTACTTCATCCCGATGCTGCCAACCATGATCGGCGGTGCGGCGTGGGTGGTATTCACCGCCTTCCTGCTGGGCCGGGTAGAGCGCAAGCGCATCGGCAACATCAAGCTCGAGTCCGGCGGCGGCAACTGCTACATCAAGGCGATCCTCGAAGATACCCCTTACAAGCGTCCGCGCCTGGCCTACGTCAACCTGCTGCTGGTGATCGTGGTGATGGTCGCCCTGGTGATGGGCCTGATGCACGCGGCGATCCTGTTCATGATCGGCTTCGTTGCGGCCCTGATGATCAACTACCCGCAGCTGGAACTGCAGAAAGAGCGGATCCTTGCCCATTCCGGCAACGCCATGACCGTGGTCCTGCTGGTGTTCGCCGCCGGTATCTTCGCCGGGATCTTCTCGGGCACCAAGATGGTCGATGCCCTGGCCCAGACCCTGGTTGCCTGGATTCCGGACGCCTGGGGCCACTGGTTCCCGCTGGTGGTGGCGCTGACCAGCATGCCGCTGACCTTCGTGCTGTCCAACGACGCCTACTACTTCGGCGTAGTACCGATCCTGGCCAACGCTGCCGCGGCCTACG
The DNA here is from genome assembly GCF_048586865.1 of Pseudomonas bharatica. Classification (NCBI taxonomy): domain Bacteria; kingdom Pseudomonadati; phylum Pseudomonadota; class Gammaproteobacteria; order Pseudomonadales; family Pseudomonadaceae; genus Pseudomonas; species Pseudomonas bharatica. The sequence continues at coordinate 58,876 of NZ_JBMAWR010000012.1, read as the reverse complement.
GTATCGACCCGATCGAAATCGCCCGCGCCTCGGTGCTCGGCCAGCCGGTGCACTTGATGAGCCCGCTGGTGGCCTCGACCCTGCTGCTGGTGGGCATGGTCGATCGCGATATCGGCGATTTCCAGAAGGCCACGGTGAAATGGGCGGTGCTGACCTCCCTGGTGATCACTGCACTGGCCGTGCTGACCGGCGCCATTTCGTTCTTCGTCTGAAAACACCCAATAAAAATAAACCGAGTTTTCATCATGACCCGTATCTACAGTCGTGCGGCCGCCTGCGGCCTGTGTTTCTGCTACCTGCCCGGTGTCGGCGCCGCAGGTTTCATCGAAGACAGCAAGCTCAAGCTGCAACTGCGCAATGTCTATTTCAACGAAAACTTCCGTGACGAGCAGGGCATGAGCGCCCGCGCCGCGGCCACCGCGAAAAGCGAGCGGGTCGAGTGGGCGCAGGGCTTCCTGCTCGATTACCAGTCCGGGTTCACCCAGGGCACCCTGGGCTTCGGGGTCGATGCCCTGGCCCTGGTCGGCGTGCGCCTCGATTCGGGCAAGGGCCGCAGCGGTACCGGCCTGCTGCCGGTGCATGACGATGGCCGCGCTGCCGACGAATTCGCCAGTGCCGGGGCGACGGCCAAGGTCCGCCTCGGCCAGACGGTGCTGCGCCACGGCACCCAGCTGCCGAAGAACCCGTTGCTGGTCTACAACGACGCCAGGTTGCTGCCGCAGACCTACCAGGGCACCGAACTGGTGAGCAAGGACATCGCCGGCCTGACCCTGACCGCCGGCCATCTGGACCGCTTCAAGCTGCGTGATTCCACCGACAGTGTCGGCCTGTTCCTCGATGGCTACAGCGGCGGCGCCTCCGGCGATTTCAACTACGCCGGTGCCGACTACGCCTTCAGCAAGCAACTGCGCCTGAGCTATTTCCACGGCGAGCTGCAGAACTTCTATCGCCAGGACTTCGCCGGTATCCAGCACGACCTGCCGCTGGCCGGCGGCGTGCTGACCAGCGACCTGCGCTACTTCAAGAGCCAGGACAGCGGCGCAGCCCATGGCGGCAAGATCGACAACGACATGCTTAGCGGGCAGCTGTCCTACGCCCACTCCGGGCACACGGTCGGGGCCGGCTACCAGGTGCTCCAGGGTGACGCCGGCCTGCCTTATATCAGCGGCGCCACCGTGTATTCCTTCAGCAACGTGGGTATCGGCAAGTTCATCGAGGAAGACGAAAAGACCTGGATGGCCAGCTACGCCTACAACTTCGCTGCCGCCGGGGTCCCCGGCCTGACCTTCATGGCCCGCTACCTCAGCGGCGACAACGACCATTCCGGCAGCGCCAGCCGCCAGGAATGGGAGCGCGACATGGAGCTGGCCTACGTGGTGCAGTCGGGCACCTTCAAGGGCCTGGGCGTCAAGGCGCGCAACTATGTGTACCGCTCCGACTATTCCCGCGGTCGCGACAGCAACCGGATCTACCTCACCTACGACATCGCGATCTGGTAGCGGATCGTTCAAGGACGCACGGATATGTTCAGCTGGCTTGCCAACCTCCCTGTCGCCCGGAAGCTGATGATCGGCTTCGGTCTGTTATGCCTGATGAGCGTGCTGATCTTCGGCGCTGGCCGGCATGCGATCGACAGCCTTTCCTATCGCATGGACCGGATGAGCGCCGTGAATCGGCTGATGGACGATTTCTCGAAGTTGCGCCAGGAGCGCAGCGCGTTCGTCGAGAGCGAAGGCGGCGGGCAAGCGGCCAACGAGTTGAAGGAGAAAATCCGGCAGGTCGCCGGCAACCTGGAAGCATTGGGTGATTTCTTCACCCAGGAGCAGAACAGGCAGCGAATCGAGGAGATGGCCCGGCACCTTGCCGCTTACCAGGCAAACATCGGTGAGCTGGAAAAGGCCTACCGGCAGATAGAGGAAGCGCGGGCCACCCGGCGCCTCAGCGGCGACCAGGCCTTGAAAGGCCTGGACCAGCTGAATGCGTTCCTGGAGGGCGAAGGCTACTCCAGCGAACGCCGCCTCGAACTGTACAAGGCGATCAAGGACGTGCAAATGCAGTTCCTGTATGCACGTTTCGAGACCCGCGCCTATACCTACGGCGCCAATCCCAAGCAATACTCCGCGGCAACCGGCGCCATCGATGCGGCGCTCGCCAGCCTGGCACCGGTACGCGAAGTTCTGGGCAACAGGGACGCCACGCTTTTCAACGAACTTGAACGCGCCATGCGCACCTACCGGCAGTCGCTGGACAGTCATCAAGCGGCCCTGGCCCAGGCCAGCGCCATTACCCAGCAAGTACAGAATGACGGCGATGCGCTGGTGCGCATCAGCCAGGAACTCTACGAGCACCAGATGCAACTGCGCGAGGAAGACACCCGCGCGGCGGCCTGGACGCTGACCAGCGGCCTGGTCCTGGCGCTGGTCTTCGGCGTGCTGGGGGCATTGCTCATTACCCGGCAGATCGTGCCGCCCCTGCGCAGTGCGTTGCACAACGTGCAGCGCATCGCCAGTGGCGACCTGAGCCACCAGGCGCTGGTGCAGCGCACGGATGAAATCGGCCAGCTGCAAACGGCCCTGCAGCGCATGACCGATAGCCTGAGGGGGCTGATCGGGCACATCGGCGAGGGGGCATCGCGTATCGGCAGCGCCACCGGGGAACTGGCGGCGATTACCCGGCAGACCGCCGCCAGCGCCAACGAGCAGAAGCTGGAAACCGAACAGGTGGCCACGGCCATGCACGAAATGACCACCTCGATCCAGGACGTGGCGCGCAACGCCGTGGAAACGGCGCGCAGCGTAGACCAGGCGGCAGAGGAGGCCGCCAGCGGTGCACAGGTGGTCGCCGGTGCGGTGGTGCAGATCGAATCCCTGGCCAGGGAGGTGGAACTGACCGGTGAAGCGGTCGGCAGCCTGGCGCGGGAAAGCAGCCGCATTGGCGGCATGCTCGATGTGATCAAGGCGGTGGCCGAGCAAACCAACCTGCTGGCCCTGAACGCGGCGATCGAGGCGGCCCGGGCCGGCGAAGCAGGGCGCGGCTTCGCGGTGGTCGCCGATGAAGTCCGCGGCCTTGCCCAGCGCACCCAGCAATCGACCGAAGACATCGAAGTGCTGATCGCCGCCCTGCAGCAGGGCACCCACCAGGCGGTGCAGCGCATGGAGGCCAGCCGCGACCTGACCGGCGAAAGCGTCAGGCTGGCGCGCGACGCTGGCCAGGCGCTGGGCAGGATCACCACCCGCATGAGCGGCATCCAGGGCATGACCCAGCAGATCGCCACGGCGGCCGAACAGCAGGGCGCGGTCGCCGAGGAAATCAACCGCAGCGTGCTCAGCGTACGCAACATCGCCGACCAGGCCCATGCCGCAAGCGGGCAGGTCAGCGCGGCCAGTGTCGAAATGGCCGGGCTGGGCGAGGTCTTGAACGACCAGGTGCAACGCTTCCGGCTGTGAAGGCTTTCGCGCCTGCCTGTCGATTTGTCGCGCCGGATGGGGTATCAGTAGGGCAACCGCCGCCATGTGCGCATGGCGGCATGTCCCGGGTTGAAATGACCATGAGCCGCTGATGACCGATTCCAACGACGCCTTCTCCCTCGCCACGCAACTGACCCGCCTGGGCCGTGACCACGACATGCAGCACGGCTTCGTCAACATGCCGGTGTTCCGCGGCTCCACCGTGGTGTTCAAGACCCTGGCCGACCTCGAGGCGAACCGCGGCCGCTACACCTACGGGACCAAGGGCACGCCGACCATCGAGGCGCTGGAAAATGCCTGGAGCGCACTGTCCGGTGCGGCAGGCACGGTAATGTCGCCGTCCGGGCTTGGCGCCCTGGCCCTCGCGCTGTTCACCACGCTGAAAAGCGGCGACCACCTGCTGATGCCCGACTCCACCTACCAGCCGACCCGCATGCTCTGCGACAACCTGGTCAGGAAATTCGGCGTCGAGGTGACCTACTACGATCCGCTGGTCGGCGCCGGTATCGTTGCGTTGCTCAAACCCAACACTTCGACCATCTTCCTTGAGTCCCCCGGCTCGCAGACCTTCGAAGTCCAGGACGTACCGGCCATCACCGCCGTGGCCAGGGCGCGCGGGATCAAGACCATCATCGACAATACCTGGGCCACGCCGGTGTTCTTCCGTGCCCATGAGCACGGCTGCGACCTGGCGGTGGAGGCGGGGACCAAGTACCTGGGCGGGCACTCCGACCTGCTGATGGGGCTGGTCACGGCCAATGCCGAAACCTGGCCGGCACTGCGCAAGACCTACGACGCCATGGCCATGCTGCCCGGGGCCGAGGATTGCTTCCTGGCCTTGCGCGGCCTGCGCACCCTGCACCTGCGCCTTGAAGAAGCGCAGCGCCGCGGGCTGGAAATGGCCCACTGGATGGCCGTGCAGGCCGAGGTCGCCACGGTGCTCCACCCGGCCTTCCCGGAATGCCCGGGGCATGAGATCTGGAAGCGTGATTTCACTGGTTCCACCGGGTTGTTTTCGGTGATCCTCAAGCCCGGCTACAGCAAGCGCAACCTGGCCCATATGCTCGATCACCTGGAAATCTTCGGCATGGGTTATTCCTGGGGCGGGTTCGAGAGCCTGGTCATCCCGTTCGACTGCAGCGGCTACCGCACCGCCACCCATTGGGCCCCGGGCGGGCTGGCGCTGAGGTTGCAGATCGGCCTGGAAGGCATGGAAGACCTCAAGCGCGACCTGCGCGCGGGCCTGGATCGCCTGGCTGGCTGAGGCTCCACGGGGCCGCGTCGCTTCCATCAGAACGTTTACGCCGCCGTACCGTCAGAGTTAGCAACGACCCTGCTGCTGAGGAGGCGGTAATGACGGCTGCAAACCGCGACTATGTGGAATGGCTGGTGGCGCAATCCATGCTCAAGGCGGCCCGGGACCGGGCGCGCAGCTATGCCGGGCAGTCCCGCCTGTGGATGAACCCCTACGCCGAGGCGCGGCCGCGCCGGGCCATCGAGATCGCCTCGGTGTGGCTGACGGTCTACCCCGACTCGATCATCGCCCCCGAGGACGCCAGCGTGCTCGACGCCCTCGGCGCCGACAGCCTGTGGAAAGCCCTGTCCGAACTGGGCGTGCAGGGCATGCATACCGGCCCGATCAAGCGCTCGGGCGGTATCAGCGGCCGTGAGTTCACCCCCAGTGTCGACGGCAACTTCGACCGCATCAGTTTCGATATCGACCCGCTCTATGGCAGCGAGGAGCAACTGGTGCACCTGAGCCGCATGGCGGCGGCGCACAACGCCGTGACCATCGATGACCTGATCCCTTCCCACACCGGCAAGGGCGCCGATTTCCGCCTGGCGGAACTGGGCCATGAGGAATACCCGGGCATCTACCACATGGTCGAGATCCGCGAGGAAGACTGGGGCCTGCTGCCGGACGTGCCGCCGGGGCGCGATGCGGTCAACCTCAGCCCGGCCCAGTGCGATGAACTCAAGCAGCGGCACTACATCGTCGGCCAGTTGCAGCGGGTGATCTTCTTCGAGCCCGGGGTCAAGGAAACCGACTGGAGCGCCACCCCGGCGGTCACCGGCGCCGACGGCAAGACCCGGCGCTGGGTCTACCTGCATTACTTCAAGGAAGGCCAGCCGTCGCTGAACTGGCTTGACCCGACCTTCGCCGCCCAGCAACTGATCATCGGCGATGCCCTGCACGCCATCGACTGCCTCGGCGCCCGCGGCCTGCGCCTGGACGCCAACGGCTTCCTCGGCGTGGAAATGCGCCCCAACGACACCGCCTGGTCGGAAAGCCACCCGCTGTCGCTGACCGGTAACCAGATCCTCGGCGGCATGATCCGCAAGGCCGGTGCCTTCAGCTTCCAGGAGCTCAACCTGACCCTCGATGACATCGCCCAGATGTCCAAGGGCGGCGCCGACCTGTCCTACGACTTCGTTACCCGCCCGGCCTACCAGCACGCGCTGCTGACCGGCGACACCAGCTTCCTGCGCCTGATGCTCGGCGAAATGCACCGCTTCGGCATCGACCCCGCCTCGCTGATCCACGCCCTGCAGAACCACGACGAACTGACCATCGAACTGGTGCATTTCTGGACCCTGCACGCCAACGACATGTTCCTCTACAAGGGCCAGACCTTCCCCGGCAGCATCCTGCGCGAGCATATCCGCGAGGAAATGTACGAGCGGCTATCGGGCGAGCATGCCCCGTACAACCTGCGCTTCGTGACCAATGGCGTGTCGTGCACCACGGTGAGCATCATTACCGCAGCGCTGGGGATCCGTGACCTGGGGGTGATCACTGCCGAGCAACTGGCGCTGATCCAGAAGATCCACCTGCTGCTGGTGATCTACAACGCCATGCAGCCTGGGGTAGTGGCGTTGTCGGGCTGGGACCTGATCGGCGCCTTGCCGCTGGAAGCCGGGCAGGTCGCCGAGCGCATGGCCGATGGCGACACCCGCTGGATCCACCGCGGCGGCTACGACCTGGTGGACCTGGCGCCGCAGGCCGATGAATCGCTGCGCGGCATGCCCCGGGCGCGCTCGCTGTATGGCAGTTTGTCCAGCCAATTGCAGCAGCCCGACTCTTTTGCCAGCCGGGTAAAGAAAGTCCTGGCGGTGCGCCAGGCCTATGGCATTGCCAGCAGTCGCCAGGTGCTGGTCCCCGAGGTACAGCATCCGGGGTTGCTGGTCATGGTCCATGAATTGCCGGCCGGGAAGGGCACGCAACTGACGGCGCTGAACTTCGGTAGCGAGGTGATCTCCGAGGAGATCGTCCTGGAAGGCTTCGCCCCGGGGCCGGTGGTGGACATGCTGGGCGAAACGCTGGAAGGCGACCTGCACGAGGACGGGCGCCTGCTGATCAACCTGGATCCGTACGAGGCGTTGTCATTGCGGATCGTCAGTAGTAGCGGGCATTTGTGATGCTTGACACGGACCCTGTGGGAGCGGGTTCACCCGCGATTGCGGTAGCGAATTCACGATAGCAATCGCGGGTGAACCCGCTCCCACAGGGCACGCGGTGTCCTTACGCGCGTTGTTCGGCTTTATATCTGCGCCGCCAGGCATGCAACAACGGCTCGGTATAGCCGCTCGGCTGCTCCACGCCCTTGAACACCAGGTCGCAGGCCGCCCGGAATGCGTGGGAGGCGTCGAACCCGGGCGCCATCGGGCGGTACGCCGGGTCGCCGGCATTCTGCCCGTCAACCACCGCCGCCATGCGCTCCAGGGTGTTGCGCACTTGCGCGGTATCGACCACGCCGTGGTGCAGCCAGTTGGCGATGTGCTGTGCCGAGATGCGCAGGGTCGCGCGGTCTTCCATCAGGCCGACATCATGGATATCCGGCACCTTGGAGCAGCCCACGCCCTGTTCCACCCAGCGCACCACGTAGCCGAGGATGCCCTGGCAGTTGTTGTCCAGTTCCGCCTGGATATCCGCGGCGCTCCAGTCCCGCGACGGGCTGACCGGAACGCTCAGCAGACCCTGCAGCAACGCCGTGCGCTCGGCATCGGCATCGATGGCTTCGAGCCCGGCCTGGACCTGCTGCACATCCACCTGGTGGTAGTGCAGGGCATGCAGGGTGGCGGCGGTGGGCGAGGGCACCCAGGCGGTGTTGGCGCCGGCCTGCGGATGGGCGATCTTCTGTTCGAACATCGCCGCCATCAGGTCCGGCATGGCCCACATGCCCTTGCCGATCTGCGCCCGTCCGCGCAGGCCGCAGGCCAGGCCGACCAGCACGTTGCTGCGCTCGTAGGCCTGGATCCAGGCGCTGCCTTTCATATCGCCCTTGCGCAGCATGGCGCCGGCCTGCATGGCGCTGTGCATCTCGTCGCCGGTGCGGTCGAGGAAGCCGGTGTTGATGAACACCACCCGCTGCGCCGCCTCGGCGATGCAGGCCTTGAGGTTGACGCTGGTGCGCCGTTCCTCGTCCATGATGCCCATCTTCAGGGTGTGGCGCGGCAGGCCGAGCAGGTCCTCGACGCGACCGAACAGCTCGTTGGCAAAGGCCACTTCCTGTGGTCCGTGCATCTTCGGCTTGACGATATAGACGCTGCCGGTGCGCGAGTTGCCCTTGCGCTGGAGGTCGTGCAGGGCGGCGAGGCTGGTGACCACCGCATCGAGGATGCCCTCGGGGATTTCCACGCCGTCCTGGTCGAGAATCGCCGGATTGCTCATCAGGTGGCCGACATTGCGCACGAACAGCAGCGAGCGGCCGGGCAGGACCAGCTCCTTGCCGTCCCGCCCGTGGTAGCGGCGGTCCGGGTTGAGCGTGCGCGAGAAGGTCTTGCCGCCCTTGCTTACCGCTTCGCTCAGGTCGCCTTTCATCAGGCCCAGCCAGTTGCGATAGACCAGCACCTTGTCCTCGGCATCCACGGCAGCCACCGAGTCTTCGCAGTCCATGATGGTGGTGATCGCCGATTCCACCAGCAGGTCCTTGAGCCCGGCCGGGTCGGTCGCGCCGATGGGGCTGGTGCGGTCGATCTGCAATTCGATATGCAGGGCATGGTTTTGCAGCAGGACCGCATCCGGGGCCTCGGCGGCGCCTTGATGGCCGGCAAATTGCGCAGGGTTTTTCAGCGCCGTATCCCGGCCATCGGCAAGGGCAACCTGCAACGTCCCTGCAACCACGCGATAGGCCACCGCGTCGGCGTGGGACGCGTCTTCAAGGGTAAATACCTGGTCGAGAAAGGCCTTGGCCCAGGCCACTACCCTGGCGCCGCGGGTCGGGTTGTAGCCGCCGCTTTTCTGCGCGCCGTCCGCCTCGTCGATCATGTCGGCGCCATACAGCGCGTCATACAACGATCCCCAGCGCGCATTGGCCGCGTTCAGGGCATAACGGGCGTTCATCACCGGAACCACCAGTTGCGGCCCGGCCTGGGCGGTGATTTCGTGGTCGACCTGGGTGGTGGTGACCTTCACGCTGGCAGGTTGCGCCACCAGGTAGCCGATGTCTTCGAGAAACGCCTGGTAGCCCGGCAGGTCCGTGACCGGGCCCGGGTGTTCGCGGTGCCAGGTGTCCAGCAACGCCTGGAGGCGGTCCCGCTCGGCCAGCAGGGCGCGGTTCTTCGGTGCCAGGTCGTGGACCAACTGGTCGAAGCCGGCCCAGAAGCGTGCCGGCTCCACAGGGGTGCCCGGCAGGATTTCGTCATCGATGAATCGCTTGAGGTTTTCCGCCACCTGCAACCGGTGGCTGGCAATACGCTGGGTCACGGCCAGTACTCCTTGGTAAATGTTCGATTCAAAGCCCGGCGACGCCTGCCGCCGCCACCTGTGCATCCTGGTCCGCCTTCACCCCGGACACGCCTACGGCGCCGACCACCTGGCCCTGGACCAGCACCGGCACGCCGCCTTCGAGCGAGGTCAGCAGCGGTGCGCTGACGAAAGCGGTGCGGCCGTTGTTGACCATCTCCTCGTAGCCCTTGGTTTCCCGCCGGCCCAGTGCGGCCGAGCGGGCTTTTTCGGTGGCGATATAGGCGCTGATCGGCGCGCAGCCATCGAGGCGTTCCAGGGCCAGGAGATGGCCGCCGTCGTCGACGATGGCGATGGTGACGTTCCAGGCGTTGCGCCGGGCCTCGTCGCGGGCAGCGGCGAGGAGACGGGCGACGTCGGTGTTTTCCAGGACTGCTTTTTGCTGCATGAGAGTTCTCCTTTTAACGACGTTCGACAGCGATACGCGGACCCTGTGGGAGCGGGTTTACCCGCGATTACGATGGTGAATTCACCGATGTCATCGCGGGTAAATCGGACCGCCGAACCGCCGCTCCCACAGGGGCCGCATATCGCTTATGCCAGTGCTTCTTCCACCAGCTCGATCCAATGCCGCACCGGCGTGCGCCTGGCCCCGTCGAGGTGGGTCTGGCAACCGATGTTGGCGGTGACGATGACTTCCGGATTGCCGGCTTCCAGCGCGTTCAGGCGGTTATCGCGCAAGCGTCGCGACAGTTCCGGCTGGGTCAGCGAATAGGTGCCCGCCGAGCCGCAACACAGATGCCCGTCGCTCACGGCAGTGAGGCTGAAACCCAGGCGCTGGAGGATCGCTTCCACCGCACCACCCAGTTTCAACGCATGTTGCAGGGTGCAGGGGCAGTGAACGGCCAGGCGCCGTTCGGCATGAATCCCCAGGCGCTCCAGTGGCTCGGCACCCAGTACCTGGGTCAGGTCGCGGCTCAGCGCGCTGACCCGTGCCGCCTTGGCGGCATAAGCCGGATCCTGTTCCAGCAGGTGCCCATAGTCGCGGACGAAGGCGCCGCAACCGCTGGCGGTCTGGACGATGGCCTCGGCCCCGGCCTCGATCGCTGGCCACCAGGCGTCGATGTTCCGCCGTGCCCGCTGCAAGCCTTGTTCCTGGGCATTGAGGTGGTAGTCGATGGCACCGCAGCAGCCAGCCTCCCGTGCCGCGACCACGCTGATGCCGAGGCGATCCAGCACCCGTGCGGCGGCCGCATTGGTGTTGGGCGACAGCGATGGCTGCACGCACCCTTCCAGCATCAGCACCTTGCGCGGATGGTGGTTGGCCGGTCGCGCCTTGGCCGGCACGGGATGGCGGGGCAACTTGGCCTGCAGGTGCTCCGGCAGCAACGGACGGAACACCTGGCCGGTGCGGGCCAGCGCCTTGAACACCGCGGGGTTGGGCACCAGCGTGCGCAGCCCGTGGCGCAGCAGGCGTTCGCCAAGGCCGCGCGGCACCTGCTCCTCGACCACCGCGCGACCGATATCCAGCAGGTTGTGGTATTCGACGCCGGACGGGCAGGTGGTTTCGCAGTTGCGGCAGGACAGGCAGCGGTCCAGGTGGTCCCGGGTACTGCGGGTGACGTCCTGGCCTTCCAGCACCTGCTTGATCAGGTAGATGCGCCCGCGCGGGCCATCGAGTTCGTCGCCCAGCAACTGGTAGGTCGGGCAGGTGGCAGTGCAGAAACCGCAATGCACGCAGGAACGCAGGATACGTTCGGCCTCGGCGGCCCGGGGCAGTTGCCTGGCGTGTTCGCTCAGTTGGGTTTGCATGGCGTTTCAGACCTCCGCATAGAGTCGGCCAGGGTTGAAGATCCCCCGGGGGTCGAGCTGCTTCTTCAGGTTCTGGTGATAGCGCAACAGCAGCGCGGGCAAGGGCTGGAACGGCGTTTCGTCAGGGCCGTAGCGGGTCGCATGGCCGCCGGCGGCGCTCACCTGCTGGCGGATGTCCTCGGCGGGCGCGTCCGAAAGCAGCCAGCGCTGGGCCCCGGCCCAGTCCAGCAATTGCTCGCCGGGCAGGTCGAGCAAGGGCGTGGCGTTGGGCAGGGACAGGCGCCAGAGCGGTCGGGTGCTGGCGAAGAACGGCAGTTGTCGCTCGCGCAGTTGCGTCCAGTAAGCGCTGTCGATGTGCTCGCCCCCGAGGCGCTGGCAGGCGGATTTCACCGAGCCCTCGCCACCTTCCAGGCGCAGGTGCAGGTGGTTGCCGTCGTGGCAGGCGGCGCTGATCGGCACAGGTTGCTGGCCCCACTGGGCCAGTTCCTCCAGCGCTTCGCCAGCGTCCATCTCCAGCCTGAGGCTGACGCAGGCGCGTGGCTTGGGCAGCACCTTGATCGATACCTCGGTGAGCAGCCCGAGGCAGCCGAAGCTGCCCGCCATCAGGCGCGACAGGTCATAGCCGGCGACGTTCTTCATGACTTCGCCGCCGAAGCGCAGCAGCTTGCCATGGCCGGTGATCAGGCGGGTGCCGAGTACATGGTCGCGCGCTGCGCCCGACCAGGGTCGGCGCGGCCCCGACAGGCCGCTGGCGATGGCGCCGCCCAGGGTGGCGCCAGCGCCGAAATGCGGGGGCTCGAACGGCAGCATCTGCCCCTTGGCCTGCAACGCCGCCTCGATTTCCGCCAGCGGTGTGCCGGCGCGCGCGCTCAGCACCAGCTCGGTGGGGTCGTAGCTGACGATGCCGCGGTGGCTGCGGGTGTCGAGCAGTTCGCCACGGGTGCGACGTCCGAGCAGGGCCTTGGTGTCGCCACCCTGGATTCGCAGGGCGACGCCGTCGTTCAGGGCCTGCGCGACCTGTTCCAGCAGGGCCGCGCTGTTGTCGTGATCGAGGTTCATCAAAAGCGCTCCAGTTCGGGAAAGGGCAGCTTCCCCTGGTGGACATGCATCGAGCCGAATTCGGCGCAACGGTGCAGGGTCGGGATGTTCTTGCCGGGGTTGAGCAGACCCAGGGGATCGAAGGCCTGCTTGACCGCGTGGAACAGGGTGATTTCGTCGCTGCTGAACTGGGCGCACATGGCGTTGATCTTTTCCCGGCCGACGCCGTGCTCGCCGGTGATGCTGCCGCCGACCGCCACGCACAGTTCGAGGATCTTCGCCCCGAGGGCTTCGGCGCGCTCCAGTTCACCCGGCTGGTTGGCATCGAAGAGGATCAGCGGGTGCATGTTGCCGTCGCCGGCATGGAAGACGTTGGCTACCCGCAGGCCGAACGCCTGCGACAGCGTTTCGATGCCGCGCAGCACCGCCGGCAATTCGCGGCGCGGAATGGTGCCGTCCATGCAGTAGTAGTCCGGGGAAATCCGCCCGACCGCCGGGAAGGCGTTCTTGCGCCCGGCCCAGAAACGCACGCGCTCGGCTTCGTCGCGGGCCAGGCGCACATCGCTGGCGCCGGCCTGGCGCAGTACCGCGTCGACCCGGGCGCAGTCGTCGTGAACGTCGGCCTCGACGCCATCCAGCTCGCACAGAAGCATGGCTGCGGCGTCCACCGGGTAGCCGGCGTGGATGAAGTCCTCGGCGGCGCGGATCGACAGGTTGTCCATCATTTCCAGGCCACCGGGAATGATCCCGGCGGCGATGATATCGGCCACCGCACGCCCGGCCTGTTCCACCGAATCGAAGCTGGCCAGCAGCACCCGCGCCACCTGCGGCCTGGGCAGCAGCTTGACGGTGACTTCGGTGACGATGCCGAGCATGCCTTCGGAGCCGGTGAACAGCGCGAGCAGGTCGAAGCCTGGCGAATCCAGGGCGTCGCTGCCCAGGGTCAGGTGCTCGCCCTCGACGGTGAGGATGTCGACCCGCAGCAGGTTATGCACGGTCAAACCGTACTTGAGGCAATGCACGCCGCCGGCGTTCTCGGCCACGTTGCCACCGATGGAGCAGGCGATCTGCGAGGACGGATCGGGCGCGTAGTACAGGCCGTGGGGCGCGGCGGCCTGGGAAATCGCCAGGTTGCGCACCCCGGGCTGGACCCGGGCGAAGCGGCCCTGCGGGTTGACCTCGATGATCCGGTTGAAGCGTGCCATCACCAGCAGGATGCCCTTTTCCAGGGGCAGCGCGCCGCCGGACAGGCCGGTTCCGGCGCCACGGGCCACCACCGGCACCCGATTGGCGTGGCACAGGCGCAGCAGGGTCTGCACCTGTTCCAGGCGCTCCGGCAGTACCACCAGCAGCGGCACCACGCGGTAGGCGGAGAGGCCGTCGCACTCGTAGGGGCGCAGGTCTTCGGCGCGGTGGAGGATTTCCAGGTCGGGCAGGGCCTGGCGCAGTTGCGCCAGCAGGCGGGGCTTGTCCACGGCGGGCAGGGCACCATCCACGCGTTCGTCGTAAAGGATGTTCATTGGCTGGGGCGTCCGGTCTTGTTATTGGCTGAACGCCTGCCAGACTGCTCGCCCGGCGTGTTGCCCGTCGATGTGAAAGCCAGCTGGTCCTACCAGTTTTTGCCAGTATCTCTTCCTGAAGGTAGCTACATCAGTGGTTTCAGGCCTGGACTTCGGAAACAACTCATCGCAGGATTTGCACTGGTCCTACCAGTTATAGGCATTCTTCAATGACCGATGTCACTCCCGCAAAGAGGCAGGTCGCCGACCAGGTGGCCGAGCGTATCGAGAAGCTGATCGTCGACGGGGTGCTCAAGGTCGGCCAGGCGCTGCCTTCGGAGCGGCGCCTGGTGGACAAGCTGGGCTGTTCGCGCTCGGCCTTGCGCGAGGGGCTGCGCATCCTGCGCGGGCGCGGCATCGTCGAGACCGAACATGGGCGTGGCTCCTATGTCGCCGACCTGAGCCGGGCCGACGACACCACGCCGCTGATGCACCTGTTCGCCTCGCAGCCGCGCACGCTGTTCGACCTGCTGGAGGTGCGGGCGCTGCTGGAAGGGGAGTCGGCGCGGCTGGCGGCGTTGCGCGCTACTGATGTCGACCGCCTGCTGATCAAGCGGCGTTTCGATGAAATGGTCGGTTCCGAGGAGCAGGATGCCCGCGAGCAGGCCCGTCTCGATCACGCCTTCCACCGCGCCATCAGCGAGGCCTCGCACAACCCGGTGCTGGTGCACACGTTGCAGGGGCTCAACGACCTGATGCTCAGCACGGTGTTCGCCTCGGTGAACAACCTCTATTGCCGCCCGGCGCAGAAACGCCAGATCGATCGCCAGCACGCGCGCCTGTACCACGCGGTGATGGAGCAGTTGCCGGAGCAGGCGCAACGGGCGGCGCGGGAGCATCTGGGGAGCATCAGGGACAACCTGCGGGAGATCGAGCAGGAGGAGCAGCGGCTGGTGCGGGCGACGATGCGGCTGGAGGGGTGGCAGTAAGAGCCGGCAATGTATTTTCCATTGTTTTTTAATTCATAAAAAAACATTTACAAAGTCTTTGTACGCTGTGAATATGTCCCGGAGAATTGAAAAAAACAAAATCGCCTGGCCCCTGACCACCCTCGGGCCATAACAACAACGACATGATCAGAACCTTTAGGCCGGGCCTGCCAACGACCGGTCCTTCAGCGAAGGAGAACCTCTCCCGTGCATCGCTTCCGTAATCCTTCCCTTGCTCGCAGCCTGCGAGTGATCGGCCTTGCGGCCCTTGGCACCCTGGCCCAGCAGGCCATGGCCGATACCACCCTGCGCGTCGGCCTGGGGGCCGATATCCGCAGCACCGAACCCGGTGTGAACCGTGACGAAAACACCGATACGGTGATCCTGCATGTGGTCGAGGGCCTGGTGGCCCACCGCGAGGACGCCTCGGTCGGGCCGCTGCTGGCCAGCGCCGTGGACGTCTCCGACGACGGCCTGAGCTACCGCTTCACCCTGCGCGACGGCGTGCATTTCCATAACGGCGCGACCCTGAGTTCGGCCGAAGTGAAGTGGACCTGGGAGCGCTACCTCGATCCGCAGACCCAATGGCGCTGCCTGCCGGAATTCGATGGCCGGGGCGGGGCGAAGATCACCGCGATCACCACGCCGGACCCGCGCACCGTGGTCTTCACCCTCGATCAGCCCAACGCCCTGTTCCTTGCCTCGATGTCGCGCCCCGATTGCGGTGGCGCCGGCATCCTGCACCCGGATTCCCTGGCCGCCGACGGCAGCTGGAAAGCCCCGGTCGGCACCGGTCCGTTCAGCTTCGCCGAATGGAAGCCGGGCCAATACGTGCGCCTGGCGCGCTTCAAGGACTACAGCGCCCGCGCCGAAGCCGGGCCGGACGGTTTCACCGGCAACAAGCAGGCACTGGTCGACAACCTGCGCTTCATGATCATTCCCGATCCGTCCTCGGCCAAGGCCGCGCTGCTGTCGAACAACGTCGACCTGCTGCCGGACGTCACTGCCAGCGACGCCCA
The DNA here is from genome assembly GCF_048586865.1 of Pseudomonas bharatica. NCBI lineage: Bacteria > Pseudomonadati > Pseudomonadota > Gammaproteobacteria > Pseudomonadales > Pseudomonadaceae > Pseudomonas > Pseudomonas bharatica. The sequence continues at coordinate 43,366 of NZ_JBMAWR010000012.1, read as the reverse complement.
GGAGCTCAAGGCCCTGCCGGGGATCCGGGTCTCGGTGAGCCCGATCATGGCCATCTGCGGCCTGCTGTTCCAGACCAACGACCCGCTGCTCAAGGACGTGCGCATCCGCCAGGCCATCGCCCATTCCCTGGACTACGGGCAGATGGTCACGGCGCTGTCCAACGGCCTGTCGCAGCCGAACAACTCGGCGATCCCGCAGACCAGTGCCTTCTACGACGAGGTGGCGAAACAGGGTTACCGCTACGACCCGGATGAAGCCCGGCGCCTGCTCAAGGAAGCCGGCTACAACGGTCAGCCGATCAGGATGATCGTCAACAAGCGCTACCAGCAGATGTTCGACATGGGCGTGCTGAGCCAGGCCATGGCCCAGGCCAGTGGCCTGAATATCCAGATGGAAACCCTGGAATGGGGCACCCAGCTGGAGCGCTACCAGAGCGGCAACTACCAGATGATGTCGTTCTCCTATTCGTCGCGTCTCGACCCGGCGCTGGGCTTCGACTCGCTGATGGGCGACAAAAGCAAGGAACCGCGCAAGGTCTGGGACAACCCGCAGGCCCAGGCACTGCTGCGCGAGGCGATCCGCGAGCGTGACAGCGGCAAGCGCCAGGTGCTGTTCGACCAGATGCACAAAATGATGATCGAGGACACGCCCATGGTGATCATCTACAACGGCACGGTGATCGGCGCGCTGCGCGACAGCACCCGTGGCTACCATTCCTGGCCGGTGGCCAAACCACGGTTGTGGGGCGTCAGCCTCGCGACGCAGTAGGGCGGGCCCGACGATGTTGCGCTTTATCCTGCAAAAACTCGGCATGGCGCTGCCGACCCTGCTGCTGATCTCGCTGATGGTCTTCGCCCTGATCCGCCTGATTCCCGGCGACCCGGCGCTGCTCATGCTCGGTGATATGGCCGACCCGCAGAGCCTGGCCGACATGCGCCGCAACCTGGGTCTGGATCATTCGCTGGTGACCCAGTTCCTGATCTGGTTCAAGGCCGTGCTCAGCGGTGATCTGGGCTTCTCCATCAGCACCCGCGAAGCGGTGCTGCCGCTGATCCTCGAGCGTTTCACGGTCAGTGCCGGCATCGTCCTGGTGGCGGTGCTGCTGGCGACCCTGATCGCGGTGCCGGTGGGGCTGCTGGCGGCGTGGAAACAGAACAGCGCCCTCGACCTGGGCCTGGTCATGAGCGCCACGCTGCTGCTGTCGATCCCCAGTTTCTGGCTCGGCCTGCTGCTGCTCTATGCCTTCGGCATTAAGCTCGGCTGGCTGCCGGTGGTGGGCTACGTCAGCTTCGGCCAGGACCCATGGCAGGCGCTGAGCTACCTGGTGCTGCCGATCGTCACCCTGACCCTGGTGGAAGTCGGCGCCATCACCCGCATGGCCCGGGCCAGCACCATCGAGGTGCTGCGCCTGGAGTACATCGCCCATGCCCGGGCCAAGGGCCTGTCGGAAAGCGCGGTGTTGTGGCGGCATGCCCTGCGCAATGCCTTTGCCCCGACCTGGACCCTGGTCGGGCTGATCCTTGGCAACCTGCTCGGCGGCATCGCGGTGCTGGAGACGGTGTTCACCTTGCCGGGCATCGGCCGGCTGATGGTCGATGCGATCTTCGCCCGCGACTACCCGGTGCTGCAGGGCTGCCTGCTGCTGATCACTTTCGTCTACGTGCTGGTCAACCTGTTCGTCGATCTGCTCTACCCACTGTTCGACCCAAGGGTGAAGTTATGAGTCCGAAACCCTCCTGCGCGCCCCTGGCCGCGCCCGCCGCGGCGCCGCGCAAGGCCCCGCGGGCCTGGCCGCCGGCCAATGCGCTGATCGGTGCCACGCTATTGATGGCGCTGATCCTGCTGGCCCTGCTCGGGCTGCTGTGGACGCCGTTCGATCCGCTGCGCATCGACCTGCTGTCACGCCTCCAGGCACCTTCGGCGGTGCATTGGCTGGGCACCGACGAGTTTGGCCGCGACGTGTTCAGCCGCCTGCTGATCGGCGCCCGCACCAGCCTGTGGATCAGCCTGCTGGCGGTGAGCTGCGCGGTGTGCGCCGGGACCGTGATCGGCATGCTCGCCGGCTACCTGCGTGGCTGGACCGACCGCCTGCTGATGATGTTCAACGATGCCTTGCTGGCGTTTCCCGGGATCCTCATGGCCCTGGGCATCATGGCGATCATCGGTGCCAGCCAGTACGGCATCGTCCTGGCCCTTGGCATTGCCTACACGCCGTCGGTGGTGCGGGTGGTGCGCGGCAGCGTGCTGTCGCTGCGCGAGCTGGAGTTCATCGAGGCCTCGCGGGTGATCGGCAACTCCGAGCTGTACACCATGTTCCGCCATATCGCTCCCAACTGCCTGGCCCCGCTGTGCGTGCTGGCCACCAGCATGTTCGGCTGGGCGCTGCTCTCGGAAAGCGCCCTGAGCTTCCTCGGCCTGGGCGTGCCGCCACCGGCGGCGACCTGGGGCAACATGCTCGCCAGCAGCCGTCCGTACATCGCTTCGGCCAGCTGGCTGGGGATCTTCCCGGGGCTGTTCATCTGCCTGGCACTGCTTGCCATCAACCTGTTCGGCGATGCCCTGCGCGATCGTCTCGACCCGCGCATGAGGAAATGATCATGTCTTCGGCAAATTCCCTGTTGCGGGTCCGCGACCTGCAGATCCGCGTCGGCGAGCACGGCCCGCTGGCGGTGGACGGCCTGAGTTTCGACGTGGCCCCGGGCGAGATCGTCGCCCTGGTCGGCGAGTCCGGCAGCGGCAAGACCATGGCCGCCCGCGCCGCCATCGGCCTGTTGCCGATGCCCATGCAGGTCTGCGGCGGGCAACTGGATTTCCAGGGTCGCGACCTCAACCGTCTCGACGCCCCGGCCATGCGTGCCATTCGTGGCGCGCAGATCGGCATGGTGTTCCAGGAGCCAATGGTTTCGCTGAACCCGGCCCTGACCATCGGCCGGCAGATGGCCGAGGCCCTGCGCCTGCACACCGACCTCGACGAAGCGCGGATCCACGAGCGTTGCCTGGTGATGTTGCAGCGTATCGGCATCCGCGACGCCGAGCGCTGCCTCAAGGCCTACCCGCACCAGTTCTCCGGTGGCATGCGCCAGCGCATCATGCTCGCCTCGGTGATGCTGCTGCGGCCGAAACTGCTGATCGCCGACGAACCGACCACCGCCCTGGATTGCCTGGCGCAACTGGACGTGATCGAGCTGATGCTGGAACTGACCCGGGAGCAGGGCACGGCGATCCTGTTCATCAGCCACGACCTGTCGCTGGTGGCGCGCTATGCGCACAAGGTGGTGGTGATGCGCCAGGGCCAGGCGGTGGAGCAGGGCGCCATCGGCGATATCCTCCTGGCACCGAAGGCCGAGTACACCCGACAACTACTCGAAGCGCTGCCGCGCCGCGGCGAACTGCCCGCGCTGCCGGCCAGCGAGGGGCCGCTGGTGGAGGTCGACCAGGTCTGCATCGAACATCCCGGGCCGAGCAATTTCTGGGGCAAGCGCGCGTTCAAGCGCGTGGTGCACTCCGCCAGCCTGAGCATCGCGCCGGGAGAAACCCTTGCCCTGGTGGGCGGCAGCGGGTCGGGCAAGACCACCCTCGGTCGCTCCCTGGTCGGTCTGGTCAAACCTTGCGCCGGGGCGATCCGCTTCAAGGGCGTGGATATCCTCAAGGCCGCCAACCGTATCCATCGCCTGCAGTGCCAGATGATCTTCCAGGACCCGTTCTCCTCGCTGAACCCGCGGATGAAGATCGGCGACATCCTGATCGAACCGCTGCGCCACGAACCAGGCCTCAGCGCCAGTGCGCGGCGCGAGCGGGTGGCGCAGACCATGCTCGATATCGGCCTGCCGGAAGCCTTCGCCGAGCGCTTCCCGCACCAGCTTTCCGGCGGCCAGCGCCAGCGCGTGGCGATTGGCCGGGCGCTGGTGCGGCACCCGCAGCTGGTGATCGCCGACGAGCCGATCTCGGCTCTGGACATGACCATCCAGAAGCAGATCCTCGAGCTCTTCGAGCGCCTCCAGGCGCGCTACGGCTTCGCCTGCCTGTTCATCTCCCACGACCTCTCGGCGGTGGAACGCATCGCCCATCGGGTGGCGGTGATGCACCAGGGCGAGGTGGTCGAGGTGGGTACGCGGGAGCAGGTCTTCGATGCCCCGCGCCATCCGTATACCCGGCAGTTGCTGGCCGCAGCCAGCCCCCTGGAGAAGCTCGACGACGGCAGTTACCGAATACGCCGCGCCAGCTGACCTGAACCCCTGATCCAACCCCAGCGCGCCGCCTTCGCAGCGGCGTGGAGGGGCAAGTCATGTCCGAAAAACAACAACAACAGCCTTCCTACAACGACTGCCAGGAGCCAGAACCCATGAAACACCCGAACCTCAACCTGTTGCTCACCGGTGTCGGCCTGCTTTCCGTGCAGGCCCATGCCGACTTCATCAAGGACAGCAAGGCCTCGCTGGAACTGAAGAACTACTACTTCAACCGCGACTACCGCGAAGACGCCGGCCAGTCCAAGCGTGAAGAATGGGCCCAGGGCTTTACCCTCAACCTCCAATCGGGCTTTACCGAAGGCATCGTCGGCTTTGGCGTGGATGCGGTGGGCATGCTCGGCCTCAAGCTCGACTCCAGCCCGGAGCGTTCCGGTTCCGGCCTGCTGGCCCGGGACAACGAAGCCGAGCCGGGCAAGCCGAGCTACGTCAAGCGGGCCCAGGACGAGTATTCCAAGCTCGGCGTGACCGGCAAGGTGCGCTTCGCCCAGAGCGAGTTGCGCAGCGGTCACCTGCTGCCGGACCTGCCGACCCTGCAGCCGAACACCAGCCGGATCTTCCCGCAGACCTTCCGCGGCACCCAGCTCAAGTCCGGCGACATTCCCGGCCTGGCCCTGATCGGCGGGCAGATCGACCAGGTGCGCCAGCGCGAGTCCACCGACTACGAGGACATGGGCCTGACCAGCCAGAGCGGCGCCTACCGCAGCTCGGCGAAAAGCGACCGTTTCCGCTTCGTCGGTGGTGACTACAAGCTGACCCCGAGCCTGCTGCTGAGCTACCACTTCGCCCAACTGGAGGACATCTACCAGCAGCACTACCTGGGCCTCAAGCACAGCGTTGCCCTGGGCGGCGGCACCCTGAAAAGCGATCTGCGCTACTTCGACGCCGACAAGGCCGGCGCCGGCCTGGCCGGCAAGGTCGACAACCGCGCGCTGAGTACCCGCCTGGCCTGGAGCTACAAGGGCCACACCTTCGGCGGCGGCTATCAGGAGCAGTTCGGCGACACCCCGTTCACCTACGTGGATGGCACCAACACCTTCCTGTTCTCCGAGTACCAACTGAGCAACTTCTCGCAGACCCGGGAACGTACCTGGCATGCGCGCTATGACTACGACTTCGCCGCCCTCGGCATTCCCGGCCTGAGCTTTTCGACCCGCTGGGCCAAGGGCGACCAGGCGCAGGTCAAGGGCTTCGAGGGCGAGGCGCGGGAATGGGAGCGGGACATCGACCTCGGCTACGTGTTCCAGGGCGGGCCGCTGAAGGGCCTGTCGCTGCGCTGGCGCAATGCCCTGACCCAGGCCAACTACCTGCGTGACATGAACGAAAACCGGGTGATCCTCGGTTACACCGTGGCGATCTGGTGATGGCCGGGGTGGCGCATGTTCCTGGCCGGCGTTGCCGGCGACCGGAGCAACACCGGTGCTCAGCCCTTGCTCCGCGCCACCCCCATCTTGCTCGCCACTTCCAGGTGGCGATGCAGCAAGGTCGAGGCCCATTCGTTGTCGCCCTGTTCCAGCGCATCGAGGATCGCCAGGTGCTCGCGGCACGAGGCCTTGACCCGCTCGACGTTGTTCACCGAATGGAACTCGGTGAGCCGGCGCAGGCGGTTCTGCTGCTGCACCGCCTGGAGGATGTAGGCGTTGCCCGAGGCTGCCGCGAGCAGTTCATGGAACTGCGCGTTGCTCTCGAAGAAACGCTTGCTGTCGGCCACGCCTTCGAGCAGGTCCAGTTGCTGCCGCCGGCAGCGCTGCATCTGCTCCGGGTTGAGGCGGAAGGTCGGCTCCAGCAACCCCGCCGGCTCCAGCAGCATGCGGAAACGGTAGCTCTCGAAGCGCGTCTGGCGATCGCTCAGGGTCGGCGCGAACTGCCAGCCATGGCCGTGCTTGCGCTGCATCACGCCTTCATCGGAGAGGCGCAGCAGGCAACGGCGCAACACGCTCTTGCCGGCGCCGTAGCGGCGCAGCAGGTCACTTTCGGAAATCTGGTCGGGCAGCGCCTGGTTCAGGCGGTCGTCGATCAGCCGCGCGTACAGCGCGTCCTCTTCGTTGTGCAACTCGCTGACCTCGGCCTGCCCCGCCCGCGGCTCCAGCGGCACGCGAAAACCCTGCTGCGGCAGCGGTTCGATCAGTTGCTGTTCGGCCAGGTAGGCCAGCGCACCCCGTACCGGCGAGCGCGATACACCAAGGCGCTCGGCCAGCTCGACTTCCTTCAGGTGGCTGCCGGGAGCGAGGTCGCCGGTATCGATGGCCGAGAGGATCTGCCCGGCAACCTTGGTCTGCAGCGAGGTGAGTTGAGCCATGAGGCGAAGTCGTTCCTGTGACTGGGGGAGGGAAGCATACCGAAGGCCAGGGCCCGGTGTTCGACAGGCAACACCCGTACAAGCGTTACCGCAGCGTATTTACGCATCTTTGTTTTATTTTGCATATAAAAACATCGGTGGTCTGCCACCGATTCGTTCGAGGAATCCGTTGATGAGTTACATCCCCCTCCCGCGCGCCTTGCCCCAGGACAAGGGCGTCGATCCCCAGGCCATCGTCGATTTCCTCGCGACGGTGCAGGCCGCCGGACTGGAGCTGCACAGCTTCCTGCTGTACCGCGATGGCGCGCTGGTCAGCGAGGCGTACTGGCGCCCCTATGCGGCGCGGCGGCCCCATGTGCAGCACTCGGCGACCAAGAGCTGGACCGCCACCGGGATCGGCCTGCTGATCGACGACGGGCGCCTGGCCCTGACCGACAAGGTGGTGGATTTCTTCCCGCAACTCTGTCCGGCACACGTCAGTGCCAACCTCGCCGCGATGACCGTCGAAGACCTGCTGACCATGCGCACCGGGCACCGTCGCGGTATTTCCGGCGGCGACTGGCGCAACCTGTCGAGCAGCTGGATCAAGGCCTTTCTCGACGAGCCGGTGGACGACGTGCCAGGGCAGTCGTTCATCTACAGCAGCGCCTCCAGCTACATGCTCTCGGCGATCGTCAGCCAGGTCAGCGGCCAGACCCTGCACCAGTTGCTCGAAGACCGCGTGCTGCGCCACCTGGGCCTGGACCCGATCAGCTGGGACCTGGCGCCCGAAGGCTGCAACAGTGGTGGTAACGGCCTGAGCTGCACGGCCGAGGACTCCCTGAAGTTCGGCGTGCTGCACCTGCAGCAGGGCCAGTGGAACGGCGCGCAATTGCTCTCGCCGCAGTGGGTCGCGGCGGCCACGCGCAACCAGGTCGAAGACGTATGGATGGGCGAGTTCGACGGCAAACAATACCTGCCCCGGGACAGCGCCAACAGCGCCGGCAACCGCCGCGAAGGCTACGGCTACCAGTGGTGGATGACCCGCCACGGCGGTTACTACGCCTCCGGGGTGTTCGGCCAGCAGTGCATCGTGCTGCCGGAACAGAACAGTGTGATCGTCTTCACCAGTGGCCTGCGCCTGGGCGAAAAGCGCCTGCACGCGGCGCTCTGGGAGCACCTGGTTCCCGGCCTCGGCCGCTGCAACCCGGCCCCGGAGGCGGCCCAGGCGCAACTCGATGCGCTGATCGACGGCTTGCGCCTGCCTGCGCTTGAAGGCGCCAGCGATTCCCCGGCTCGTGCCGAACTGGCCGGACGCTACCGGATGGAGCCGAACGAGGACCACGTCAGCGAAATTGCCCTGGCCTTCGACGCCGAAGGCTGTGACTTCACCCTGGTCGATCACCGCGGCACCCACCACATCCGTGTCGGTCTGCACCAGCCCGTGGAGTCGCAGACCAGCATCACCGGCAACTACCTGCACCACCAGTACCAGCCCGAGCAGACCCCGGTGGTCGCCCACGGACGCTGGGATGAGGCGGGGGGCCTGCACATGCTCTGGCGCTTCGTCGAAACCGCCTTTACCGACCATGTCGACTGCCGCCTGGACAACGGCGCGCTGCTCTTCGAGCGCGGCGTGAATACCAATGCCGGCGCACTGCAGCGCCCGACCCTGCGCGGCCAGCGCCTCTGAATGCTTGAAGCAAGGAACCTTGTGATGACTCAGTCTCTGCACACCGGCCTGTGGGCCCCCTTCACCCCGATGCGCGATTTCGCCCGCCAGCCGATGCTGTTCGAGCGCGCTGAAGGCATGCATTACTTCACCCCCGAAGGCCGCCCGGTGCTCGATGCCATGGCCGGCCTCTGGTGCGTCAACGCCGGCCACGGCCAGCCGCGCATCGTCGAGGCGATCCGCGAAGCGGCGGGGCGCCTGGACTTCGTCTCGTCGTTCAAGATGAGCCACCCGGATGCCCTGCGCATGGCCGATGCCCTGGTTGCCATCGCCCCGGCCGGACTGGACAAGGTGTTCTTCACCAACTCCGGTTCGGAAGCCGTGGACACCGCCCTGAAAATTGCCCGGGCCTACCACCAGGCCCGGGGCGACTGCCGGCGTACCAAGCTGATCGGTCGCGCCAAGGGCTATCACGGCATGGGCTTCGGCGGCCTGTCGGTGTCCGGGATCGGTCGGCAGAAGCGCGATTTCGGCCCGCTGCTGGGCGATGTCGCGCACCTGCCGCTGCCCTATGACGCCAGCCTGCGCTTCAGTGCCGGGCAGCCGGAGCAGGGCGGGCATTACGCCGAGGCGCTGCTGCAAGTGCTGGAGGTGCACGACCCGGCGACGGTTGCGGCGGTAATCGTCGAGCCGGTGACCGGGTCCGGCGGGGTCTACGCGCCGCCCGTGGGCTATCTGCAACGCCTGCGCGAGATCTGCGACCAGCACGGCATCCTGCTGATCTTCGACGAGGTGATCACCGGTTTCGGCCGCCTTGGCGAGTCGTTCGCCGCCCAGGCGCTGGGCGTCACCCCGGACCTGATGACCAGCGCCAAGGGCCTGACCAACGGCGCCGTGCCCATGGGCGGCGTGCTGGTCAGTGCGGCGGTGTACGAAGCCTTCATGCAGGGCCCCGAATCGGCCATCGAGTTGATGCACGGCTACACCTACTCGGCGCATCCGCTGGCCTGCGCGGCGGGGCTGGCCACCCTGGCGGTGCATGAAGAGCTGGGGCTCAATGCCCATGTGCGGGCAGTGGCGCCGGTCTGGCAAGGTGCGGCCCTGGCCCTGCGCGACCAGCCGCTGGTAAAGGATGTGCGGGCCATCGGCCTGCTCTGTGCGGTGGAACTGTCCGGCCATGCCGCCGAGGTGGCACGCCACTGCTTCGAGGCGGGCGTGCTGGTGCGGGCGTCCGGCGACAATATCGTGCTGTCGCCGCCGCTGGTGGTTTCGACGGAGCAGATTGAGCTGATCTTCGCCACCCTGCGCCAGGCCCTGGAGCGCGTGGCATGAATCCGCTCGACTTCTATATCGACGGACGCTGGGAAACCCCGGTGGATCGGCCGACCCTGGACGTGATCGATCCCCATGACGAGCGCTCTTTCAGCCGTATCAGCCTGGGCAACCGCGACGATCTCGACCGCGCCGTGGCGGCGGCGCAGCGGGCCTTTGCCGGATTCTCGCAATGGAGCCGGGAGCAGCGCCTGGCGTTGCTGGCGGCGATCATCGAGGGCTATCGCGCACGCAGCGAGGAACTGGCGCAACTGGTGCATCAGGAAATGGGCGCGCCGCTGTCGCTGGCACGCAGTGCCCATGTCCCCGCCGGGCTCGGGCATCTGCAACGGGCCCATGATGTGTTGCGCGACTACGCCTTCGACCGCGCCCATGGCAGCACCCTGGTCTGTCGCGAAGCCATCGGCGTCTGCGGCCTGATCACCCCGTGGAACTGGCCGCTCAACCAGCTCACCTGCAAGGTCGCGCCGGCCCTGGCGGCCGGTTGCACGCTGGTGCTCAAGCCCAGTGAGCGGGCGCCGCTGTCGGCCATGCTGCTGGCGGATATCCTCCATGAGGCCGGAGTGCCGGCGGGGGTGTTCAACCTGGTCAATGGCGATGGCCTGACCATCGGCGACGGCATTGCCCGGCATCCGGGGATCGACATGGTGTCCTTCACCGGCTCGACCCAGGCCGGTATCGCCGTGGCCAAGGCGGCGGCAGACACGGTCAAGCGGGTTTCCCAGGAACTGGGCGGCAAGTCGGCCAACCTTATTCTTGCCGATGCAGAGTTTGCGGCAGCGGTGCGCCATGGTGTCAGTGCGTGTATGCGCAACAGTGGGCAATCCTGCAACGCGCCGACCCGGATGTTGGTGCCCCGGGCCTTGCAGGAGCAGGCGATCGCCATTGCCCGGGACGTGGCGCAGGCGGTCTGTTTCGACGACAGCGTGGCGGCCAGTGCCATGGGGCCGTTGGCCAACGCCGCGCAGTTCCTGCGGGTGCAGGGGTTGATTGGCGCGGCGCTGGAGCAGGGCGGGCGCCTGGTCTGTGGCGGGGTGGGGCGACCGGAAGGCATCGAGCGCGGCTTTTTCGTGCGGCCGACGGTGTTTGCCGACATTACGCCCGGGATGCCGATTGCCCGTGAGGAAGTGTTCGGTCCGGTGCTGGTGATCATGCCGTATGACAGCGAGGATGAAGCGCTGGCGATGGCCAACGACAGTCCCTACGGGCTGTCCGGCTATGTCACGGCCGGCAGCCTGGAGCGGGCCCGGGCCGTGGCCCGGCGCCTGCGCACCGGGATGGTCCACCTCAATGGCAGCAAGGCCGACAACGGCGCGCCGTTTGGCGGCTACAAGCAGTCGGGCAATGGCCGGGAGTGGGGTGTACATGGGCTGGAGGAGTATCTGGAGGTGAAGTCGGTATTCGGGTATTGCCCTGAATAAGTAGCTGATTGTTCCGGCCTCATCGCTGGCAAGCCCCCACAGTGATCGTGTACACCGCCGAATCCTGTGGGGCTTGTCGGACCGCCGTACCGCAGCGATGAGGCCGGGATGGTTTAGAAAATCCTGAACTGATTATTTGCCCCCAGCGATTCTTCCGGCACTGGCGCCTCGCCAGAATCCCTCACGACAACTACAAAAACCGTGAGTGCCACACTCGTGAACCCTATACCTACGCGTGAATCCCAGGTTCTGCAGGCCGCCGCCACCCTGGTCGAGGCCTTTGCCAGCAACCATACCGAACGCTACTTCGCCTGCTTTAGCGAAGACGCGACCTTCCTCTTTCACACCCTCCCGCAACCGCTGATGTCGCGCCGGGCCTATGAACAGCTGTGGGCCCAATGGCAGGCCGAAGGCTTTGCCGTGCTCGGCTGCCAGTCGAGCAATGGCCAGGTCAGCCTGCAGGGCGATGTGGCGATCTTCATGCATGAAGTGGCGACCCACCTGCGGGTCGGCGGCGAGGAACTCCAGTTGCAGGAACGGGAAACCATCGTCTTCCGCCTGCACGGCGAGCACTGGCTGGCCTGTCATGAGCACCTGTCGGCACTGAGCGATAGCTGAGCCCCTTTTTGACGGCCTTGCCGTCACTGCCAACGCACTCAACAACAATCACGACAGGCGCTGGAGCCCCACCATGAGCCATTCCTCCGGGATCGAAACCAACGGGGTCGAACAGATCCCCGACAACCAACGCGATGCCTCGCCACTGGACCTGTTCCGCCTGATCTTCGGCGGCGCCAATACCTTCGCCACCGCCGTACTGGGCAGTTTCCCGGTACTGTTCGGCCTGTCGTTCCAGGCCGGGGTCTGGGCGATCCTGCTGGGCGTCGGCGTCGGCGCGCTGATCCTTTCGCCCATGGGCCTGTTCGGCGCCCTCAACGGCACCAACAACGCGGTGTCGTCCGGGGCGCACTTCGGCGTGCACGGGCGTATCGTCGGCTCTTTCCTGTCGCTGCTGACCGCAGTGGCGTTCTTCTCGCTGTCGGTGTGGAGCTCCGGTGACGCCCTGGTGGGCGGCGCCAAGCGCCTGGCCGGCCTGCCGGAAACCGACCTGACCCTGGGCCTGGCCTACGGCCTGTTCGCGGTGCTGGTGCTGATCGTCTGCATCCACGGCTTCCGCTTCATGCTCTGGGTCAACAAGATCGCCGTGTGGGCCTCCAGCCTGCTGTTCCTGCTGGGCATCTTCGCCTTCGCCGGGCCCTTCGATGCGGGCTTTGCAGGGAGCGTCAACCTCGGTCAGCCGGGCTTCTGGGCAGCCTTCATCGGCTCGGCGCTACTGGCCATGAGCAACCCGGTGTCGTTCGGCGCCTTCCTCGGCGACTGGTCGCGCTATATCCCGCGGGAAACCCCCAAGGCGCGGATCATGCTGGCGGTGATCGCCTCGCAGATCGGCACCCTGATCCCGTTCTTCTTCGGCCTGTGCACCGCGACCCTGGTGGCCAGCCAGGCGCCGCAGTACATTGAGGCCAACAACTATGTCGGCGGCCTGCTGGCGGTCGCACCGACCTGGTTCTTCCTGCCGGTGTGCCTGATCGCAGTGATCGGCGGCATGTCCACCGGCACCACGGCGCTGTATGGCACCGGCCTGGACATGTCCAGCGTGTTCCCGCGCCTGCTCAGCCGCGCCGGGGCGACCCTGCTGATCGGCGTCGCTGCCATCGCCTTCATCTTCATTGGCCGCTTCACCTTCAACCTGGTGCAGAGCGTGTCCACCTTCGCCGTGCTGATCATCACCTGCACCAGCCCGTGGATGGTGATCATGATCCTCGGCCTGATCACCCGTCGCGGCTTCTACCACGCCGATGACCTGCAGGTGTTCACCCGTGGCGAGCGCGGCGGCCATTACTGGTTCCACCATGGCTGGAACTGGCGCGGCATGGGCGCCTGGATCCCCAGCGCGATCATCGGCCTGTGCTTCGTCAACCTGCCCGGGCAGTTCGTTGGCAGCCTGGGCGAGCTGGCAGGCGGCATCGATATCAGCCTGCCGATCACCCTGGGCCTGGCCGCCGTGCTGTACCTGGCCCTGATCAATATCTTCCCCGAGCCCGCCGCGGTATATGGCCCCAAGGGCCCGCGCTGGGTATTTCGCAAACCAGCGGCGCAAAGGTCGCTGACCACTGCCGAAACGGCCTGAACCGGAGCTGCACATGACTCATTACATCGATGGCCGCTGGGTGGATGGCGCCAGCGCCGACTGCATCAAGGTATTCGACCCGTCACTGGGCGAGCCTTTTGCCGAACTGCTGGCGGCCACGGCCGCCCAGGTGGACGAGGCGGTGGCCGCCGCGCGCAAGGCGCTGCCGGCCTGGAAAGGCCTCGACGTGGCCACCCGCGCCGGCTACCTGCGCGGTTTTGCCGAGCACCTTGGCCTGCGCCGCGAGGAACTGATCGCCCTGCAGATGCGCAACAACGGCAAACCGCGCCATGAAGCCGAAGTGGACCTGGACGACGCGGTCGCCACCTTCACCTACTACGCCGACCTGATCGAGCAGCAGGCCCGCAAGGATTTCAACGTGGCCCTCGCCGCGCCGGGCTTCAGCGCCCGCACCCGGCTGGAGCCGGTGGGCGTGGTCGGCCTGATCGTGCCGTGGAACTTCCCGCTGGTGACCAGCGCCTGGAAACTCGCTCCGGCCCTGGCCGCCGGTTGTACCGTGGTACTCAAGCCGTCCGAGGTCACGCCGCTGATCGAGCAGAGCTACGGGCAGATCGCCGAGCAACTGGGCCTGCCGGCGGGCGTGCTGAACATCGTGGTCGGCAAGGCCGAGACGGGCATCGCCCTGAGCAACCACAACGGTCTGGACAAGCTGTCCTTCACCGGCAGCAACACCGTCGGCAGCCAGGTCATGCGCAGTGCCTCGGCGCAGTGCCGGCCGGTGACCCTGGAACTGGGTGGCAAGTCGGCCATCGTGGTGTTCGACGACTGCGACCTGGACCAGGCGGTGGACTGGATCGTCGCCGGGATCTGCTGGAATGCCGGGCAGATGTGCTCGGCCACTTCGCGCTTGCTGATCCAGGAAGGTATCGCCGACGCGCTGCTGGCGCGCTTGAAGGTGGCGCTGGAAAAGCTGCGGGTCGGCAATCCGCTGACCGAGGACGTGGATATGGGCCCGCTGACCAGCCAGGGGCAGTGGCTGAAGGTCGCGGCCTACTTCGCCGTGGCGAAGGAAGAGGGCCTGGACTGCCTGACCGGCGGCGAGCCGCTGGACCGTGCCGGCTGGTTCGTCAGCCCGACCCTGTATGCCGACGTCCCGGCGCACAGCCGCCTGTGGAACGAGGAAATCTTCGGGCCGGTGCTGTGCAGCCAGCGTTTCCGTAGCGAGGAAGAAGCGATCGCCCTGGCCAATGACAGCCGTTTCGGGCTGGTAGCGACGGTGGTCAGCGCTGATCTTGAGCGTGCCGAGCGGGTCGCCGATGCCCTGGAAGTGGGGCATGTGTGGATCAACTCGATCCAGGCGGTGTTCGTCGAAACGTCATGGGGCGGCACCAAGGGCAGCGGCATCGGCCGTGAGCTGGGGCCTTGGGGGTTGTCGGCGTATCAGTCGGTCAAGCATGTGACCCGTTGCCTGGGGTAATTTGCAACGCAGACCCTGTGGGAGCGGGTTCACCCGCGATTACGGTGGTGAATTCACCGACGTAATCGCGGGTGAACTCGCTCCCACATTCAGAGCTGTATCGCTCTTGCAGCCCCATTCACATCTCAGTTCCGATCCAGCCACACCGTCTGCGCATTGCAGAATTCACGCACACCGAAGTGCGACAGCTCGCGCCCGAAACCACTCTTCTTCACGCCACCGAAGGTCACCCGCGGATCGCTGGCGCAGTAGCCGTTGATGAAGATACCGCCGGTTTCCAGCTCTTCCACCAGTTGCTCGGCCAGTTCCACATTGGCGGTGTAGATAGTCGAGGCCAGGCCGAATTCGCTGTCGTTCGCCAGTTGCAGGGCATGCCGCGCATCCCGGGCGGTGATGATCGAGGCCACGGGGCCGAACAGTTCCTGCTTGAACGAGGTCATCTGGTCGGTGACATCGGCCAGCACGGTCGGCTGGTAGTAGTTGCCTTCGCCCTCGACCTTGCCACCGCCCAGCAGCAGGGTCGCGCCTTCGGCCAATGTAGCCTGGACCTGGCCGTCGAGTTCGTCGCGCAGGTCGAAGCGTGCCATCGGGCCGATGTAGGTCTCGGCATTGCGCGGGTCGCCCATCACCAGCTCGCGGGTCAGTGCGACGAACTTCTCGGTAAAGGCCTGGACCACGCCTTCCTCGACGATCAGGCGCTTGGCGGCGGCGCAGACCTGGCCGGTGTTCTGGTAACGGCCGATCACCGCGGCCTTCACCGCTTCATCCAGGTTGGCATCGTTGAGCACGATGAACGGGTCGGAACCGCCCAACTCCAGCACGCATTTCTTCAGCGCGGCACCGGCCTGGGCACCGATGGCGGTACCGGCGCGCACGCTGCCGGTCAGGGTCACGGCGGCGATGTGCGGGTCGGCGATAGCCCTGGACACGCCATCCGGGGTGACGTTGATCACTTCGAACACGCCCTCGGGGAAGCCGGCACGCTTGAACGCATCCAGCAGCAGGTAGGCGCTGCCCATCACGTTCGGCGCGTGCTTGAGCACGTAGGTGTTGCCGGCCAGCAGGGCCGGAACGGCGCCGCGCAGCACCTGCCAGATCGGGAAGTTCCACGGCATCACCGCCAGCAACGGGCCGAGCGGACGGTATTCGATACGGGCCTTGCCCACCGGAACCGGGGCCGGCTCCGGCGCCAGCATGGCCGGGCCTGCTTCGGCGTACCAGTCGCAGAGCTGGGCGCATTTCTCGATCTCGCCGCGGGCCTGGGCGATCGGCTTGCCCATTTCGTCGGTGATCATCAGCGCCATGGCGTCGGCGTTGTCGCGCAGGGCAACGGCCAGGGCGCGCAACTGGCCCACGCGGCCGTCGATCGGCGTCCGGCGCCACACCGCGTAGCCGGCGGCGGCACGGGCCAGCGCGGCGTCGAGCACGGCATCGCTTTCATAGGGGTAATGGCCGATCCGTTCGCCGGTGGCGGGGTTGATCGACAGGGCATGGGTCTGGTGGCTGATCACGGTCATCTCGGCGTCCTGATGGAAGGCGTACGAACCGAAGCCTACTGCGTTGTATTTTTCCTTTAAACTGAATAATACTGAGCGAAACATTCACGCAGAGAGAATGATTGTATGGATCTGGTCCAGCTTGAGATGTTCAAGGCCGTGGCAGAGCAGGGCAGCATCAGTGCGGCGGCCCAACATATTCATCGGGTGCCGTCGAACCTGACCACGCGGATCCGCCAACTGGAAGAAGAACTGGGCGTCGACCTGTTCATTCGCGAGAAAAGCCGCCTGCGCCTGTCGCCGGCCGGCTGGACCTTCCTCGACTATGCCCGGCGCATTCTCGACCTGGTCGGCGAAGCGCGGCAGACCGTGGCCGGTGACGAACCCCAGGGCCCGTTCGCCCTCGGTTCCCTGGAAAGCACGGCGGCGGTGCGCATTCCGGCGTTGCTGGCGGCCTATAACCAGAGCTATGCCAAGGTCGAACTGGACCTCAGCACCGGGCCTTCCGGAGCGATGATCGACGGTGTGCTGGCCGGGCGCCTCAGCGCCGCCTTCGTCGATGGGCCGGTGCTGCACCCGGCGCTGGAAGGCGTGCCGGTGTTCATCGAGGAAATGGTGCTGATCGCGCCGCTCAACCATGGGGCCATCACCCGTGCCGCTGAGGTGAACGGCTCGACCATCTATGCGTTCCGCGCCAACTGTTCGTACCGCCATCACTTCGAAAGCTGGTTCGCCCAGGACGGCGCGGTACCCGGGAAAATCCTGGAAATGGAGTCCTACCACGGCATGCTTGCCTGCGTCAGTGCCGGGGCCGGGTTGGCGCTGATGCCGCGCAGCATGCTCGACAGCATGCCCGGCTGCAGCACCGTGAGCGTCTGGCCGTTGTCGGAGCGGTTCCGCTATCTGCGCACCTGGCTGGTGTGGAGGAAGGGGATGATGTCGCGGTGCTTGAGCACCTTTGTCGAGTTGCTCAGGGAGAGGGGGGATGTGCTGGATATCGAAGCCTAAAAGCGGCGCGGGCTCTGTGGGAGCGGGTTCACCCGCGATTGCGGTCGTGAATCCAACACCGCAATCGCGGGTGAATCCGCTCCCACAGAGGCCGCGTCCAAGCCGACATTTTCTGATACATCCTGTATAAACTGTGCGCCTATCCCGCGCGTCACCCTGGAGTCCTTCCGTTGTCCCGCAACAACCTCCCGCTCGTCCTGCTTCCCGGCCTGCTCAACGATCACCGTCTCTGGACCCACGCCCAGGCCACCTTCGAATCCGACCGCGAGATCCTGATTCCGGACCTCAGCCAGCACGAGTCCATCGTCGCCATGGCCGATCACGTGCTGGAGCAGGCGCCACCGCGGTTCGCCCTGGCCGCGCTGTCCATGGGTGGTTATGTCGCCTTCGAAATCCTGCGCCGTGCGCCGGAGCGGGTCGCGCGCCTGGCCCTGCTCGATACCACGGCCCGTCCCGACGAGCCGGAACGAGCACGGGTCCGTCGTGGCCTGCTGGAACTGGCCGGGCTGGGCAAGTTCAAGGGGGTGACCCCGCAACTGCTGCCGCGCCTGATGCATAGCCGCGCCCTCGACAGCCAGGTGCCGCAGGTGGTGATGGACATGGCCGATGCCATCGGCCGCGAGGGCTTCATCCGCCAGCAGCGGGCGATCATCGAACGTGCCGATTACCAACCGCTGCTGGCTGCGATCAAGGTGCCGACCCTGGTGCTGTTCGGCGCCCAGGACGAAATCACGCCGCTGGCCGAGGCCCGGGTGATCCAGGCCGGCATCCCCGGCGCCCATCTCGAAGTGATCGAGGCCTGTGGTCACCTGCCGCCGCTGGAGCACCCGGAGCGCACCAGCGAGTTGCTCGGTCAGTGGCTGGACGGCCGCTTCGACGCCTGACGGCGTGTTACTGCCCCGGCAGTTCCTCGTCGCGCCGATACGCCCACTGATACAGCGCTGGCAAGACCAGCAGGGTCAGCGCCGTCGACGACAGGATCCCGCCGATCACCACGGTCGCCAGCGGCCGCTGGACCTCTGCGCCGGTGCCGGTGGCCAGGGCCATTGGAATGAAGCCGAGGGACGCCACCAGCGCCGTCATCAGCACCGGCCGCAGGCGGGTCAGGGCGCCTTCGGTCACGGCGCTGCTCAATGAAGCTCCTTCCTCGCGCAGGTTGCGGATGAAGGAAATCATCACCAGGCCGTTGAGCACCGCCACCCCCGACAGGGCGATAAAACCCACGCCCGCCGAGATCGACAGCGGAATATCCCGCAGCCACAGGGCCAGCACGCCGCCGGTAAGGGCGAAGGGGATCCCGGTGAACACCAGCAAGCCATCCTTGAGGTTGTTGAACATCAGGAACAGCAGGGTCAGGACCAGCAGCAAGGCCACCGGCACCACCACCTGCAAGCGCTTGGCCGCCGATTGCAACTGCTCGAACTGGCCGCCCCAGGTGGTCCAGTACCCCGCCGGGATCTGCACGTCCCGCACCAGCGTGTCGCTGGCCTCCTCGACGAACGAGCCCAGGTCGCGTCCGCGCACGTTGGCACTGACCACCACCAGACGCTTGCCGTTTTCCCGGCTGATCTGGTTCGGGCCCGGTTGCAGGTCGAGGCTGGCGACCTGGGACAGTGGGATGAAGCCGATCCGCTCGGCACCCAGGGCGGCATTGGCCGGCACCGGGATCAGCAGGTCGGCAAGCCCGGCGACATCGGTGCGCAGGGTTTCGGACAGGCGCACCACCAGGTCGAAGCGGCGGTCGCCTTCGTACAGGGTGCCGGCCTGGCGCCCGCCGACGGCGATCGCCACGGCATCCTGCACTTCGCCGATGTTCAGGCCATGGCGCGCTGCTTTCTCGCGGTCGATATTGATGGTCAGCACCGGCAGGCCGGTGGTCTGTTCCACCTTCACCTCCGAGGCACCCGGCACACCCTGCAAGGCCGTGGCGATCTTCGCCGCCGTGCGGTTGAGGGTGTCCATGTCGTCGCCGAAGACCTTCACCGCGACATCGCTGCGCACTCCGGATATCAGCTCGTTGAAGCGCAACTGGATCGGCTGCGACAGCTCATAGTTGCTGCCTGGCACGCTGGCGGCAGCCTGCTGCACGGCGGCGATGATGGCCTCGCGCGATCTGCCCGGATCCGGCCATTGCGCCTTGGGCTTGAGCATGATGTAGGCGTCGGAAATGTTCGGCGGCATCGGGTCGGCGGCGATTTCCGCCGTGCCGGTGCGGGCGAACACCCGCTGCACCTCCGGCACCTGCTGCAGCAGGGCCTTTTCCAGGCGCTGCTGCATCTCCACCGACTGGCTCAGGCTGGTGCCCGGTACGCGCAGTGCCTGCAGGGCCAGGTCACCCTCGCTGAGGCTGGGGATGAACTCGCTGCCCATGCGGCTGGCCAGGGCGCCGGTCAGCACCACCACGCCCACCGCCGAGGCAAAGGCCAGGTTGCGATGCTTCAGCACCCATCCCAGCACCGGGGCGTAGCCCAGCCGCGCCTTGCGCATGACCAGGCCTTCCTCTTCCTTGACCTCGCCGGTGACGAACATGGCGATCGCCGCCGGGACGAAGGTCACCGACAGCAGCATGGCGCCGAGTAGGGCAATCACCACGGTAAAGGCCATGGGGTGGAACATTTTGCCTTCGACCCCGGTCAGGGCGAAGATCGGCAGGTACACGACCATGATGATCAACTGGCCGAAGACCAGCGGCCGGCGCGCCTCGCGGGCGGCGGCGAAGACTTCATGGAAGCGCTCGGCGCGGGTCAGGATGCGCCCGTGCCTGTGCTGGGCGTGGGCCAGGCGGCGGATGGCGTTCTCGACGATGACCACCGCGCCGTCGACGATGATGCCGAAGTCCAGGGCGCCGAGGCTCATCAGGTTGGCGCTGACCTTGTTGTGGAACATGCCGGTGAAGGTGAACAGCATCGACAGCGGGATGACCATCGCGGTAATCAGCGCCGCGCGGATGTTGCCGAGGAACAGGAAGAGGATGGCGATTACCAGGATCGCGCCTTCGACCAGGTTCTTCTTCACCGTGGCGATGGCCTTTTCCACCAGGTGGGTGCGGTCGTAGACGGTTATCGCGACCACGCCCTCGGGCAGCGTGCGGTTGATCTCGGCCAGCCTGGCGGCCACGGCCTGGGACACCGTGCGGCTGTTTTCGCCGATCAGCATGAACACCGTGCCCAGCACCACTTCGCGGCCGTTCTCGGTGGCGGCGCCGGAGCGCAGTTCCTTGCCGATGCTGACTTCGGCCACGCTGCTGACCCGGATCGGCGTGCCGTCCACGCTGGAGATCACGATGTTGGCGATATCCTCCAGGCTGCCCACCTGGCCCGGCGCGCGGATCAGCAACTGCTCGCCGTTGCGCTCGATATAGCCGGCACCGACGTTGCCGTTGTTGCGTTCCAGGGCCGTGACCAGGTCGCCGAGGGTCAGCCGGTAGGCGGCCAGGCGCCGGGGATCGGGGGCGACCAGGTATTGCCGGGCGAAGCCGCCGATGGTGTTGATCTCGGCCACGCCGGGCACGTTGCGCAACTGCGGCTTGATGATCCAGTCCTGGATCACCCGCAGGTCGGTGGGTGTGTAGGGCGTGCCGTCTTCCTTGCGCGCGCCGTCCTCGGCTTCCACGGTCCACAGGAAGATCTCGCCGAGGCCGGTGGAGACCGGGCCCATCAGCGCTTCCACGCCTTCGGGCAGTTGCTCCCTGGCGACCTGCAAGCGTTCGTTGACCTGCTGGCGGGCGAAGAAGATGTCGGTGCCATCAGCGAAGATCACCGTGACCTGGGACAGCCCCGAGCGCGACAGCGAGCGCGTTTGCTTGAGCCCGGGCAGGCCGGCCATGGCGGTTTCCACCGCGAAGGTGATGCGCTGCTCGGTTTCCAGGGGCGAGTAGCCCGGGGCCGCGGTGTTGATCTGCACCTGGACGTTGGTGATATCCGGCACCGCGTCGATGGGCAGCTTCTGGTAGCTGTAGATCCCCAGGCCGGCCATCAGCAGCACGGCGATCATCACCACGATGCGCTGCTCGATGGCAAAGCGAATCAGACGTTCAAACATGGAGGGTCATCCTGTACGGGCGCATCAGTGGCTGTGCTCGGCGGAGGCCTTGCCCAGCTCGGACTTGAGGGTGAAGCTGCCACGGGTGGCGACCAGGTCGCCGGCGGCCAGGCCGTCGAGGACCTCGACGTAGTCGCCGTCGCGGCGGCCCAGGGACACCGGGCGGGTATCGAAGCCGTCGGCGTTGCGCACGAATACCGAGGGCCGTTCTTCCACGCTCTGTATCGCCTCGTGGCGCACGGTGACGGCTGCCGGCGCCACTTGCGTGGCCACCGCGACATTGACGAAAAGCCCCGGCCGCCAGGCGCCATCGGGGTTGGTCAGGGTGACGCGAACGGTGGCGGCGCGGTTCTGCTCGCCCAGCAGGCTGCCGACATAGCCGATGGCGCCGTCCACCGTGCTGCCCAGGTCCGGCGACGAAACGCGCACGGGCCGGCCGCTGGCAACCTTGTCCAGGTCCCGTGGCGGCACGGCGAAGGTGGCCCAGACCCGCGACAGGTCGGACAGGGTGAAGGCATTGCTGGCCTCGCTGACCACCTCGCCGAGGGCCAGGTGCTTTTCCACCACCACCGAATCGAACGGCGCGCGCAGTTCATAGCGATTGCCGCCGACCGCGCCGACCGAGGTGCCCAGCGCGGCGACCTTCTGCCGGGCGTTGCCCAGGCCGATCTCGGCTTCCTGCAAGGCCTGCCGTGCCTGCAGGTAGTCCTGTTCGGCGGAGATGCGCTCCTGCCACAGCTGCCGTTCCCGTTCGAAGGTCACCCGTGCCAGTTCGACCCGGCGCTGCGCGGCCTGCTGCTCGCTGCGCAGGTCGGAAATCTGCTGGCTGGCGATCACCGCCAGCAACTGGCCCTTTTTCACGGTTTCGCCGAGATTGGCATGGACGCTTTCCACCACGCCCGGTACCCGGGGCACGACGTGGGCCGTGCGGTCCTCGTCGAAGCGGATTTCGCCGGGGAAGCTGACCACGCTGCCCAGGTCCCGCGGGGCTGCGGCCTCCAGCTCGATGCCGGCGGCCTGGATCTGCTGCGCGGTGAGCATCAGCCGGCCTTCTTCCTCGTGGCCGGCTTCGCCTGGTTCTTCATGGCCGTGGTCGTCCCGGGCGGCGGTTTTTTCCGCACCGTGGCCGTGCCCGTCGTCCTTGCCGTGGCCGGCGTCGTCATTCCAGGCCAGCCCGGCAAAGCCGAGGGCCGCCGCCACGGCCAGCGCGAGGGCGATCTTGCGAGAGTTGTTCATCGGATGCTCCGTAGGATTCAAAGGATGTCGAGGTCGCCGTAGACCCGCTCGACCCGGGCCCTGGCGTCGCTGGCAGCGGCGAGGGCGGCGAGGTACTGCCCGCGGGCGCCGATCAGGGTGCGCTGGGCGTCGAGCACTTCGATAAAGCCGAACTTGCCCATCTCGAAGCCGCGGGTGGCGGTGTCCACGGCCTGGCGCGCGGCGGGCAGGATGGTGCGGTCGTAGGTCCCCACCTCATCCATCGCCGTGGCCCACTGGTTCAGGGCGCTGCGCGTCTCGCTGCGCAGGCGCAGTTCCACGGCATTGCGCAGGTCGCGGGCCTGGTCGGCGCGGCGCGCGGCGGCCAGGACGTTGCCCTGGTTGCGGTCGAACAGCGGCAAGGGCAAGGACAGGCCGACCACATTGACCCGCTCGCGCTCGGCGCGGTCGTACTGGCTGCCGAGGCTGACGGTCAGGTCGGGAATGCGCAGGGCCTTTTCCGAGCCCAGTTCGGCTTCGTTCTGTTCGATCTGCGCAGCGGCCTGGCGCAGTTCGGCGGTCTGTTCCAGGCGAGCGAGCAGCCGCTCTGCATCCGGCGGCAGGCCCGGCGACAGTGAAGGTGACAGCAGTTGGTCGAAGGTGGCGACAGGACTGCCGATCACCTGTGCCAGCTGCCGCCAGGCCACGTCCTGCTCGCGTTCGGCGCGGCTCAGTTGCAGGCGTGCCTCGGCCAATTGCACCTCGGCACGGGTGGCTTCCACCGGCGAGGACTTGCCCGCGCCGACCTTGCCCGCGACCACGCGCAGGCCACGCTCGGTCAGCTCCAGGGATTGCCGTGCCAGCTCCACCCCCGCCTCGGCGCGCAGGGCGGCATGGAAGGCCTGGGTCACCTCGGCGCGCAGGTCGTTGACCTGCTGTTCCAGGCGAAGTCGAGCGAGGTTCTGGCCGAGGCTGGCGACCTCGATCCGTGCGCCGCGCTTGCCACCCAGTTCCAGCGGCTGGCTAAGGGTCACGGTGGTGGTGCTGGTGTTGCGCCGGGTGTCTTCGACCTCGTAGGACAGTTCCGGATTGGGCATCAGCCCGGCCTGGCGCCGGGCGCCGTCGGCGATGCCGATTTCCTGGCGTGCGGCGGCCATGGCCGGGTTCCGCTCCAGGGCTGCAGCCAGGGCCTGGGGCAGGCTCAGGCTGTCTGCCATGGCCGGCGACGCGGCCAGGGCGGCGCACAGTGAGAGGACGGTTCTGGGCAGTAACGGGAGGCGGGGCACTGACGGTTCCTCGTGCTCGGAAAGCCCGACGGAAACGCCGAAGGTGCCGCCAGGCCCGGTTGAGTGGATGGCGGCACTCTAGGGAGCGGCAGCTATCAGGGGGGTGGCGGCAGGATGACAATTCTGTAATCAGGACAGTCGCCGGCCAACAGCGCGATGACGGGAATGTAATGCCCCGCTCATGCTGGCGTTATCTGTCGTCAGCGATGCTCTGGCCGGGCGAAATCACAATTCCAGCAACGCCCGTCGAACTCACAATAAAAACTGCCGGACCTCGAAGGAGCATTGCATGAATCGCAGGTTACCGTTGTATCTGGCAGCGCTTTGTGCGCTGCCGGCAAGCCAGTTGGTCAGCGCCGCCGAACAGGAGGAGGGCTTTGTCGAAGGCAGCAGCCTGTCGGTGTTGAACCGCAATTTCTATTTCAACCGCGATCATCGCGATGGCCCGGCGCCAACCTATGGGAAGCCGGGGGATAACGGTTATTCCGAAGCCTGGGCCCACGCCGTGATCGGCAGGTTCTCTTCCGGCTTCACCCAGGGTACGGTCGGCTTCGGCGTCGATGCCTTCGCCATGCTCGGCCTGAAGCTCGATAGCGGCGCTGGTCGCAACGGCGGGCGCAGTTCCTTCGATGTGGTGCCGGTGGCGCGTGATGGCCAGGCCCGGGATGAGTACACCAAGGTCGGCGGCGCGGCGAAGGTGCGCTTGTTCGACACTGTGGTGCGGGTCGGTGATGTGTTCCCGGTGACCCCCGTGGTCGCCGCCGGCGACTCGCGCCTGCTGCCGGAAAGTTTCCGTGGAGTGACGGCGGAAAACACCGGTTTCGATGGCCTGACCTTGCAGGCCGGGCGCCTGCATGCCATGAGCCAGCCGGTATCGAGCAACATGCGTGACGGTTTCGTGACCTTCTATGGTGGTGCAGTGGATT
Organism: Pseudomonas bharatica; assembly: GCF_048586865.1. Classification (NCBI taxonomy): domain Bacteria; kingdom Pseudomonadati; phylum Pseudomonadota; class Gammaproteobacteria; order Pseudomonadales; family Pseudomonadaceae; genus Pseudomonas; species Pseudomonas bharatica. Next base: position 18,835 of record NZ_JBMAWR010000012.1, on the reverse strand, counting down.
CGCCGTGGGTCGCCTATGGCGGTGGTGACTATGCGGTCACCGACAATTTCAGTGTCAGCCTGTACGGCAGTCGTCTCAAGGATGCCTGGAACCAGTACTACGTCGGCACCAGCTTCACTTATCCGCTGGCCGACGACCTGGACCTGATCACCGGCTTCAACGCCTATCGCGCCGTCGACGAGGGCAAGCAACTGCTGGGCGAGTTCGACAACACCCTCTGGAGCGGCAAGCTGGGGTTGCGTTTCGGTGCGCATACCGTGGCCCTGACGCACCAGCGCAACAACGGTGATGATGACTTCGACTACCTGCGCCAGTCGGACTCGATCTTCCTCGACAATTCCATCCAGTACAGCGACTTCAACTCGCCGAAAGAACGCTCGTGGATGCTGCGCTACGACCTGGACATGGCCAGCTACGGCGTGCCGGGGCTGTCGTTCATGACCCGCTATGGCAAGGGCAGCGATGCGGACTACTCCAATGCCAACAGCGTCTACATGCGTCGCGATGGCAATGGCGATCCGCTCACCGACCAGAAGCGCTGGGAGCGGGATATCGAAGTGAAATACGTGGTGCAGGAAGGCGCAGCCAAGGACCTGTCGCTGCGCGTGCGCCAGGCCACCACCCGCGCCACCGCGTTCGAATCCGACCTGGACGAAATTCGCCTGATAGTGGAATACCCGCTGTCGGTACTCTGATTCACCTTGAGAAGCTCCCCTGCTCCTTTGGTTAAAAGGTGGATACGTTTGGCGCCCGTTCGGGCGCCTTTTTTTTGCGCTTATTGCTCCCGGTCCAAGCGCCGGAACACCAGGCCGGCGGCCAGGCACATCAGGCTCACCAGCACCAGGGTGATCTGGATATCGCCGGCCTGTGGCTGCCCGTGCCCCTGCAGCCGCTGGATCGCACCCAGCAGCATCGCCGCCAGGCACACGGCCAGGCTCAGGCTGATCTGCACGCTGGTCGCCGACAGCGTCGCCGCGCTGGCCGAGCGCTCCGGCGGGATATCGGCGTAGGTCAGCGCGCCCATCGCAGTCATTTGCAACGAGCGCGACAGCCCGCCGACGAACAGCATCGACATCACTACCAGCGGTGCGGTGTTCTCGGTAAACAGCGCGCACAGGGCAATGGAAAGCGCCCCCAGTACGGTGTTCCACATCAGCAGGTCGCGAAAGCCGATGCGCCGCGCCAGGGGCACGGAGATGAATTTGATCAGCAGGGCTCCGGCACCGCCGGCGAAGGTCAACAGCCCGGCCTGCAGCGCGCTCATGCCATATCCCAACTGGAACAGCAGCACCAGCAGGAACGGCAGCGAGGCGCTGCCCAGGCGAAACAGGGTGCCGCCCCATAGCACCAGGGCAAAACTGGGAATGCGCAGCAACGACAGGTCCAGCAGCGGCGACGCTGCGCGCCGTGCATGGCGCACATAGGCGCAGGCGAAACCCGCGCCGGCGAGCAGCAACAGGCACGACCATTCCCAGCGCAACGAACCGTGCCCGAGGCTTTCGAATGCCAGCACCAGGCAGGCCAGCGCCGGGCTGCCGAGCAGGAAGCCGCGCAGGTCCAGCGAGCGGGTGCGTTGCCCCGGGTAGTCCGGCACATGACGCAGCACCAGCACTATCCCGAGCAGGCCGATAGGCAGGTTGAGCAGGAAGATCCAGTGCCACGACAACCCGGTCACCAGCAATCCGCCCAGCGGCGGGCCGAACACCGGGCCGAGCAGGGCGGGCATGGTCAGGTAGGCCATGGCCTTGAGCAGGTCGCCCTTGCTCGACCAGCGCAGCAGGATCACCTGGCCCACCGGCACCATCAGCGCTGCGGCCATGCCCTGGCAGAAGCGCGCCAGGGCCAGTTGCCAAAGGCTGGCGGACAGGGCACAGGCCAGCGAGCTAGCCACGAACAGGCCGATGGCGGCGATGAACACCCGGCGCGGCCCAAGCCGTTCGGCCAGCCAGCCGCTGAGGGGGATGAACATTGCCACCGCCAGCAGGTAAAGGGTGACCACCAGGTTCATGCGCACGCTGGGCTCGCCGAAGTCCGCCGCCAGTTGCGGCAGGGCGGTGAGCACGGCGGTGGAGTCGAGCAACTCCATGAACAGCGCGCAGCCGATGATCATCGGCACCTTGCGCTGGAAGGTCGGTGGTGCGTCCGGGCGGGTCAGGGCGTTCAGGTCGTCCGCCTTAGCGCAGGGCGGGTTTCTGGGCGGGACATGGTCGGGGTTCTTCATCACTGGGGATGGCGAACAGGGTAGGGTGCGGAGGGCTGTGTTGTGAAATACCGCTTGGTGCTTTGTTAATAACGATGTTTTGTTTTCATGCAAAATTTACATGTTTTGTCCGTACGGTCATTGAATGATCTTCAACCCTTCCTGGCGTGGCCCGCTGAAGATCTTCATGTACCTGATGGTCACCTGCGCATGCTCGCGCATGATCGCCTCGGCCCGTGCGCCCTGTCCGGCCAGCAGGGCATCGACCAGGGTGTGATGCTGCATGTTGGCGAAATTGAACCGGCGAAACTCCTGGGCCAGGTTGCTGCGGTCCACGGCGATCGAACTCACCGAGGCGAATGGCAGGTGCTCGTTGCGCGACAGCGCTTCGGCCACGGCGGCGTTGCCGCTGGCTTCGATGATGGCCTGGTGGAAGCGCTTGTTGATGTCGTGGTAGGCCGCCAGGTCTTCTTCGCTGACGAAGCCCTTGTCGAACAAACTGTCCGCCTGCTCCAGGCACTCGAGCAATACCGCCCGCGTCGCCATGCTTATACCGCGCTCGGCCGCCTGCCGCGCCGCCAGTCCTTCCAGCACGCCGCGCACCTCCACGGCATTGCCGAGGGTTTGCGCCGTCACTTGCTTCACCGCGAAACCCCGTGCCCCGTGGCGAACCAGCAGCCCTTCCTGTTCGAGCGCGCGCAACGCCATGCGTACCGGCATCCGCGAGACTTCCAGCAATTCGGCGGTGGGTACCTCGGCGATGCGCTCGCCGGGGGCGAACTGCCCGTCGAGGATCATCCTGCGCAGCAGGTTCAATACACGTTGTCCGGATCCACTCACTGCGGCCTCCACGGCCAAAACCCTTCATGCGCGGCACTGTAGCGGCTTTGCCGGCCGCTGCGAAGGGCAGGCGGGAAGAAAAAAGCCGGGCGATTATCGAACCGTTAATGGATCCATTAAGCGTGGATATATTGTGTTTTTATTGGGTTGAATCCAATTTATGGATCCATCACAACAACAAAACGAGCCTGACCCATGCACCCGAAAAACGCCTGGTACGTCGCCTGCACCCCGGACGAGATCGCTGAAAAGCCCTTGGGCCGCAAGATCTGCAATGAAAACATGGTGTTCTACCGTGGCGACCACTCCCGCGTCGCCGCCCTCGAGGATTTCTGCCCACACCGTGGCGCGCCGCTGTCGCTGGGCTTCGTCCGCGACGGCAAGCTGGTATGCGGCTACCACGGCCTGGAAATGGGTAGCGATGGCCGCACCGCCGCCATGCCGTGCCAGCGGGTGCAGGCCTTCCCGGCGATCCGCAGCTTCCCGGTCGAAGAGCGTCATGGCTTCATCTGGGTCTGGCCCGGTGATCCCGCCCGTGCCGACACGGCACTGATCCCTCACCTGCATTGGGCCGAAAGTCCTGACTGGGCATACGGCGGCGGGCTCTACCACATCGCCTGCGACTACCGGCTGATGATCGACAACCTGATGGACCTGACCCACGAAACCTACGTGCATGCGTCGAGCATCGGCCAGAAGGAAATCGACGAGGCGCCGGTCAACACCCGGGTCAATGGCGACGAAGTGATCACCAGCCGCTTCATGGAGAACATCCTGCCGCCGCCGTTCTGGCAGGCCGCCCTGCGCGGCAACGGCCTGGCCGACGACGTGCCGGTGGATCGCTGGCAGATCTGCCGCTTTACCCCGCCCAGCCACGTGATGATCGAAGTCGGCGTGGCCCATGCCGGTACCGGCGGCTACGACGCACCGGCGCATTGCAAGGCCGGGAGCATCGTGGTCGATTTCATCACGCCCGAGAGCGACACCTCGATCTGGTACTTCTGGGGCATGGCGCGCAACTTCAAGGCCGATGACCCGGCGCTGACCGAGACCATCCGCAGCGGCCAGGGCAAGATCTTCGCCGAGGACCTGGAAATGCTCGAGCGCCAGCAGCGCAACCTGCTGGAACACCCGCAGCGCAGCCTGCTCAAGCTCAATATCGATGCCGGCGGCGTGCAGTCGCGACGCATCATCGAACGGATCATCGCCGCCGAGCAGGCACCGGTGATTGCCCGGAGTGCATCGTGATGGAACTGCTGATCAAGGCGATGCGCCTGGAGGGCGAGGACATCGTCGGCCTGGAGCTGGTCCGCGAAGACGGCGCACCGTTGCCCGCGTTCACCGCCGGCGCGCACATCGACGTGCATCTCGACCAGGGGCTGGTCCGCCAGTATTCACTGTGCAACGACCCGCACGAGCAGCACCGCTACTGCATCGGTGTGCTGCATGATGCGGCGTCCCGCGGCGGCTCGCGGGCGGTGCACCAGCGGTTGCGGGTGGGCCAGCGAGTGACGGTCAGCGAGCCGCGCAACCTGTTCGCGCTGGACAGCGGGGCAGGGCGCTCGCTGTTGTTCGCCGGTGGTATCGGCATCACGCCGATCCTGGCCATGGCCCACAGCCTGGCCCGCGAAGGGCGGCCTTTCGCCGTTCACTACTCGGCGCGTTCGGCGCAACGTGCGGCGTTTCTCGACCAGCTCGGCGAACTGCCGGCCAGGTGCTATTTCGACGACGGCCAACGTCTGGACCTGGCTACGGTCCTGGCGAACGAGCCGGCGGATACGCACCTGTATGTCTGCGGTCCGGCAGGTTACATCGACCATGTGCTCGAGGGCGCCCGGGCGCTGGGCTGGGACGAGTCGCGACTGCATCGCGAATACTTCGGCGCAGCGCCGCTGACCCATGCTGAAGACGCGGCCTTCGAGGTGCGCATCCACGCGACGGGGCAGGTCTTCGAGGTGCCGGCGGATCGTTCCATCACCCAGGTGCTGGACGACGCCGGAATCATCATCCCGGTATCCTGCGAACAGGGAATCTGCGGCACCTGCATTACCCGGGTGGTGGATGGCGAGGTGGATCACCGCGACCAGTTCCTCACCGCCGAAGAGCGACGCGGGCAAATGACGCCTTGCTGCTCAAGGGCCCGCGGCGGCTGCCTGGTGCTAGACCTGTAGGAATCACGACGCGTACCTTGTGGGAGCGGGTTCATCGGAGCGCCGAACCCGCTCCCACAAGGTACGCGCCGTGCTTTGGAACTGTTCTTTGCGCGACAACGCAGCCTGAACGGCTGGACGGACTCCCACGGGATCGGGTTGGCCCGTCGGTCACTACAAAGCTTTTTCCTGCCCAGCCCCAACATTTTTAATAATTTGCCTAACCCCCGCTCTGCTCCATCATCCTCCTCACTCGAAGAATAAAAACGACGCGCATTCCACGCGCTCGAAACCCGGCCGGCGCCAGGGCCCGAACAGAAGAGCCCGCGCCCGCCTTACTGCCCTTTCAAGACTGTCTTTGCCAACCATGTCGGGGTCGACGACCCGCGCCTGCTGTTCGCGGCTACCCGGCATTTACCTTGAGTAGTAGGGAGGAAGTGTCGATGTCTTTGAAAATGCGTGCGTGCGCGTTGGCTGTGGTTTCCACTCTGGCGGCGGGCAATGCCCTGGCCGCGACGGACAAGCTCACCGTGATCTCCTTCGGCGGCGCCACCAAGGCTGCCCAGGACCAGGCCTATTTCAAGCCGTTCGAGCAGAGCGGGGCGGGCAAGGTGGTGGCCGGCGACTATAACGGCGAACTGTCCAAGGTGAAGGCCATGGTCAGCGTCGGCCAGGTGTCCTGGGACGTGGTCGAGGTGGAAAGCCCTGAACTGCTGCGCGGCTGCGAAGAGGGGCTGTTCGAGAAGATCGACCCGGCGCTGCTTGGCAACGGCGAGCACTACCTGGCCGATACCGTCAGCGAATGCGGCGTCGCCAGCTATGTCTGGTCGATGGTCATGGCCTACAACCCGGCGAAGCTGTCCTCGCCACCCGCCTCCTGGGCCGACTTCTGGGACACCGCCAAGTATCCCGGCAAGCGCGGCCTGCGCAAAGGCGCCAAGTACACCCTGGAAGCCGCCTTGCTCGCCGATGGCGTCAGCCGTGCCGACCTGTACAAGGTGCTCGCCACCCCTGCCGGCGTGACCCGGGCCTTCGCCAAGCTCGACCAGATCAAGTCTTCGATCCAGTGGTGGGAAGCCGGCGCCCAGCCGCCGCAATGGCTGGCGGCCAATGACGTGGTGATGTCCGCCGCCTACAACGGACGCATCGCCGTGGCCCAGAAGGAAGGCACCCACCTCGGCATCGTGTGGAACGGCGGCCTCTATGACCCCGACCACTGGGCCATCGTCAAGGGCTCGCCGAACAAGGCCCTGGCCGAGAAGTTCATCGTCTTCGCCAGCCAGGCGGCCAACCAGCAGCGCTTCTCGTCGAGCATCCCCTACGGCCCGGTCAACAAGCAGGCGCTGGATGCCTTGCCGCTGGACGTCCAGGCCCAGTTGCCGACCGCGCCGGCCAACCTGGAGCAGGGCCTGCTGGTGGATTCCGGATTCTGGGTGGATCACGGCGAGGAACTGGAAGAGCGCTTCAACGCCTGGGCTGCGCGCTAAACGAAGCGCGCTCACAGCAGATCGAAGAACAGCTCCAGGCCCAGGCGCTCGCCGCTGCGGACCCGGCTGATGGCGTGGCGCGTTGTCACCCGGGAGTGGCGTACCGGGCGGCGGCCGGCGGGAATGATCGCGATGTCGCCCCGGCGCAACGGCACCACGATGGGCCGGGATTGCAGGCGCGGGCGGTGCTCGGTGAGCAGTAGGTCGCCACCGCTGAAGTCCTTGCCGGGAGTGCACAGAAGCGCGCACAACAGGAGCGGAAAAGCCGTCGGCGATTGGCGCAACGGCTGGTGCTCCTGCTCGCGCAGGCGGGTGTAGCGTGAAGGATCCAGCGCACGGCCCGCTTCGCGGCAGCGCGCCTGCAGTGCGGCCAGTTGTGGCGGGTAGGCTTCCTGTTCACTCCAATGGTTGGCTATGCGTGCCAGCGGCGGATAGAAGGTCGTCTTCAAGGTGTTGAGCAGGCCGCAGGAGCCGAACCGATCGGCGTCCAGGTAGCCGGGGAGCAGCAGGTAACCGTCCCGCTCGAGGCCGGCGAGCATGTCAGCGAGCGTCATGGAAGATCACCCCCAGGGTGTGCCGGTTGCCACTCGATACCTGGCTGACACCGTGCCGGACCTGCACCCTGCGCCAACCACCGCGCCGCCCCGGCACTGGCCGTATCGCCACCGGGAAAACCACGCCGTCGCCCTGCTGCAAGGGTACGACCTCGGCGCGGTGCTCCTGGCTGGAATACTCGGTGAGGCAGAATTCGCCGCCCTCGAAATCAACGCCGGGACGTGACAGCAGGATGGCCACCTGCAGGGGGAAGGACAGGTCTCCATAGAGGTCCTGGTGCAGGCAGTTGTAATCGCCGGGCCGGTACTGCAACAGCAGGGGCGTGGGGCGCATCTGGCCTGCCCGGTGACACTGCCGGAGAAAGCCGGAGAGGGTGGGCGGGTAAGACTCCTGGCAATTGAGCCGGCTGTTCCACAGGTTGGCGATCCCGGCAAGCAGGGGATAGATGCGCTGGCGCAGCCGCTCGACCTGCGCAGGCAGTGGATAGCGAAAGTACTGGTATTCACCGCTGCCAAAACCGTGGCGAGACATGACGATGCGCGAGCGGAACCGGTCGCTTTGCGGATACAGGGCGACCAGTTGCCGGCATTCGTCGCCGCTGAGCAGTGCCGGAAGCAGGGCGTGGCCCGTGTTATCCAGGGACTCTACTAGGCTGGGGTTTTCAAAAGAAAAACGGGTCTGCATGCCGTTGCACCTGAGTGGGATGGACTCAGTTTGTCGAGGCAGCAGGACCAGGACACTCCGTTCCTTGCGCTGGTTTTGCGCAACCCGACCGAACTTCCCCGGACATCCCGCGGACAAAGCCATAGCAACGCCGGTTTTGAAATGTCTTGTAACAAGCGAGGCAGGCCAGGCCGGCCACTTTGCCCGTGATGCCAACGCCTGCCCATCGATACCCGCAAGAAGCGCGGCGCCCAGCCCGCCAGGTCGATATGCAGCACGCCATCCGGGTTCCCTGCGCAAGGTAATAGGTGAACCTGCATGTTGTCAGCCAAGCAAACCTCGCGAAGGAAGTTCCTGCTATCTTCGCTGATCGCTTTGCCCGCCATGGGCATCGCCCTCGACGGCCTGAGCGCGGCCGTGGCGGCGGAGATCATCGCGCCGAGCCTCGACAGCTACACCCCGGTGTTCTTCAGCGCCGCCGAGTGGACCTTCATCAAGGCCGCCTGCGACCGCCTGATCCCCGCCGATGGCCGCGGCCCCGGCGCACTCGAATGCAACGTGCCGATCTTCATCGACCAGCAACTGGCCGGCGACCTGGGCAGCGAGGTCTATCTCGAAGGCCCCTTCGACCTGAACGCGCCCGCCACCCTCGGCTACCAGTTGCCCTTCACCCCGCAGGAGGTCTACCGCAAGGGCATCGCCGCCCTGGAGCGCGCGTGCCAGGCCAGCCACGGCACGCATTTCGCCTTGCTCGACCTGCCCACCCGCGGGCAGGTCCTGGGCCAGTTGCAGAACGGCCAGATCGATTTCGCTGCCCACGGCGAGCCGGTGCTGCCGGGCAAGCTGCTGTTCACCGACCTGCTCAACCACACCCGCCAGGGCTGGCTCGCCGATCCTATCTATGGCGGCAACAAGGGCATGAAGGCGTGGATCGCCATCGGCTTTCCCGGTGCCCGTGCCAGCTATCTGGAATGGGTGACCCAACACAACGTGGCGTATCCGCTCGGGCCGGTGAGCCTGAGTGGCGAGCGCGCCTGAAGCCGTTATCCGGCGCCACAGCATTCAAGGGGCAAGCATGAGCAGCATGAGCAATGATGAAGTCGATGTGGTCGTGGTCGGCCTGGGCTGGACCGGTTCGCTGATGAGCATCGAGCTGGCCCAGGCGGGGCTCAGGGTGCGCGCCCTGGAGCGCGGCGCCGACCGGCCCAACGCCGATTTTTCCTACCCCAGGCCAGCGGACCAGTACGCCTACGGCCTGCGCAACAAGGTCATGGTCACGCCCCGGGACGGTGCCCTGACCGTGCGCCATGACCTGGCCGGCAACGCGCTGCCGACCCGGCAGTGGGGCGCCTTCGTCCCGGGTACCGGCGTCGGCGGCTCCGGCCTGCATTGGACCGGCGTGCTGATCCGCCCCACGCCGACCGATATCAAGCTCAAGACCTATGCCGACCAGGCCTACGCACCGGGCAGCCTCGACGAGCGCATGCAGATCCAGGATTACCCTTTCACCTGGGACGAGATCGAGCCGTACCTGGACCGCTTCGACAAGATCTGCGGCCTGTCCGGCAACACCGGCAACCTGCGCGGGCAGATCATCGCCGGCGGCGACCCGTTCGAGGGCCCGCGTTCCAGCCCGTTCCCGCTGCCGGCGCTGGAAGACACGCTGAACAACAGGATGTTCGCCGAGGCCGCGCGCAAGCTGGGTTACCACCCGTTCCCCAACCCCTCGGCCAACGTTTCGCGCCCGTGGAAAAACCCCTACGGCAACCAGATTGCGCCGTGCAACTACTGCGGCTTCTGCAGCAAGTACCCGTGCCTGAACTATTCCAAGGCCTCGCCGCAGACCGCCGTGATGGACGCCCTCACGCGCATGGACAACTTCGACTACCGCACCGGCTGCAACGTGCTGCGGGTCGATCTGCACCCCGACGGCAAGACCGCCCGCGGCGTTACCTACGCCGATGCCCAGGGCAACGAGGTGTTCCAGCCGGCGAAGATCGTCATCCTGGCCGGCTTCCAGTTCGTCAATGTGCGCCTGATGCTGCTGTCGGGTATCGGCAAGCCCTATGACCCGCACACCGGCGAGGGCGTGATCGGGCGCAACTACGCCTTCCTCAGCGTCGGCGGAGCGACGCTGTTCTTCAAGGACAAGCACTTCAATCCCTTCGCCACCGCCGGCGCCACCGGACAGATGTTCAACGATATCTCCCCGGGCAATTTCGATGGCCCGGGACTGGGCGTGATCGGTGGGGCAAAGATCCACAGTTCCCAGGCCACCGGCACGCCCATCGGCACCTCGCTGCCGTCGGGGACGCCGGAATGGGGCCAGGGCTGGAAGGAGGCGATGCAGGACTGGTATGGCCATTCGATGACCATCAACATCTCCACCGGCTGCATGTCCTATCGCGACCACTATGTGGACCTCGACCCGACCTACAAGGACCCGTGGGGCCAGCCGCTGTTGCGCATCACCTTCGACTGGAAACCCAACGAACTGAAGCTGCAGCAGTACCTGCGCGGCATCGTCCTCGACATCACCCGGGAGCTGGGGCCGGACAGCTACAGCGAAAACTTCCTGGGCATGGACTCGCACTGGGATATCACCAAGTACGTGTCCACGCATAACGTCGGCGGCGCGATCATGGGCGACTCGCCGAAAACCAGCGCGCTCAACCGCTACTTGCAGAGCTGGGATGTGCACAACGTCTTCGTCCCCGGCGGCAATGCCTTCCCGCAGAACTTCCAGGCCAACCCCACCGCGCTGATCGGCGCCCTGACCCTGATGTCGGCCCAGGCCATCAAGGAGCAGTACCTGAAGAACCCTGGCCCGTTGGTACAGGCCTGAGGAGCGCGACCATGACAACCCGATCCCGTCCACTGCTGTTGTCGCTGTGCCTGGTCCTGCTGGTCGGGGCCCTGCTGGCCTGGCTGGTCGCCGGGCTGCTCAACCGGTCCGGGGATGCCGCCGAGCAGATGTCCCAGGCGGTCACCCCCGAGCTGCTGGACAAGGGCGCCTACCTGGCCCGCGCCGGCGACTGCGTCGCCTGCCATACCGCCCGCGAGGGCGGCAAGCCGTTCGCCGGCGGGCTGGGCATTGCCTCGCCGATCGGCACCATCTACTCCACCAACATCACCCCCGACCCGGACACCGGCATCGGCCGCTGGACCTATGGCCAGTTCGAACGCGCCGTGCGCCGCGGCATCGGCCACGACGGGGCTGCGCTGTACCCGGCCATGCCGTTTCCGTCCTACGCCCGCCTGACCGACGCCGACACCCGGGCGCTGTACGCCTGGTTCATGCAGGGCGTACCGGCGGTGCGCCAGGAGAACCGTGCCAGCGACATTCCCTGGCCGCTGTCGATTCGCTGGCCGCTGGCCTACTGGCGCGCGTTGTTCTCGCCAGCCCCCGAGTCGGTGGCAAGCAGCGAGGCGGCCGTCAACGGCGACGACATCGCTCGCGGTGCCTACCTGGTCCAGGGCCTGGGGCACTGTGGCTCGTGTCACACCCCGCGGGCCCTGACCCTCCAGGAAAACGGCCTGGACGAGCGCGCGGTCGCTTATCTCACCGGTACCGAACTCAATGGCTGGAACGTCCCGGCCCTGCGCGGCATGCCGCACTGGAGCGAGGACGAGATCGCCGAGTACCTGGGCAGCGGGCGCAATGCCAAGGCCTCGGTAGCAGGGGAGATGACCGACGTGGTCGCCAACAGCACCTCGCACCTGAGCGATGCCGATCTGCAGGCCATGGCGGCCTATCTGAAGTCGCTGGACCCGGGGCAGGCGAGGGCTCACCGAGCCGACGTCGAGCGTGCCGGGGCCACGGCGCGCAAGCTTGCCGCTGCGCGCGACCTCAGCCTTGGCGAGCGCCTGTACCTGGATAACTGCAATGCCTGCCACTTTGTCTCCGGCAAGGGCGCGGAGCGGGTCTTCCCGCAACTGGACGGGGCCACGGTGGTCACCGCCGACAAGCCGGACGCGCTGTTGCACGTGATCCTCGCCGGCGCGGCCACGCCCTCTACCGAGCGCGCGCCATCGGTGCTGCCGATGCCAGGTTTCGCCAAGCGCCTGAACGATGCCGAGGTCGCGCAGTTGGCCACGTTCCTGCGCCAGGGCTGGTCGAACCGTGCTCCGGCGGTGAGTGTCGAGCAGGTGGAGCGGGTGAGGGCGGGAATCGTCGGGCAGCCGTAGGCCAGCCCTATTCCGCCCTGGAATACCCCCATGAAAAGCTTGAATTGTATTTCCCTCGAAAAACCTCATAGCGTGATCTCCTCAACCAAGGAGATTGCGCCATGAGTCAGCTGCGCCTGTTCGTCGATGCCCGCTACACCAGCCCTTATGCCATGTCGGTGCATGTCACCCTGCGGGAAAAGGGCCTGGATTTCGAAACCGTGCCGGTCGACCTCGACCAGGGGCAAAACCAGGCGGATGGCTACAGCCGGCTGTCTCTCACCCAACGGGTACCCACCCTGGTCCATAACGGTTTCGCCCTGTCCGAGTCCTCGGCCATCAGCGAATACCTGGAAGACCTGTATCCCGAATGCCCGGTCTATCCCCGCGATCCGCTCCAGCGCGCCCGCGCCCGGCAGGTCCAGGCCTGGTTACGCAGCGACCTGATGCCGATCCGCGAAGAGCGTTCCACCCTGGTGGTGTTCTACGGCGTGAAGCAAGGGCCGTTGTCGACGGCGGGGCAGGCGGCGGCAGGCAAGCTGATCGCGGCGGCGCAGGCGTTGTTGCCGGAGGGGGCGGAGTATCTGTGCGGGGAGTGGTCCATCGCCGATGCGGACCTGGCCGTGATGCTCAACCGGCTGATCTTCAATGGCGATGAAGTGCCGCAGCGGCTGAAGGATTATGCGGCGCGGCAGTGGCAGCGCGCGTCGGTGCGGGAGTGGGCGGAAAAGGTGCGGCCGGCGTTGTAATCTCAAGCCCTGATCATTTCCCGCACCCGCTCTGCCAGCGCTTCCAGGGCGAATGGCTTGGTCAGCACCTGCATCCCCGGTTCGAGTTGCCCTTCGCCGATGGCGGCGGTCTCGGCATAGCCGGTGATGAACAGTACCTTCAGGTCCGGCCTGGTCATTCGCCCGGCATCGGCCATCTGCCGGCCATTCATGCCGCCGGGCAGGCCGACATCGGTGATCAGCAGGTCGATGTGCACGTCCGAGCGCAGCACCTTGAGCCCCGACAGGCTGTCGCCCGCCTCGATAAGGCTGTAGTCGAGATCGCCCAGCGCATCCACCAGCAGCATGCGCACGCTGGGTTCGTCGTCGACGATGAGAATGGTTTCCCCGGATACGCTCGGCATCATCGCATTGAGATCGCTTCCGGCGTTTTCCTCGTCGAGGGCGCCCTGGTAACGCGGCAGGAGGATCTGCACGCTGGTGCCGCCACTCGATTCCGAGCTGATGCGCACCTGGCCACCTGACTGCTTGGCGAAACCGTAGATCATCGACAACCCCAGCCCGGTGCCCTGGCCGATCGGCTTGGTGGTGAAGAACGGGTCGAACGCCTTGGCGAGGATGTCCGGAGTCATGCCGATGCCAGTGTCGGCCACCGTCAGCAGGACGTATTCACCCTCGGCGATTTCCTGGGCCCGGGCACCCTCGGCATCCAGGCTGGTGTTGGCGGTTTCGATGCGGATGCGCCCGCCATCGGGCATGGCGTCGCGGGCATTGATGCACAGGTTGAGCAGGGCGTTTTCCAGTTGGCTGGCGTCCACCAGGGTCGGCCACAGGCCGGGGGCTGCCAACGTCTCGACGGCGATGCCCGGGCCCACGGTGCGCTGGATCAGTTCGCCCATGCCCTGCATCAGCCGGTTGACGTCGGTGGGCCGCGGGTCGAGGGTCTGCCGGCGGGAGAAGGCGAGCAGCCGGTGGGTCAGGGAAGCGGCGCGCTTGACCGCGCCCTGGGCAGTGTCCAGGTACTTGTCCAGCTCCTGGATACGGCCCTGGGCGATACGGGTCGCCATCATTTCCAGGGCGCCGGAAACCCCCGCCAGCAGGTTGTTGAAGTCGTGGGCGATACCGCCGGTGAGCTGGCCGACCGCTTCCATTTTCTGCGACTGGCGCAGTTTCTCTTCGGCTTGCATCAGCTCCAGGGTGCGCGCGGCGACCCGCTGTTCGAGGGTTTCGTTGAGGCTGCGCAATGCGGCGATGGCGCGGTCGCGCTCGGCCTCCACCGAGCGCCGCTCCTCGACGTCGATCACCACACCCGGCAGGCTGCTAGGGCTGCCGTCCTCGGCACGATCGACGCGGCCATTGGCTTCGATCCAGTAATAGCGGCCATCGCTGCGTTTGACCCGGTATTGATGGGCATAGGGCTTGCCGCTGGCAATCACCGCGCCGATGGCTTCGGTCAGGCCGTTGCGGTCATCCGGGTGCACCGATTGCAACACCTGCTCCAGGGTCAGGCCCTCGGTGCCCCAGGCCGGATCCAGGCCGCAGGCACGGGCGAAGGCCTCATCGATGCTGAACCGGCCGTTGTTCAGGTCCCAGTGCCAGGTACCGATGATCGCGCCGGCGGCCAGGGCCAGTTGCACCCGTTCGATGTTCTGCCGGGCCAGGGCCTCGCTGCGGCGCAGGCGCTCCTCGGCGTTGCGGCGTTCGGTGACGTCGCTGAAGATGATCGCGATCAGGCGCTCCTCGGGTTCGCCGACCTTGACCGCGCGCACGTCGAACCAGCGCTTGAAGGCCTCGGCATAGCTTTCGAAGGTGGCCGGCTCGCCGGTCCTGGCCACATGGCCGTAGGTCTGGAACCAGAAATCCTCCAGGTCCGGAGCGAACTCGGTGACCCACTTGCCGCGCAGATCGACCCCGGCCTGGCGTTCGAAGGCCGGGTTGGCCTCGACGAACTGGTAGTCGATGGGGCGGTCATCGGCGTCGAACTTGACCTTGACCAGGGCGAAGGCCGACTCGACCGTTTCGAGGATGGTGCGAAAGCGTTCCTCGCTCTTGCGCAAGGCGACCCGGGCCTTGTGCATGGCGGTGGTTTCGAAGGGTTGGTAATGGGCTGACGGCGGGTCGGGATCGAGCCCCGCATTCTCCAGGGCCATGCGCAAACGCAGGATTTCCGCCTCCAGCGCTTCACGGGTCAGGTGCTTCATCGCGTTCCACCGGTGTTTCTTTTCATTCGTTCTTGCCCGCAGGGCCAGGGAGCCAGCCGGCGTTGGACTGGCGCGCGCGCCGGGACGTTCCGCTTCGGCAGGGGAAAACCACAGGTTGCCTGCTGCCTTGATGTTCTAGCACAGCCGTGCTGGCAATTGAATATTGCCCAGCGCACCAAAGATTGACCGCCGCCGGCTGCGGGAGCCAATAACCTTGCTAGATTTGCTCAGGCGTTCTGCTCGTCGCCCAAGGAAATCTATGCAGCCTCCATCGTCCAAGCCCGCCGCGCCCCCTGGCAAACGTGATTGGCAGCGCTGGCTGCCGGGCCTGCAGGTGCTGCGCAGCTACCCGCTTGCCTGGTTGCCCAGGGACCTGCTGGCCGGCCTGGTGCTCACCGCCATGCTGGTCCCGGTGGGCATCGCCTATGCCCAGGCCTCGGGGGTGCCGGGCATCCATGGGCTGTACGCGACCATCGTGCCGCTGCTGGCCTATGCCCTGTTCGGGCCGAGCCGGATCCTTGTGCTCGGCCCCGATTCGGCCCTGGTCGCGATCATTATTGCCGTGGTGTTGCCGTTGTCCGGCGGTGATCCGCTCAGGGCGATCACCCTGGCCAGTGCCACGGCCCTGGTCTCGGGCCTGGTCTGCCTTGCGGCCGGGATACTGCGCCTGGGTTTCATCACCGAGCTGCTGTCCAAACCGATCCGCTACGGCTACATGAACGGCATCGCCCTGACCGTGCTGATCAGCCAGACGCCCAAGCTGTTCGGCATCAGCGTCGACAGCGAAGGGCCGGCGCGGGATATCTGGCACCTTGTCCAGGCCCTGCTCGACGGCAAGGCCAACTGGCATGCGTTTGCCGTAGGCGCCGGCAGCCTGGCGATCATCCTGCTGCTCAAGCGCTTCGAGCGGGTGCCCGGAATGCTGGTCGCCGTAGTGGCTGCGACGCTGGTCGCGTGGTCGTTGCAGTTCGAAGCCAGGTACGGCGTCAAGGTCACCGGCTCGTTGCCCCAAGGCTTGCCGGGGTTCGCCTTTCCGTTGATCGACGCTGCCGATGTGCAGGCGATCCTGATCGGCGGCTTCGCGGCGGCGCTGGTGTCTTTCGCCGATACCAGCGTGCTGTCGCGCACCTATGCCGCCAAGACCCGCACGCCAGTGGATGCCAATCAGGAAATGATCGGCCTGGGCATGGCCAACCTTGCCACCGGGCTGTTCCAGGGCATTCCTGTCAGCAGCAGTTCGTCGCGGACCCCGGTGGCCGAGGCGGCCGGGGCGCGTACGCAGATGGCCGGGGTGTTCGGTGCGCTGGGGGTGGCGCTGTTGCTGCTGCTGGGGCCCGACCTGCTCAAGCATCTGCCCGGCAGCGCCCTGGCTGCCGTGGTGATTGCGTCCGCCATCGGCCTGTTCGAGTTCAAGGACCTGCGGCGCATTTACCGTATCCAGCAATGGGAGTTCTGGCTGTCGATCACCTGTTTCGTCGGTGTCGCCGTGCTCGGCGCGGTGCCAGGCATCGGCCTGGCGGTAGCGATCGCGGTGATCGAGTTTCTCTGGGATGGCTGGCGTCCGCACTACGCCGTACTCGGGCGGGTCGCCGGAATTCGCGGCTATCACGACGTCAGCCGCTACCCGCAGGCGCGGCTGGTGCCGGGGCTGGTGCTGCTGCGCTGGGATGCGCCGCTGTTCTTCGCCAACGCGGAGCTGTTCCAGAACTCTGTACTGCACGCGGTGCAGCAGGCACCCGGGCCGGTGCGACGGGTCGTGATCGCGGCAGAGCCGGTGACCAGCGTGGACGTGACCTCGGCCGACATGCTGGTCGAGCTGGAACAGAGCCTGCGCGGGCAGGGGATCGAGCTGCGCTTCGCCGAGGTGAAGGATCCGGTGCGGGACAAGCTGGAGCGCCTCGAAGTGCTGGCGCATATCGGCCGGGACGTATTCCAGCCGACGGTGGAAGCGGCAGTGGATGTGTATCTGGAGGAACATCAGGTGGCCTGGAAGCCCTGATCACGGTTCCTGCGGGATCACTGAAATCTTGCCGTTGCGCTCCACGATCGCGAACTTGATCTGCTCCACCCGTTCGATGCCCTGGCTGTCGCGCGCCGATTCCAGGATGTCGTCCTCGGTCAGGCGTGCCCGGCGCATGCGCTGGTGGAGGAAGCGGCCGTGCTCGACCACCAGCGTGGCATGGCCGTCCAGCAGCCGGGCCAGGCGGCGCGAGTTGAGCTTGGCCAGCGACAGCCCGACGTCCAGAGCGATCAGCGTGGCGATGACCAGCATGGCGTTGATGAAGGAGAAGTCGTCGCCCAGCAATGCCTGCTGGGTGGCTTCGCCGATGATCAGCAGCAGGACGAAGTCGAAGGTGGTCAGGTCGGCCAGGGAGCGGCGCCCCGCGATGCGGAATACCAGCATCAACGCCAGGTACATGCCTGCGGCGCGGAGAATGGAATCCATGGCTGGCTCCTAGGGAAAGAAAAAGGTCGAGAAGGTTGTGGTGCTGCCCTGGCCAAGGCCGACGCGTCCTTCCAGGCGGCCCACATGTTCGCTGCGCAGGGTCAGGTACAGCGTCGCGATGCCATCCTCGCCGGTGCCCAGGCGCATGAGGATTTCCTCGCCGCGGGACTGTGCCGACAGCGGCTCGGGTTGCAGGGTCTCGATGCTGGCTTCGCGCAGCAGCGAGCCTCCAAGCAGCAGCTGCACCGGCTGGCCCGGGGTGCCACGGACCTGGATGCGCATGCTGTCGGTGGTGCCGCTGCGGCTCAGGCGCTGGTACTCCACGCGAACGCGCCCGTCGGCGCTGGTGGCGTCGGCATCGCTGAGCGGACCGTTGCCGAACAGGCCGGCCAGGGCCAGCAGCACGATCAGCACCAGCACGTACCAACCGACCCGCTCGAAGCGCCAGACCCGCTGCTGCAGGCTCATGTCTTCCTCGACCGGGTAATGGCGCGAGACCAGCTCGTCGTCGTTCATGGTCAGGCACGCTCGCCGCGCAACCAGCGCTGGTGGTAGTGCTCAAGCTGGGTCAGGCCGAACAGCGCGCCCTGGCGCATGACCTCGGCACGCTCGCCGAAGAAACGCTGGCTACGGGTGAAGGTGGCAAGCGGTTCGCCGGCGAAGGCCCAGGCAAAGCACAGGGTGCCTGGCTGGATGCTGCCTTCGCCCTCGGGGCCGGCGATGCCGGTGGTGGCGATGGCGACATTCGCCTGGCTGTCGCGCAGGGCGCCGCGGGCCATTTCCCAGGCCACTGCTTCGCTGGTCAGGCCATAGCGATCGATGGTCTCCTGGCTGACGCCGAGCAGGCGTTTCTTGGCACTCGGCGAATACACCACATAACCGCTTTCCAGCACTTCGCCGGTACCGGGTATCGCGGCCAGCATGGCCACCATGTCTCCCGCCGTGCAGGACTCGGCGGTGGTCAGGATCAGTTGGTGATGCTTGAGGTATTCGAGCACGCTCTCTACTGGATCTTTGGTCATCGTCATGCACCCTGTTGCTGTTTTGCGGTTGACGCAACGGCCCGGGGGTTGGTTCCAGCGAAGAGCGTGGGTATCTAGGCATCTTTCTGAATAGTGGTGGCTACGAGGTGCCCGTCTGAGAACCGCGTTATGGCCACCAGGCGCACGCCGGGAGATCTTCAGCGCCCTTGAGATCGAGCGCCGCCCGCGCGGCGCATCGCCGGCAACGCCGGCTCCCACATTTTGTTGAAACGTGCCTATGCCTGACAGGCCATAGTGATCGCCTTGTTTGTACGACGCGATACCGCGTCGAGCCCAACAGTCTCCCCGCAGTAGATCGCCGAACATCCAAAGGCTGGCAGCGCAGATTTCACAGGCCATGGCACGTTGCAACAAA